>NZ_PTRF01000016.1:0-110445 GCF_002965705.1 Escherichia sp. MOD1-EC6842 | reverse complement strand
TGGCTGATGTCCAGCGTGGCGTTATCACCGGTTAAATCATAGCCTTCTGTCATGTATGTCAGTACGGGCATCCAGGTATTATCAGCGCCATTCTCCGGCGTGCCGCTCAGGGAAAGCGTACCGTTCTTCCCAATCTGAACCCGACCATCACTGTAGAGCCCTTTTTGCGCCGTCAGATGACCGCCGTCCCGAACAGAGAGGGTGGAGTTCACGAAAACACCACTGTTCTGCAGCATGGCATCCGGTGAGGTGACATTTACCTTACTGTCATGGGCTTCAATCCCGCCAGTGAACCGGTTGTTGATGTCCAGCGTGGAGCCTTTTTGCAGTGTAATATTGCCCTGATACTGGCTGTCTACTGGAGAAGATGTACCTTCCTCCGGAATGATGTAATTACCGGTACTGTCATTTTTATCAATAATGACCTTATTACTGCCCAGTGCTATATGGCTGTTGTCCGACTGAATGTCACCATTCAGGGTAGCATTACGTGAAAGATGGAAGTCAGCATTTTTCAGCGACAGCGTTTTCAGTGTGAACTCGCGGTTTTCCCAGTCTTTCTGGGTCAGGGATACTGGGGTGCTGCCGTTGACGGATGCATGAATCACGGGATGCCCCTGGAAAATCAGACTCCCTCCCTCTTTACTCAGGTTTCCGCCAGGCAGATTTACGGAACCATCCATCACCACCTTACGTTCTCCCGGTAATTGCGGGATAGTCACATCCATATTGCCATTAAGCTGACCGTGATAAATGACCGGTTGTTTTGCACGTTCCGCCAGTACTCTGTCTTTTACTAACTGAACAGCCTTGTTTTTATCATGGCCGACGTATTCCCATTCAGCAGGGTTGTTCAGGCTGTTTCCCCACAGGGTGTTGCCATAACTCGCTGATTTAAGAATATAGTAGGACGTCTGTCCATTCAGATTACGGCTATATAAACTTCCGGGTGTACCCTTTCCGCCAAACGGACTAACAGTACCAATCGGGACGCTGACTTCTTCATTATTTGCCGTAGACAAATTCAGCGTAAGGTGGGATTTATTTGCGGCTTTGTTTGCAATGACCGCACCATAATCAGACACCCGCAGGCGGGTGAAAGTGATATCGTTGCCGTTAAGATCAAGTATCCCTCCGCGATAACCCCAGGAGATATTATCTGGATTAACTTGCTTTGAATCCGTGAGCACAACGGTCGGACGTCCGCTGGCAAGATTGACTGAGCTGAAAGCCTGAACATTACCTGCGGCATCAGGCTTTTGAGCCAGAACGACGGTCCCGTCCCCCGTTTTAAGCCCGCCGGGATTTACCCCAGTACCGCTTACTGTCAGCGTCCCTTCGCCAAGTTTATGAAGGTTGTCACCGGCAACGCCGTTGACCTTCCAGGTAACATTGGTTCCCTTGTCTGTAATAATACCGCCACCTGTCCATGTTTTTCCGGAGTCAGCTGATACTGTGTAACTGTCTTTAAATTCCAGATAGCCGGCGCCCTGAATCACGCTGTCTTTCAGGATAATCGCGCCGTTCTGTCCTCTGAACACCAGGTTTTTTCCTGCGTTGAGATCCTTTCCTTTCTGACCGTGCATGTCCCAGGTTTTAGTTCCCTGAGTCAATGTGCCTGAACCGGTATCCTTGTCAAAACGCCAGTTAAGGGGACCCTGACCAGATATTGCTGTAACAGGGGCGTCAAAATCCTCTTGCATCACTTTATTCAGATAATCGGTCGGAATAACATTCCACCAACTTGTTGCTCCCTTGGGACCGGCATATGATCTTAAAACGCCTACAATAACCCATTTTTTCTGCAATGAGTCATAAGCAAAAAGCGGTGAACCGCTATCGCCAGGTACGCCATAGCTAGGTATAATCCCATTAACCGGATTGAACGTTTGTCCTGGATTAGTGACGATGGTCGCATCGGAAATAAGAGGGGTTCCTATTGTGCCCCCTGTTTTAAAAGCATATCCGCCAGCGATATTTATCAAATTCCCATCTTTGTCTTTTTTCTTTTGTCTTTTGTCTTTTGTCTTTTGTAATTTGTGTACCACTCCCTACACGATAGAACTCAGTATAACGATCAGTATTTTTATAGGCATTGCGTTTAGTACCTTCAGCAGTGACAGTGGCAGGTGTTATTTCAGTGACCAGCTTATTCAGGCGAGGGGCATGAAAATCAGTAGAAGGGTGATCATTACGATTGACTATTGTATAGGTATTTTTCCCATCGCCAAAACTGACACTTTGATAGCCACCATTATGTTTTACACTGACCAGATACTGTGATGAAACCAGTGTAGCCACTCCGCTGGTGCTTACACTACTAAAATCTGCCATAGGGGCCTTATCCAGACGGCCGACAAGTTTTCCGTCTTTGTCATATACAGGAATATCTGTGGCTCCGGGAGTAAAAAGGCCTTTGTTTTCAGCAAAATCGCGAAACAACTGATAAGAGATATCAGCAAGTACAATACCCGCCTGAGATATTACAGGATAAGATAAGCAAGTCACTGAAACAGTAGTAAGTATTATTTTATTTAATTTCCGACTTACTTTTTTAGTTGCCTTACTAGCCAATTCTGATACTGCAATAAGTCCTTGGGTGACATGACAATATTTAAGTGAGTATATTTTGTTCACAATAAGCCCTCCATAGATTTCACGGATAACATTAATAGTCCAACCAGCACATATACAACCGAGTTAACAACTACCAGCACGTAATACAAGTAAAATAAATCTAAAAGAGATAAGTGAAAAGTGTTTTAAAATAAATTCAGCGATCCCCCTCCTCCGCATAATTGTTATTAGTTTTATATCATAAGCGCATGAATTTTTATACAGGGTTGCAAAAACGCTATTTAAGTATTCTTTAATTGTATTTTTACTAAATAAAAACATTCAACATGCACATCAATAAAGTTACGGCAATAAACAAATCGTGTTATCCTTATTAATGTTATAGGAAAGGCTATATATATCGAGGTTTGTTTAATACGTTGAGTGCCTTCGCACGGTTCGCTGACATATCACAAATATCGAATGAGATTATCCTCTTGAGTACAAAATTTCGACATAAGTGTAAGGTGGCAATAAATGTGGGTAGATAGAGGCTCGCAACTTTCACGTCATCCAGTAATGGAAAACTCCCAATAATATATCGCCAGCGTATTCTTCATCCATAGAGATAACAGCAATAGTAGGAAAATTTGTATCTTCAAAAACGACAGAGTGAGCATCAAAGAATGTCTCATCGCTGACATGCGACCCAGTAGTCCATAGATGTAGTAGGTGGCTTCAGAGACACCAGCCTCCCGGCAGACATCTCTAACTGTTTGTCCAGCTTCAACCGACTTAATCACGGCGATGATCTGATGCTCAGGAAAACGGGTTTTACGCATAGCGATCACCTTCATTGGCAGATTGATTATGCCGGAGGAGCTCTAAATGAGAATAGCACGATTATGCGGGATACTTACGCTACCTCATATCGGAGTTTATCATTAAACTTAAACTTTATTATCAGATTATAGTTATATTTATATGGAGTTATACTTTTTTAAAGCATTATTTATACTCTATAAGGTAAAGAGAAGGATTCTCATAAATGTTGCCTTGCTATTATTAATTTATCTTTTTCTTATGTTTTTACAATAAGAAACCCATATTTATAATCAGAAAGAAAATCCCCCTTGAATAATTGTTCAGGATGCGTAATTTCATAATCGATGTGATATAAATTAAGTAAGTGGTGACTAAATGAAAGAGTTAAACAGAGAAGATTGTGAAAGAATATATGGCTGTGGTATAAATATTGCTCCAGCATTACGTGGACTGGGAGAATTCGGTGAAGATTTTGCCCATGGAGCAGAAGGGGGGATTCAGTTGGCCGATGCTCTTGGATTGTTTGAACCTCCAGAAAAATCCACACCAAAATACACATCGGATCCGCAATTATTGAATATGGATGTCAATATTGCGAATACCTATATGCACGAGATACAGACGCATACCGGCAGTGATCAAATTACAGATACTATGCGTGAAGATGCTATTCATAATTTACAAAATGATGGGCGGGTTTATTTTAATCCTATATCAAATCATTTTGAGTCTCTGGGCGGTACGCCAGGTGAAGGGGCATTTTCTGCAGATGAAATTAAAGATCCTGATGTAAAAAATTTTATTGAGCAGGGAATGAATAAAGATGTTCAGGATGTGCATTCTTCTGATGCATCAGTAGCACACAATGCCCTTGAGTCTATAAAAAACAGCACAAGAGAAGGGGCATATCATTTTTCTGTTGAACAAAATAAATTTGTTGTCGGGTAATATGATAGAGAGAGGGGGGATACCCCCTCTTAAAATTCATGCAAGATTTTATTGAAAAAAATCATCGCTCTAATTTTGGCGATGTGATTATAGCCACCACATTTTCTCAGCGTGCTATTATTGTATGCTCTGTTATCATTTTTATTTGTCTTATTCTGTTTATGTCTTTCGCAGAATACACACAAAAAAGAAATGTCAATGGGATTGTTTACCCAGACAAAGGGATTATCAGTATTAAAAGCAAACAATCAGGTACTTTGTCAGCACTTTATATAAAAAGTGGAGATTACATTAGTTCAGGAGAAAATTTGCTCGCAATCGACGCATCATCATCAACCCATTACTTCAAAAACAATGAGGAAAGTTATCGGGAGATGTTTTCAAAATTAAGATCGATTAGTAGCAGGGAAACACAGGATAATATAAGCACCCTGGAAGCAAAAAAGAAATTAACAGAGGAGCAGATTATTCAAACCAAAAACAGCATTGCGATTATGGAGCGTCAAATCAGATTGCTTAATGCAGCGATACATTCTCAGGAAGTATCATTTAGTAAAATACAGGATGCCTATAAAAAGCGGTATGTTTCAGATGTTGAGAAAAACAATGCTGAGATGCAGTTAATTGATAAGAAAATGCAATTACAATCACTTAACAATGACATTTCCTCCAAAGAGGGACAAATTATAAGTCTCAAAAAGGAATTAGAGGATACCATAGACAGAATAAAAAATACTCAGAATGAAAATAAAAAAGAGAGTATCGATTCGCTAATGAAAATGTATGGTGTTGCTTCTGATTCAGAGTCTATTCTTCGTGCGCCTTCTGCAGGTAAAATTGCAGAAGTTGTTGAAAAAACAGGTAATTTTGTTAACGCTGGGGATACCATACTTACAGTAATTCCGCAAGGAAGTGTAAACCAGATTGTAGCCTTTATATCACCAGAGTTCATTGGTGAAATAAAAAAAAGTACGAGAGTTGCGTTGAAATATGATTCTTATCCCTATCAACGATTTGGGTTTGAACATGGTATTATCATTGATATATCCAGAGTTCCACTTCAACCTGAAGATATCTATACAAACTTTGGTCTTAAATTTGAAAATGCTTGTTACAGGATTGTGATTGAAATTACTGAGAAAAAGAAACGAATTAATATTATCCCAGGTATGAGTCTTAAGGTTGATATACCGACAAGAAAAACATCCATCATTAAATGGATATTTCCTTTCTTTAGAGATAAAGATATAGATGCATAATATACTGAATCAAAATGTTTTTTTGAGAAAAAAACATCTTCCACTTATATTTCAGACGGAAAGAACAGATTGTGCTCTTTCGTGTATCGCTATGATTGCTAATTTTCATGGTATTTCATTAAGTTTGTCTCAACTGAAGAGTAATTATCCTCAATATAAAGGGGGAATGAATCTGAATGATGTCTATGACATTCTTTCTTCTACAGGATTGAATGTTAGAGTGTTGTCTGTTGATAATGATGAGCTAGGGAAAGTGAAGTTGCCATGTATACTTCATTGGGATTGTGATCACTTTGTTGTTTTAAAAAAAATAAAAAGGGATAAATTTATTGTTCATGATCCAGAACGAGGTATGCTTACACTTGGTTATGTAAAATTTTTCGAACATTTTTCTGGTATTATTGTTGAAGCCATTCCCAGACTTGTCATTTCAGATCTGACATCAACAAATTTGCTTTCTGGCAAGGAGAAAAAATATTCTGTCTCTAACAATTTGAAATTTTTCATTTCATTGCTGAGACAGTGCCAGTCACCAGTTTTCTTTATATTGATACTATTATTTATTATCGAGTTTATTAACATTTGTTTGCCGCAGGTGACACAACTAATCATAGATGATGTTATTGTGAATAGTGATATGCATCTTCTGATTGTTGCGACATTGGGGTATTTTTTTCTAAGTTTAATACAAATAGCCGTCACTTCTGCCAAAGATGTTATCTTTATATGGATAAGCGCCCATCTCGGATATCAACTTCCTCTTAGCTTTTACAATAAATTAATGGCGTTACCTGTTTCTTTTTTTAACTCAAGAACGCTTGGGGACCTTATATCAAGATTTGACTCGGTTGATATTATAAAAAATACTACAACAACGCAGTTGCTGACTACAGTACTGGACTCTATCATGATGTCAGCATCATTCATTATGCTGATGATTTATGATAAATCTTTAGCATTAATAGTGATGCTTATGCTATTTCTATATGCACTTACTAAACTTTTTTCGTATAAAATTTATAAGTATTGTAATGTGAGCACGCTTAAATCAAAAGCGAGGCAGAATGGCGCTGTTATAGAGAGTGTTAAAAATCATCAACTTTTAAAGTTATATTCTGAATGTCGAGGGGTTAGTGGAAATTATTCTCAGAGTCTTGTCGATGTTGTAAATAATCAGGCGAAAGTGGGTTATATTCAGATCATTTTTACCGGAGCAAATTTATTTTTGTCATCTTTGAAAAATGTTTTTATTTTGTATTTCGGAGGCGTTCAGGTCATGTCAGGAAATTTTAGCATTGGCATGTTGATTGCTTTTATTTCATACTCTGAACAATTTTGCCGTCGCTCGATGAAAATAATTGATTTTATGATGCAAGGCTATATGTCTGGAGTACATATTGACCGTATCAACGAAGTTATAACAGCCAACCCAGAAACTGAATCCCCTGCACAATTGTTTCCATCAAAATATATAAATGGAGTTTCGCTGGAGTTAAATAACATCTCTTTTTCCTATTCTGCAACATCTGTAACATTATCCAGCCTCTCATTTAAACTTGAACCAGGTGAAGCATTACTCATCTCTGGTAAATCAGGTCGCGGTAAAAGTACGCTGGTGAAAATAATTCTTGGCTTATTACCGCCTACTGGAGGGCATATTATATGTAATGATGTGAATATTTTGGAGCATAATATTCAATCCTTCAGAAAAATTACTGGTACTGTTTTACAGGGAGATGCGCTTCTTAGTGGCTCGCTGCTTTATAATATTTCCTTTGATAATACAGTTTCTCTTGAGGATGTTATTCATATTACAAAAGGGCTGGGAATACATGACGTAATCAATAGCCTGCCTATGGGATATTACTCCCAGGTGACAGATATTAATGCTTTTTTATCTGTTGGTCAGATTCAGCGTATTTTACTTGCCAGAGCTATATACAGAAAACCAGCTTTGCTTATCCTTGATGAAGCAACGAGTAATCTTGACCATGAATCTGAGACACAAGTTATTGATTATATTTCCACTATTCCCTGTACAAAAATCATTATAAGCCATAAGGGTGAGGCATTACGCATTGCAGATAAGATCTTGTATCTGGATAGAACAACATCATATTGCAAGAGTAATATTCACAACAAAAATTGTTCATAAAAATTGTAGTGATGTGATGGACGCCCTTCCTAAAGTAGTCAGTGCCATACTTTTACTGACTACATCAATCCGGGAGTGAAGTGGTTTACTGAATTTGGCCACCTGAACAGAGGTGATATGCACACCTCAGAACAACACCGGTGTCACAATGAAAAGAAGAAATTTCAGCGCAGAGTTTAAACGTGAATCCGCTCAACTGGTTCTTGACCAGACCTACACCGTTGCAGATGCGGCCAGTGCTATGAATGTGGGTCTTTCTACCATGACGCGATGGGTAAAACAGCTTCGTGATGAACGACAGGGCAAAACGCCAAAAGCCTCCCCCATAACTCCGGAGCAGCTCGAAATACGTGAGCTCAGGAAAAAGATACAACACATTGAAATGGAAAACGAACTATTAAAAAGGGCTACCGCGCTCTTGATGCCAGACTTCCTAAACAGTTCTCGTCAATCGGGAAACTCAGAGCGCATTATCCTGTGGTCGCACTCTGCCACGTGTTCGGGGTTCATCGCAGCAGTTACAAATACTGGAAAAACCCCCCTGAAAAGCCAGACGGGCTGTATGACGCAGTCAGGTTATGGAGCTGCATAACATCAGCCATGGCTCTGCCGGAGCAAGAAGTATCGCGACTATGGCAACCCAGAGAGGCTTCAGAATGGGGCGCTGGCTTGCCGGCAGCACCCCACCCACCGGTATAGACGTAGTGCTCATGAACACATAACTATCCCGAATCACCTTGAGCGACAGTTTGCAGTGACAGAGCCTAATCAGGTGTGGTGCGGCGACGTGACGTATATCTGGGCAGGAAAGAGTTGGGCTTACCTTGCTGTTGTTCTCGACCTGTTCGCAAGGTAAGCGGTGGGATGGGCGATATCTTTCTCACCGGACAGCAGACTGACCATCAAAGCACTGGAAATGGCGTGGGAAACTTGCGGTAAACCAGCCGGGGTGATGTTCCATAGAGACCATAAATGTACAGATCATTACCATCGAGAAGGCGGTATGGTTTTTCTTTCGGCTTTGCTGCTTCAATCTGCTTAACGGTGAGCATGGGTAAAAATCCGGTGGGTAAAATTATTTTATCCACTTTTACCCGTCATGGAGTGCGGCTGTTAACGTTCTGACGCGAACCATGACGAACTGTGGATGCGCGGGAAGCTTGATATTCAAGGGGATTTTGCGGACTGGTACAGATGATGGGAGCGAACTGATAAATGGTGTCCCCTGCAGGAATCGAACCTGCAATTAGCCCTTAGGAGGGGCTCGTTATATCCATTTAACTAAGAGGACAATGCGGCATGAGTATAACCGCTATTAAACAGCGGAGTAAGTACACTGCCGCTCGATTGCTTAAATCCTCGCCACTTATAGCGGATTTTTATCATTTTTCTTAATGATTTCCGCATGTTCTGCTTTCTGGCGTGCCTCTTCTTTACGCTTGTTACTCATATCGTTACGGATTTGCGCATGGCTCATTAATGCGAAGATGAAGGTGCCGCCGCAGATGTTTCCCGCCAGAGTAGGTAGCGCGAATGGCCAGATGAAATCGCTCCAGTGCAGCGTGCCGTTAAAGACCAGATAGAGGATCTCTACTGAACCGACGACGATGTGGGTAGTGTCGCCCAGCGCGATAAGCCACGTCATCAATATAATTACTATAATCTTTGCCGCTCCCGCCGCAGGGAACATCCATACCATTGTGGCTATAAGCCAGCCGGAGATGATCGCGTTGGCAAACATCTCGCTGGGGGTGTTCTTCATCACATCCATGCCGATTTTGACAAACGCATCGCGGGTTTCTTCATTAAAGATAGGCATATACTCAAACGCCCACGCCGCAATACCTGTTCCGAGAATATTACCCAGCAGCACGACGCCCCATAACCGCATCAGTAAGCCGATGTTGCCCATGGTCGGTTTTTGCATCACCGGCAGTACCGCCGTTACGGTATTCTCAGTAAATAATTGCTGGCGTGCCATAATGACGATAATAAAACCAAAGGTATAACCCAGATTCTCCAGCAAAAAACTCCCCGGTACGCCTTCCAGTTCGACATGAAATATCCCTTTTGCCAGTAACGAAGCGCCCATCGACAGACCCGCCGCAATGGCTGACCACAGTAGCGCCATCGCGTCGCGCTCCAGCTCTTTTTCGCCGTCCTGACGGATATGTTCGTGAATAGCCATCGCTCTGGAGGGGAGGCGGTCTTCATCTATTTCTATTTTTTTTCCACGCTCTTTTTCTTCGCTCTCTACTTCAAGTTCGTCGCTGTGTTTATCTATTTTGTCATTGTCCATGATGTCGTCTCTTGAATTAGCACGTATAGCTAAAGCGTAGCGGCTTTTTTGCTCGCAACTGGCGGGAGTTACTCTGAAAATGTATAAAAGGCTGCGTTTGCCTTTTTCTGTTTCTACAGAATCAAGTAGCCTACAGGGCGGCGATTACCAGGCTATGATCAAGTCAGCAAACCAGGGCGCCTGGACATCAGTTGACGTGCTGTTACAATCGCCCACACCTAAACAGGCGGATACGGTATCGTTCCGTCATGGATGGCAAACTGCATAAGCCATAAAAAAGCCATAAAAAACAGGGAGACATTTATGAAGCTTCGCCTGTCGGCGCTTGCTCTGGGAACTACGCTTCTGGTGGGGTGTGCGAGTTCCGGTACAGATCAGCAAGGGCGTTCTGACCCGTTAGAAGGGTTCAACCGCACTATGTACAATTTTAACTTCAATGTGTTAGACCCGTATGTGGTTCGACCGGTAGCGGTCGCCTGGCGTGATTATGTTCCGCAACCGGCGCGTAACGGTTTGAGCAACTTCACCGGCAACCTGGAAGAACCTGCGGTGATGGTTAACTACTTCTTGCAGGGTGACCCTTATCAGGGGATGGTCCACTTTACCCGCTTTTTCCTAAACACCATTTTGGGAATGGGCGGTTTTATTGATGTTGCTGGGATGGCGAACCCGAAACTGCAACGCACCGAACCTCACCGTTTTGGCAGTACGCTCGGTCACTATGGCGTGGGTTATGGGCCGTACGTTCAGTTACCGTTCTACGGTAGCTTTACGCTGCGTGATGACGGCGGTGATATGGCAGACAGCCTTTACCCGGTACTTTCCTGGCTGACCTGGCCGATGTCGGTGGGTAAATGGACGCTTGAAGGGATCGAAACTCGTGCGCAGTTGCTGGATTCTGACGGCTTGCTTCGTCAGTCCTCCGATCCTTACATTATGGTGCGCGAGGCTTACTTCCAGCGTCATGATTTCATCGCCAATGGCGGTGAGCTCAAACCGCAAGAAAACCCGAACGCGCAAGCGATTCAGGATGATTTAAAAGATATCGATTCTGAATAAGACGCAAATAAAAAAGGTGAGTCGTAAAACTCACCTTTTTTCTTATTAAACGAACGTGTTATTAGAACGCGTAGTTAAAGTTAGTCCCGAACAGCCAGGCTTTACCTTCAGACTCGAACTGATATGGCCCTTCGTTGATCTTCACGCTCTGACCGTGCATATAAGAGACACCAACATCTACAGAAGCATCTTTATTAAATGCATAAGTAGTACCTGCGCTTAGCCAGAAACGATCCTGATCCGGAATGGAGATAGAACGGTTCTGTGCAGGAACTGGGCTGTCATCGAAGGCAATACCGGTACGGAAGGTCCAGTTATCATCGTAGTAATAAGTTGTACCCAACGCGATGCGGTAAGCATCTTTAAAGCCTTCATGCTTCTGGAACAGCGTATCACCACTGGTTGACGTTGCTTTCAGTTGTTGGAACTGACTCCAGCTAGTGTAAGCCAGACTATAGTGAATCGCCCACTGCGGCGCTACACGGTTATAACCAGATACTTCCCACATTTCAGGTAGATTCAGCGTCAGATATCCTGACTGTGTTGCACCACCTGTGGCACCTGGCAAACCAAAGTTATAGTTATTCAAACCAATTGGCAGATCGCTACTGTAGTTACCTTTGAAATCAATTTTTACTTCAGAACGGTAGGTCAACGCGTAGCGGTTATTTTTATTCACTTCATACAGGATACCGGCATTCCAACCGAAGCCCCATTGGTTACCGTTCAGGTGAGCGATTTTGGTATTGCTTTCAATACCATTAGCGGTTGCCGCCAGTGCTTGTCCCTGTGGTGTCCGTCCGGCTGGAGATTGCATAATCTGACCAGCAACCAGTTGCCCCAGATCGCCCGCGAAACGTTCGATTTTCGCACGAGCATAGACGGCGTTCAGACCAAGACCGAAACTCCAGGCGTTGTTCAAGCGGTAGGCACCGCTTAAGTTCATGTTCACGGTTTCAAGGTCAGTTGTACCGCCGACAGAACCGCCTGCATAAGTGTCGTTAAATTCTGTTGCCAGACCATAGTTAGAGGTAATGGAAGCCCCCCAACCAAATTGGTCATTAATTGGCGCAACAAAGTGTGCGTTCGGAACCCATGCCGTAGGTGCGATGTTATCTGCGTCGAGGCTACGACCAGACGGAGAAGTTCCGCTGATATTCACATCCGGATCAATATAAACCGCACCCGCAGAAAAAGTCGGGCGGTCAAACATGGTAATCAACGCGGGGTTACGGCTGACGTTACCGGCATCATCGGCAATTGCGCCTTCCCCTGAATAAGCCCGACCCAGGCCAGAGGAAGAAAATTCGTTTAACTGAAAGCCTGCCGACCAGGCCTGGGTGGAGATAAGTGCCACTGCGACTGCGAGAGCAGACTTTGTAAACAGGGTTTTCTGGCTCATGACCATAACCTCAATAATTTATTTTTATACAAACTATGTTACGTGCTGTAACAGGAGCGCGAAGTGTAGGGGCTGATGTACATCTTAGAAATCAGACCAGTGGCGAGAGTATAGGTCTGACCAGATAGGATGTTGCAAGTATGTTTCTATCTTTTTTCAAATATGATCTAAGAAACGCGATCCAGCTGGCAAAATTTAGAGGTGGCGCACTCATCCATCCGGGTGAATTTTGTTTTAGATCATTTTTAAGTGTGATTTCGGTCACTTATCCGATTTTGCAGAATTAACAACTGGAGCAGCACTTTCCGGAAGCGTAAAATATCCGCAACGTTTATCTGGCACCTTGGGTGCACATACAGAGGAAATCAACGATGAGTAAATGTAGTGCTGATGAAACCCCGGTTTGCTGCTGTATGGATGTTGGCACCATTATGGACAACTCCGATTGCACCGCGTCTTACAGCCGCGTGTTTGCAAACCGCGCAGAAGCAGAACAAACGCTGGCGGCGCTGACTGAAAAAGCCCGTAGCGTGGAATCCGAACCGTGCAAAATCACCCCGACTTTCACTGAAGAGTCTGATGGTGTTCGCCTGGATATCGATTTCACTTTTGCCTGCGAAGCTGAAATGCTGATCTTCCAGCTGGGTCTGCGTTAATTCCTCTCAGGTACGCACGCCCTTGCCAGTTGCTGGCAGGGGCGTTTTGTTTTCTCTTCTTCTTTTCTCTCTGTGTCATAGCTCCCACTTTCCCTTTTCTCCACTTGGCTAAATGTAAAAAAATAGTTAAGACTATGATCAGGTCAGACCACTTTATCTATTTTTTTACAGGGGAGTGTTATGGGTCAGGTTTTACCGCTGGTTACCCGCCAGGGCGATCGTATCGCCATTGTTAGCGGATTACGCACGCCTTTTGCTCGCCAGGCGACGGCTTTTCATGGTATTCCCGCTGTTGATTTGGGGAAGATGGTCGTCGGAGAACTGCTTGCTCGTAGCGAGATCCCCGCCGAAGTGATTGAACAACTGGTCTTTGGTCAGGTCGTACAAATGCCGGAAGCCCCCAACATTGCGCGTGAAATTGTTCTTGGCACCGGAATGAACGTCCATACCGATGCTTACAGCGTCAGTCGTGCCTGTGCCACCAGTTTCCAGGCTGTTGCAAACGTCGCCGAAAGCCTGATGGCGGGAACCATTCGTGCGGGGATTGCCGGTGGGGCAGATTCCTCGTCGGTATTGCCGATTGGCGTTAGCAAAAAACTGGCGCGCGTGCTGGTGGATGTCAACAAAGCCCGCACAATGAGCCAGCGTCTGAAACTCTTCTCTCGCCTGCGTTTGCGCGACTTAATGCCCGTGCCGCCTGCGGTAGCGGAATATTCCACCGGCTTGCGGATGGGTGACACCGCTGAACAAATGGCGAAAACCTACGGCATCACCCGCGAACAGCAAGATGCATTAGCGCACCGTTCGCATCAGCGAGCCGCTCAGGCGTGGTCGGAAGGTAAACTCAAAGAAGAAGTGATGACCGCCTTTATCCCCCCTTATAAACAACCGTTCGCGGAAGATAATAATATTCGCGGTAATTCCACGCTTGCCGATTACGCAAAGCTGCGTCCGGCGTTTGATCGTAAACACGGAACGGTAACGGCAGCGAACAGTACGCCGCTGACCGATGGCGCTGCGGCGGTGATCCTGATGACCGAATCGCGGGCGAAAGAATTAGGGCTGGTGCCGCTGGGGTATCTGCGCAGTTATGCATTTACCGCGATTGATGTCTGGCAGGACATGTTGCTCGGTCCAGCCTGGTCAACGCCGCTGGCGCTGGAACGTGCCGGTTTAACGATGAGCGATCTGACATTGATTGATATGCATGAAGCATTTGCTGCCCAGACGCTGGCGAATATTCAGTTGCTGGGTAGTGAACGTTTTGCCCGCGATGTGCTGGGGCGTGCACATGCCACTGGTGAAGTGGACGACAGCAAATTTAACGTGCTTGGCGGTTCGATTGCTTACGGGCATCCCTTCGCGGCTACTGGTGCGCGGATGATAACCCAGACATTGCATGAACTTCGCCGTCGCGGCGGTGGATTTGGTTTAGTGACCGCCTGTGCCGCAGGTGGGCTTGGTGCAGCAATGGTTCTGGAGGCGGAATAATGGAAATGGCATCAGCATTTACCCTCAATATGCGTCTGGACAATATTGCCGTCATCACCATTGATGTTCCTGGCGAGAAAATGAACACCCTGAAGGCGGAGTTTGCCTCACAGGTACGCACCATTATTAAACAACTCCGCGAAAATAAAGATCTGCGCGGCGTGGTGTTTATCTCCGCGAAACCGGACAACTTTATTGCCGGAGCGGATATCAACATGATCGGCAACTGCAAAACGGCGCAAGAAGCGGAAGCACTGGCGCGGCAGGGGCAACAGCTGATGGCGGAAATTCATGCCTTGCCAGTTCCGGTTATTGCCGCCATTCACGGCGCTTGCCTGGGCGGTGGACTGGAGTTGGCGCTGGCGTGCCACGGTCGTGTTTGTACTGACGATCCTAAAACGGTGCTCGGTTTGCCTGAAGTTCAGCTAGGGTTATTACCCGGTTCAGGTGGAACCCAGCGTTTACCGCGCCTGATCGGCGTCAGCACAGCATTAGAGATGATCCTCACTGGAAAACAACTCAGGGCAAAACAGGCGTTAAAGCTGGGGCTGGTGGATGACGTCGTTCCGCACTCCATTTTACTGGAAGCCGCTGTAGAGCTGGCGAAGCAGGATCGTCCGGTTTCGCGGACACTTCCGATTCGCAAACGTGTGATGGCGGGGCCATTAGGTCGTGCGCTGTTATTCAAAATGGTAAGCAAAAAAACAGAACAGAAAACCCAGGGCAACTACCCGGCGACAAAACGTATTCTTGAGGTTATCGAGACCGGGTTAGCGCAGGGCACCAGTAGCGGCTATGACGCTGAAGCTCGGGCCTTTGGTGAACTGGCGATGACGTCGCAATCAAAGGCATTGCGCAATATCTTTTTTGCCAGTACCGACGTGAAGAAAGACCCTGGCAGCAATGTTGCCCCCGCTCCTTTAAATAGTGTGGGAATTTTAGGTGGTGGCTTGATGGGCGGCGGTATTGCTTACGTCACTGCCTGTAAAGCGGGTCTGCCGGTACGAATTAAAGATATCAACGTCCAGGGGATTAATCATGCGCTGAAATACAGTTGGGATCAGCTTGAGGGCAAAGTGCGCCGTCGGCATCTCAAAGCCAGTGAACGCGACAATCAACTGGCATTAATTTCGGGAACGACGGATTATCGCGGCTTTGCCCATCGCGATCTGATTATTGAAGCAGTGTTTGAAAATCTCGAATTAAAACAACAAATGGTGGCAGAAGTTGAGCAGAATTGCGCCGCTCATACCATCTTTGCTTCGAATACCTCATCTTTACCGATTGGCGATATTGCCGCTCACGCCACGCGACCAGAGCAAGTTATCGGCCTGCATTTCTTCAGTCCGGTGGAAAAAATGCCGCTGGTAGAGATCATTCCTCATGCGAGTACATCGGCGCAAACCATCGCCACCACGGTAAAACTGGCGAAAAAACAGGGCAAAACGCCCATTGTCGTGCGTGACAAAGCCGGGTTTTACGTCAATCGCATCTTAGCGCCTTACATTAATGAAGCTATCCGCATGTTGACCGAAGGTGAACGGGTAGAGCACATTGATGCTGCGCTGGTGAAATTTGGTTTTCCGGTAGGGCCAATCCAACTTTTGGATGAGGTAGGAATCGATACCGGGACTAAAATTATTCCTGTACTGGAAGCCGCTTATGGAGAACGTTTTAGCGCGCCTGCAAATGTTGTTTCTTCAATTTTGAACGACGATCGCAAAGGTAGAAAAAATGGTCGGGGATTCTATCTTTACGGTCAGAAAGGGCGTAAAAGCAAAAAACAGGTCGATCCCGCCATTTACCCGCTGATTGGCGCGCAAGGGCAGGGGCGGCTCTCCGCACCGCAGGTTGCTGAACGGTGCGTGATGTTGATGCTGAATGAAGCAGTACGTTGTCTGGACGAGCAGGTTATCCGTAGCGTGCGTGACGGAGATATTGGCGCGGTATTTGGCATTGGTTTTCCGCCATTTCTCGGTGGACCGTTCCGCTATATCGATTCTCTCGGCGCGGGCGAAGTGGTTGCAATAATGCAGCGACTGGCCACGCAGTATGGTTCTCGTTTTACCCCTTGCGAGCGTTTAGTAGAGATGAGCGAGCGAGGGGAAAGTTTTTGGAAAACAACTGCAACTGACCTGCAATAAGAAGGTCAAAGCTATATGAATCCGCGCTGAATGGCGGAGTGTTGGTCAAAATGTAAACGCACATTGACTATACTTACGCCATTGAGGTAAAAAACAGCGTTTCATTCGGTGAATGGATAAGGCACAATGCCGGCCACCGTCCTCTTTATCTGATTTCAGATGAAAGAAGACGGGCGAATCTGGTTAACAAAAGCGGTGCAATATGCAAGTTTTTATCATGCGTCACGGCGACGCAGCCCTCGATGCCGCCAGTGATTCGGTTCGTCCTCTGACCACTAACGGTTGTGACGAATCTCGCCTGATGGCGAACTGGCTGAAAGGTCAAAAAGTGGAAATCGAACGCGTTCTGGTGAGCCCGTTCCTGCGAGCCGAGCAAACACTGGACGAAGTAGGGGATTGTCTGAACCTGCCTTCCAGTGCAGAAGTTCTGCCGGAGTTAACGCCCTGCGGCGATGTTGGCCTGGTCAGTGCCTATCTGCAGGCGTTGACCAATGAAGGTGTTGCTTCGGTACTGGTGATCTCCCACCTACCCTTAGTCGGATATCTGGTCGCTGAGTTATGTCCGGGCGAAACGCCGCCTATGTTTACCACCTCGGCCATTGCCAGCGTAACGCTTGATGAAAGCGGAAAAGGTCAATTCAACTGGCAGATGAGCCCGTGTAATCTGAAGATGGCAAAAGCAATTTGATATGAACGTGTAAGGCCCGCTGGCGTAAGCTTTCGGGCCTTAGTTTTGCTTACTGTATTGAAATTATTGCTATTTAAATGCGTTTAATCCTCCGGTTATGAAAAAATAAATGTTTCCATTTATAGCAAGGGCAGTTATTTATTTTCACAAAGTTACATATGGAAGTAATTGTTGCTTTTTTGCATGGGTTATTATTTTTCGAAAAGATGTGTTAAAAAATAAAGAGAGAGATTATTGAGCAGGTATTTTAGGGTCTTGATATAATATTAATTCAGAAGAATTAAGATTATATCTTCGGGAAGATATAATCACAATTGCCATATTTATTTTTAGTTGTTTTATGATCCAGAATCATTCATGGGGTAAAGTGTTTGTGCCGTTTTGATGAAATGTTCTGCTGTTTTTTGAGATAACCCTCAAGATATTATTTGCACTATTGATTATTTAAAAATTTCTACACAGTGTTGTTAGTAAATTTAAATTGAACCACTCTCATTAAAATATCAACATTGCCGCCACGCCAAAGAATATCATCTCGTGCAACCCGTATTTTATGGATCAGAAATCCTATTCAATGGTTGGTTAAAAGCTGCTGAAGAAAGATTGAGGGATTTTATCATCAATATTTCAGTTGGCTTATATTCTAATTATTTATGGTTTAAGGACAAATAATGAGTAAGTTTGTAAAAACAGCTATTGCAGCAGCAATGGTAATGGGTGCGTTCACTTCAACATCTTCTTTCGCAGAAGGTAACAACGGTACTGCCCGTTTTTACGGCACCATTGAAGATTCCGTTTGCTCTATCGTACCAGACGATCACAAACTGGAAGTGGATATGGGTAATATCGGTGCGGAAAAACTGAAAAACAACGGCACTACCACGCCGAAAGATTTCCAGATTCGTTTACAGGATTGCGTGTTTGATACCCAAACTACCATGACCACTACCTTCACCGGTACTGTGTCTACGGCGAATAGCGGCAACTACTACACCATTTTTAATACCGATACCGGTGCGGCGTTTAACAACGTGAGCCTGGCGATTGGTGATCAACAAGGAACCTCTTACAAAAGTGGCGCTGGCATTAATCAGCAGATCGTAAAAGATACTGCAACCTCCAAAGGCAAACCGAAACAAACTTTAAACTTTAAAGCCTGGCTGGTAGGTGCGACTGACGCACCGGACCTGGGCGGTTTTGAAGCGAATACCACCTTCCAGATTACCTATCTCTAAGGTATTCCCCCTCATAGCCGCAATGCTATGAGGGTTTTTTAGCGTTTCGATAGTCTTTAAATAACCACGGATGGATACGTGTATGCCTGACCATTCTCTTTTCCGCTTACGGGCGCTTCCCTGGTGCGTTGCCATGGCAATATCTGGATGCCATATCAATGCCTGGGCCGACGAAGATATTCAGTTTGATTCCCGTTTTCTGGAATTAAAAGGCGACACGAAAATTGATCTGAAGCGTTTTTCCAGCCAGGGGTATGTTGAACCGGGTAAATATAATTTACAGGTTCAGGTAAATAAACAGCCGTTACCCGATGAATATGATATTTACTGGTATGCGTCAGAAAATGATAAAAATAAAACTTACGCCTGCCTGTCGCCAGAGCTGGTGGCACAGCTTGGTTTTAAAGAAGATATTGCACAAAAATTGCAATGGGATCACGACGGTAAATGCCTAAAACCAGGTCAACTTGACGGTCTGGAAATACATGCTGATTTAAGCCAGTCCGCACTGCTCATCACCTTACCGCAGGCTTATCTTGAATACAGCGATGTAGACTGGGATCCGCCTTCGCGCTGGGATGATGGTATCCCCGGTTTCATTGCCGATTACAGCATCAATGCCCAAACCCGACACGAAGAAAATGGCGGCGATGACAGCAACGACATCAGCGGTAATGGTACGGTTGGCGTTAACCTCGGGGCGTGGCGCCTGCGCGCCGACTGGCAGAGTGATTATCAGCATACCCGCAGCAACGATGAAGAGACGGATAACAGCACCGAGAAAAACTGGGACTGGAGCCGTTACTACGCCTGGCGTGCGTTACCGAGTCTGAAAGCCAAACTGGCACTTGGCGAAGACTACCTCGACTCCGATATTTTTGACGGTTTTAACTACATCGGCGGTAGCATCAGCACCGACGATCAAATGTTGCCGCCGAACCTGCGCGGCTATGCTCCGGATATTTCCGGCGTAGCTCATACAGCGGCGAAAGTCACCGTCAGCCAGGCCGGGCGCATAATTTATGAAACCCAGGTGCCTGCCGGGCCATTCCGTATTCAGGATCTCGGTGAATTTAACTCTGGTACGCTGCATGTGCGCATTGAAGAGTTGAACGGCCAGGTGCAAGAGTATGACATCAGCACCGCTTCCATGCCGTTCCTGACGCGTCCGGGCCAGGTGCGATACAAAGTGATGATGGGGCGCCCGCAGGAGTGGGGGCACCATGTACAGGGCGGATTCTTCTCCGGTGGTGAAGCGTCCTGGGGGATAGCCAACGGCTGGTCGCTCTACGGCGGGGCGCTGGGCGATGAAAACTACCAGTCTGCTGCGCTTGGCATCGGGCGCGATCTCTCCATTTTCGGCGCGATGGCGTTTGATATTACCCATTCACATACCCGGCTTGACGATTCAACCGCTTACGGCAAGGGCACACTCGACGGTAACTCTTTCCGCGTTAGTTACTCCAAAGACTTTGATGATCTAAACAGCCGCGTCACCTTCGCGGGATACCGCTTCTCTGAAGAAAACTATATGACCATGAGCGAGTATCTGGACGCGAATGACAGCGAAATGGTCCGCGCCGGCAATGATAAAGAGATGTACACCGCCACCTATAACCAGAACTTCAGGGATGCCGGCGTTTCTGTTTATCTGAACTATACGCGCCATACCTACTGGGATCGCGAGGAGCAGACCAACTACAACGTCATGCTCTCCCATTATTTCAACATGGGCGGCATTCGTAACATGAGTATCTCCCTGACAGGTTATCGCTACGAGTATGACAACAGCGCCGATAAAGGCGTCTATATCTCCTTAAGTATGCCGTGGGGGGATAACAGCACCGTGAGTTACAACGGCAACTACGGTAGCGGTTCAGACAGCAGTCAGGTGGGATACTTCAACCGTATCGATGACGCCAGCCACTATCAGATAAACGTTGGCAGCAGTGAAAATCACTCCAGCGTGGATGGCTATTACAGCCATGACGGTTCAATGGCACACGTGGATCTGAGTGCTAACTACCATGAAGGGCAATACACTTCTGCCGGCTTGTCGCTGCAAGGCGGAGCCACGTTAACGGCGCACGGTGGCGCGTTGCATCGTACTCAAAACATGGGCGGTACGCGCCTGCTTATCGACGCTGACGGCGTGGCTGACGTACCGGTCGAAGGTAACGGTTCAGCGGTGTACACCAACATGTTCGGTAAAGCTGTCGTTGCGGACGTCAATAACTACTACCGTAACCAGGCCACGATTGACCTGACTAAACTGCCAGAGAACGCCGAAGCCACGCAGTCAGTGGTTCAGGCGACGCTCACCGAAGGAGCCATTGGCTACCGTAAATTTGCGGTCATCAGTGGGCAAAAGGCGATGGCTGTCCTGCGCATGAGTGATGGTAGTTATCCGCCATTTGGTGCAGAAGTGAAAAACGAACACGACCAGCAGGTCGGTCTGGTTGACGATGACGGCAACGTCTATCTGGCCGGGGTAAAAGCTGGCGAACGTATGAGTGTCTCATGGAATGGAGCGTCCCACTGTGAGATCTCCCTGCCAGACCCGCTGCCTGCCGATCTGTTCAACGGCCTGTTACTGCCGTGTAAGCAAAAAGGCGCGGTGGCGCCTGCCACTCCGCTGGAAATCAAACCGGTGATTCAGGAACAGACGCAGCAGGTCACGCCTGGCACACCGCCAGTCGTTATCTCCGCTAACCAATAACGTGATTAAGGAATGATCCATGTATACACAGATTAATACTGCAAAAATGGTTGCCCCGGCGCTGGCGCTGCTGGTGACCGCCGCCAGTTTTACAACCCACGCATCGGTAACGCCCGACCGCACCCGCTTGATTTTCAAAGAAAGTGACAAATCCATCAGCGTCACGTTGCGCAATAACGATCCTAAGATGCCATACCTGGCGCAAAGCTGGATAGAAGACGAAAAGGGCAACAAAATCAGCTCGCCATTGACGGTTCTGCCGCCGGTACAGCGCATTGATGCGATGATGAATGGTCAGGTAAAAGTCCAGGGAATGCCGGATATCAGCAAGTTACCTGCCGATCGTGAGAGCATGTTCTACTTTAATGTGCGTGAAATTCCGCCAAAATCGAACAAACCGAACACCCTGCAAATTGCGCTGCAAACGCGTATCAAACTGTTCTGGCGACCGAAGGCGCTGGCAGAAATCAATATGAGAGATCCGTGGCAGCACAAGGTGACCTTAACCCGCAATGGGCAGGCCTTCACCGTTAATAACCCAACGCCGTATTACGTGATCCTCAGCAACGCCAGTACCCAGAAAAATGGTAATCCGGCAGCCGGATTTACGCCGCTGGTAATGCCGCCGAAAACATCCGCACCGCTGAATGTGAAGATGGACAGTGTGCCGGTGCTGACTTACGTCAACGACTACGGCGCGCGACTTTCGCTGATCTTTAAATGCAACGGCAATAGTTGCCAGGTGGATGCAGAGCAGAGCCGCAAAGGCTGATGCCGGGAGAGTCTTATGAAATACACGTTTCTGGTGGGAACGGGCATTTTTCTCCTGAGCGGCTGGCTGACGGGCAACATGGCCGTCGCGGGAGAAAGTAAACCGGTGTTATTAACGTTGCGCGTTCTGGTGGATGGGCCACCGCCCTGTTCCGTGAAGGGGAGCAATGTTGAATTTGGCAATGTGTACATTAGCAAAATCAATGGCACAAATTACCGTACGACGGGGGCGCTTTATACCCTGAACTGCGGTAACAAGGCATCAGGTGTTGATGATCTGCGGATGCAGCTTAAAGGCTCCACCACCGTGATTAACGGGGAAACGGTCATTGCGACGCAAATTTCAGGCCTGGGTATTCGCATTGAAAACGGCGCCGATAATTCCCTGTTTAAAGTGGGTGAAGGTAACTGGTCTGATTTCAATGTTAACCAGTTGCCCAATCTCAAAGCCGTGCCGGTAAAACAGAGCGGAGTGCAGCTTACGCCAGCGGAATTTAACGCCAGTATGACGATGGTGGTGGATTACCAATGAAAAAACTCTCGCTCCTTTTACTCTGCGCCTGCAGCGGCGTTGCCCTGGCAGCAAATGAAGACATCACCTTCCACGGTACGCTGGTGTCACCTCCAGTCTGTACCATTAGCGGGGGAAAGACCATTGAAGTGGAATTCCGCGATCTCATCATCGACAGCATCAACGGGGACTATGGTCGCAGGGAAGTGAACTATGACCTGAGCTGTGACTCCGCAGTACGCGATCCCGACTGGATTATGACACTTACCTGGACGGGGACGCAGACCTCGTACAATGACGCGGCTGTCGAAACAGACGTTCCCGGTTTTGGTATTGAGCTTCGGCACGATGGTCAGCGTTTTAAGCTGAATACGCCGCTTGCCATTAACGCCACCGATTTTACGCAAAAGCCGAAGCTGGAGGCTGTGCCAGTGAAGTCGGCCGGTGCGGTGTTGAGTGATACCACGTTTTCGGCCTATGCAACATTGCGGGTGGATTATCAATGAAGACAGGACGCATTTATTCGTTCAGCTACGCGCTGTTAGCGGGGCTGCTGTTGACCGGTGGCACTTGTGCCCTGGCCGTGGACAACAACCTGCATTTTTACGGCAATTTATTAAGCCGATCCTGCACGCTGGTGGTTGAGGGCGGAAATCTGGCAGAAGTGCATTTTCCTGCCATCAGTCGTCAGGATCTTATGGTCGCCGGGGAATCCCCGCGCGTTCCGGTGGTGTTTAAGCTGAAAGATTGTAAAGGGCCAGCGAGTTACCAGGTGCAGGTGACCCTTACCGGTACGGAAGACAGCGAACAGCCGGGTTTCCTCGCGCTGGATACCACCTCAACCGCTCAGGGCGTCGGAATTGGGATGGAAACGACCGATGGTGTGCGGGTGGCGATTAACAACCCGACCGGGGCGAAATTTACGCTCAGCGATGGCAGTAATGATATTCATTTCAGGGCCTGGCTACAGGCGAAAAGCGGTCGCGATGTCACGCTCGGTGATTTTACTGCCAACCTGACGGCAACCTTCGAGTATATATAATATGAAAAAAATACGATTACTTTTATGCGCCATGCTGGTGCTGTGTTTTAGCCAGGGAGTCCAGGCGAAACTGGGGGCAGTCTATAATAATGTGCCGATCTATTATGGTACGGTTGGTGCCAATGCAACGCTTCGTTTTTACCTTGATTTACTCACCACCACAGGAGTTTATCATGGGGAATATTATCAGGATCGGTCATGGGGCGTCTATGAGGGGGATATTCCGAATAAATCATGGACAGGGCCAGGAAACATTCCCGCACCAAAAATAACGGTAATGCCAGGCGGTGATGGTGTCGTAGCAGATTCTTATTGTCCGGGCGTTAAAGAGATTGACCCAGATGCCAGGTGGGAATGCTTAAAAATATCACTGACGATTGAGGTCAATGGTTCGGCAGAGACGTGCCCGTGGATGGTGGGGATGACGGCGAATAGTACTGTAAAGGTAATCATTAATTATCAACCAAAGATGGAATACTATAGGGGGCCTACAACCTATACAACAACCTGCCCAGGTGAGCCATTAACAAATTATGATATCTCCTGGAGTGACAGCCGTGTTGAACACAGTAAGGTTTTGAATCTGAAATCAACAGGGTCAGTGATTGAACAAAACTTATCGACCTACCTGATGAAAGATGGTCAGCTCTGCGATGGCAGTAAAATGGATGAACGCGGCGCGTATTGTCGCTTTGTAAATCAGTTGATTACCTTTACTGCTGAAGGATGTGATGACGCTAAAGTGACTGTGGCGCCAACGCAGCACCCTATTACCGATCGACAACTGCACGATATGTTAGTGCGTGTTGATACCAGTAGCAGGCAGCCCATAGACTCCACCTGCCGATTCCAGTACGTATTGAATATGCTGTAGCGCCCAGGCAGGATATGGCGTTTACGCCGCATCCGGCACTTTTTGTCGGATGCGATGCTGACGCATCTTATCCGACCTACAAATTCCATATCCGGTTGTTGTCATTCAGTCGTGCGTAGGCTGGATAAGGCGTTCACGCCGCATCCGGCATTTCTTGTCGGATGCGATGCTGACGCATCTTATCCGACCTGCAAATTCTATATCCGGTTGTTGTCATTCAGGGCAATTCTGGCGGCAGCCACTCTTCCACTTCAATCAACACCAGCAACGCCGCGTCGCCACCATACTCTTTCGGTGCCTGGTGAAACGCCATGACATGCGGATGTTGCGCCAGCCACAGCGGCGTTTGCTGCTTCAAAATATGCTTCCCGTGACCATGCATCACACAGGCGCAAAATACATGTTCACGGCGGCAGGCGGCAATCAACGCGCCTAACTCTTGTTTGGCCTGAAGCTGCGTCAGACCATGCAGATCCAAAAACAGCTCCGGCGAATAATCGCCACGGCGCAGTTTCTTCGCCTCAAAATGACTCACATCCGGGCGAACATATTTCACCGGACCTTCGGTATTTAATAACGGCTGAAACTCATCGGAGAAATAATGGCTGGCATCAGCCTGCTCCTGAATCAACCGCTTGACCGGCACTTCGCTGACTTTCTTTCGTTGTGGACGATGGACAATCGTGTCCTGCTTAATTTTGCGAGTACCCGCCATCAACTGGCGAAACAGTGCCTGATCCTCCTCGCTGAGTGTTGTTTTCTTTTTCATTTATGTATCTCTGTTTTAATTTTCCTACAGTTTACCCGACTCGCAGCACAATCGATCGGTCAAAACATAATTTTCCTGCGTCATCGCCGCGTGAATGCTGATTTATCGTCATCTTCATGGCAAACTAGCCGCCGAAATTAATGCGACCATGCCCTGGAGGAATACGTGGATAAAATTTTCGTCGATGAAGCAGTAAATGAGCTGCAAACCATTCAGGACATGTTGCGCTGGTCGGTTAGCCGCTTCAGCGCGGCAAATATCTGGTACGGTCACGGCACAGACAACCCGTGGGACGAAGCAGTGCAACTGGTATTGCCATCGCTCTATCTGCCGCTGGATATTCCGGAAGATATGCGTAACGCCCGCCTGACCTCCAGCGAAAAACATCGTATTGTTGAGCGCGTGATCCGCCGCGTCAACGAACGTATTCCGGTGGCCTATCTGACCAACAAAGCCTGGTTCTGCGGTCACGAATTTTACGTCGATGAACGCGTACTGGTGCCTCGTTCGCCGATTGGTGAACTGATCAACAATAAATTTGCCGGGCTTATCAGCAAACAACCGCAGCATATTCTGGATATGTGCACTGGCAGCGGATGCATTGCCATTGCCTGCGCTTATGCCTTCCCGGAAGCGGAAGTTGATGCGGTGGATATCTCTCCCGACGCGCTGGCGGTTGCCGAACAGAACATCGAAGAACACGGTTTGATCCATAACGTCATTCCGATTCGATCCGATCTGTTCCGTGACTTGCCGAAAGTGCAGTATGACCTGATCGTCACCAACCCGCCGTATGTCGATGCGGAAGATATGTCCGACCTGCCAAACGAATATCGTCACGAGCCGGAACTGGGCCTGGCATCTGGCACTGACGGCCTGAAACTGACGCGCCGCATTCTCGGTAACGCGGCAGATTACCTTGCTGATGATGGCGTGCTGATTTGTGAAGTGGGCAACAGCATGGTACATCTTATGGAACAATATCCGGATGTTCCGTTCACCTGGCTGGAGTTTGATAACGGCGGCGACGGTGTGTTTATGCTCACCAAAGCGCAGCTTGTTGCGGCGCGGGAACATTTTGGAATTTATAAAGATTAAGTAAACACGCAAACACAACAATAACGGAGCCGTGATGGCTGGAAACACAATAGGACAACTCTTTCGCGTAACCACCTTCGGCGAATCGCACGGGCTGGCGCTCGGCTGTATCGTCGATGGTGTGCCGCCAGGCATCCCGCTCACGGAAGCGGATCTGCAACACGATCTCGACCGTCGTCGCCCAGGGACATCGCGCTATACCACCCAGCGCCGCGAGCCGGATCAGGTCAAAATTCTCTCCGGCGTTTTTGAAGGCGTCACCACCGGCACCAGCATTGGCTTGTTGATCGAAAACACCGATCAGCGTTCTCAGGATTACAGCGCGATTAAGGACGTTTTCCGCCCAGGCCATGCCGATTACACCTACGAACAAAAATACGGCCTGCGCGATTATCGCGGCGGCGGACGCTCGTCTGCCCGCGAAACCGCCATGCGCGTTGCGGCAGGGGCGATTGCCAAAAAATATCTCGCTGAGAAATTTGGCATCGAAATTCGCGGCTGCCTGACCCAGATGGGTGACATTCCACTGGAAATCAAAGACTGGTCGCAGGTTGAGCAAAATCCGTTCTTCTGCCCGGATCCGGACAAAATCGAAGCCTTAGATGAACTGATGCGTGCGCTGAAAAAAGAGGGCGACTCCATCGGTGCGAAAGTCACCGTTGTTGCCAGTGGCGTCCCCGCCGGGCTTGGCGAGCCGGTATTTGATCGCCTGGATGCCGACATCGCCCACGCGCTGATGAGCATCAACGCGGTGAAAGGCGTGGAAATTGGCGATGGTTTTGACGTGGTGGCGCTGCGCGGCAGCCAGAATCGCGACGAAATCACCAAAGAAGGTTTTCAGAGCAACCACGCAGGCGGCATTCTTGGTGGCATCAGCAGCGGGCAGCAAATCATTGCCCATATGGCGCTGAAACCGACCTCCAGCATTACCGTGCCGGGGCGCACCATTAACCGCTTTGGCGAAGAAGTTGAGATGATCACCAAAGGCCGTCACGACCCTTGTGTCGGGATCCGCGCGGTGCCGATCGCTGAAGCGATGCTGGCGATCGTTTTGATGGATCACCTGTTACGGCAACGGGCGCAAAATGCCGATGTGAAGACTGATATTCCACGCTGGTAAAACATGAACAAAACCGCGATTGCGCTGCTGGCTCTGCTTGCCAGTAGCGCCAGCCTGGCAGCGACGCCGTGGCAAAAAATAACCCAACCTGTGCCGGGTAGCGCACAATCGATAGGCAGTTTTTCCAATGGCTGTATCGTCGGCGCTGACACGCTGCCGATACAGTCCGAACATTATCAGGTGATGCGTACCGACCAGCGTCGCTATTTCGGACACCCGGATCTGGTGATGTTTATTCAGCGTCTGAGTAGCCAGGTGAACAATCTGGGCATGGGTACGGTGCTGATTGGCGATATGGGGATGCCCGCTGGTGGGCGTTTCAACGGCGGTCATGCCAGCCACCAGACCGGACTGGATGTTGATATCTTCTTGCAACTGCCGAAAACACGCTGGACTTCCGCGCAGCTCTTGCGTCCGCAAGCACTAGACTTAGTTTCCCGCGACGGTAAACACGTTGTCCCCACGCTGTGGAAACCAGAAATTTTCAGCCTGATCAAACTCGCTGCGCAGGACAAAGACGTCACCCGCATTTTTGTTAATCCGGCGATTAAACAACAACTTTGCCTTGATGCGGGCACCGATCGCGACTGGTTGCGCAAAGTGCGACCCTGGTTCCAGCATCGTGCGCATATGCATGTACGATTACGTTGTCCTGCCGATAGTCTGGAGTGTGAAGATCAACCTTTACCGCCGCCGGGCGATGGCTGCGGGGCAGAACTGCAAAGCTGGTTTGAACCACCGAAACCAGGAACAACCAAGCCTGAGAAGAAGACACCGCCTCCGTTGCCGCCTTCCTGCCAGGCGCTACTGGATGAGCACGTGATCTAATGGAAACGTTTAATAGCCTGTTTATGGTCTCCCCGCTATTGCTGGGCGTTCTCTTTTTTGTCGCCATGCTGGCGGGATTTATTGACTCGATTGCCGGTGGCGGTGGGTTACTTACCATTCCGGCGTTAATGGCGGCGGGGATGTCTCCCGCTAACGCGCTGGCAACCAATAAACTGCAAGCCTGCGGCGGCTCTATTTCCGCCACTATCTACTTTATTCGCCGCAAAGTGGTTAGCTTAAGCGATCAAAAACTCAATATCGCGATGACCTTTGTTGGTTCAATGAGCGGCGCACTGCTGGTGCAATACGTTCAGGCTGATGTCTTACGGCAGATTTTGCCCATTCTGGTAATTTGTATCGGCCTCTATTTCTTGCTGATGCCAAAGCTGGGTGAAGAAGATCGCCAGCGCCGGATGTACGGTTTACCCTTCGCGTTAATTGCCGGTGGCTGCGTCGGTTTTTATGACGGATTCTTTGGTCCGGCTGCCGGATCGTTTTACGCGCTGGCCTTCGTTACGCTGTGCGGATTCAACCTCGCCAAAGCCACGGCTCACGCCAAATTACTCAACGCAACGTCAAATATCGGCGGTTTACTGCTGTTTATTCTCGGTGGCAAAGTGATTTGGGCGACAGGATTCGTGATGCTGGTGGGGCAGTTCCTCGGCGCGCGCATGGGTTCAAGACTGGTGTTGAGCAAAGGACAAAAGCTGATCCGCCCGATGATCGTTATTGTATCGGCGGTGATGAGTGCCAAATTACTTTATGATAGCCACGGACAGGAGATCCTCCACTGGTTGGGGATGAACTAATGAACAGTACACACCACTATGAGCAGTTGATTGAAATTTTTAATAGCTGCTTTGCTGATGAATTTAATACCCGTCTGATTAAAGGCGACGACGAACCGATCTATCTTCCTGCTGATGCGGAAATACCGTTTAACCGAATCGTCTTTGCTCATGGTTTTTATGCCAGCGCAATTCATGAGATTTCGCACTGGTGTATTGCCGGGAAAGCGCGCCGTGAACTGGTTGATTTCGGCTACTGGTATTGCCCGGACGGACGCGATGCCCAAACGCAAAGCCAGTTTGAAGATGTTGAAGTTAAGCCGCAGGCGCTGGACTGGTTGTTCTGCGTGGCGGCGGGATATCCGTTTAATGTTAGCTGCGACAATCTGGAAGGCGACTTCGAACCGGATCGCGTGGTGTTCCAGCGACGCGTACATGCGCAGGTGATGGATTATCTGGCAAACGGTATTCCCGAACGTCCGGCACGCTTCATAAACGCATTACAAAATTATTATCACACGCCGGAAATTACGGCGGAACAGTTCCCGTGGCCGGAAGAGCTCAACTGAAGCCAGCGCCACGTTTTACAATGAGGAAAGAAGATGATCGCGGAGTTTGAATCACGCATTCTGGCATTAATCGACGGTATGGTTGACCATGCCAGTGATGATGAGTTGTTTGCCAGTGGATATTTGCGTGGCCACCTGACGTTAGCCATCGCAGAACTGGAAAGTGGTGATGACCACTCCGCCCATGCGGTGCATACAACCGTTAGCCAGAGTCTGGAAAAAGCCATTGGCGCCGGTGAATTGTCGCCGCGTGACCAGGCGCTGGTTACCGATATGTGGGAAAACCTGTTTCAGCAGGCGTCACAGCAGTAAGTTGTTGGCGTCTGGAGCACCATGCCTGATGCGACGCTTGCCGCGTCTTATCAGGCCTACATGTTACCGTAGGTCGGATAAGGCGTTCACGCCGCATCCGACAAACAATGCCAAAACTGATTACCCGGCCTTCACCATTTTACCTTTCAACAATTTCCGTACCCATAACCGATTCGGATTTAACGCCGCCAGCGTACTGGCATCCATCGGAATCGGTTCGTCGCTCATCTGCGCCGCCAGAATTTCGGCACACAGCGGGGCAGAACACAAACCACGCGAACCCAAAGCTGCAAGCATAAACAGATCGTCATAAACCGGCGCGCTTACCGCCTCATCTTTCTGTTCCGCCAGCGAGGCATATTCCGCGAGCGTTGCGTCATAATCGGGAACATTGCCCACCATTGGCAGATGATCGCGGGTGGCACAACGCACACCGCAACGAGCCTCTTTTTCACTGACATCGACTTCTGTCGCCCATTGCGCCTGTGGGAAACAATCAATCAACCGCTGGCGATTCTGCTGCTGATCATCTTCACTGTACGTCGTATCTTCACTACCGCGATGGTAACTGGCGCCGATACAATGATGCTGATTTGCCGGATTTTGCGGCGTGAGATAACCGTCATAACACAGCACCTGCTTCAGTTTCGCCAGTTCCGGTGTTGTCGGAATATGGCTAACCTGACCGGCAACTGAATACACCGGCAGAGGCGATGTTTGGCTGAAACGGCTAATTTGATGCCCGTTCGCCAGTACCACCACACTATGCGTCGCTTGCTTATCACCTGCAAAATTCAGCAACCAACAGTCATCCTTATGGGATAAGTCCTGTAACTGGTGTTGATAACGAATCTGTAAACCTTGCTGTTGCGCCAGTTCCAGCACATTACGGGTCAGTTCTGCCGGGCACAACCAGCCACCTTGCGGATATGTAATACCGCCGCAATTTGTTACTACACCTGTAACGCCTTCAACCTCATTCGCCCCGACTGCAACAGCCAGATCTGCGGGTAAATCCATCGACAGCATCTGCGCGATTTTATGCTGGCTTTTCTCATCCCAGCCTAACTGCGTGACGCCGCACCAGTCATGATCAAATTTAACGGGCAATAAATCGTAAAGCCGACGAGCAAAAGTAAACGTATTAGAGAAAAAGCGGTTCAGCGCCTCATCATGTTTGCTTAATAACGGATACAGCGCCCCCTGGCGATTGCCGGAAGCACCCAGTGCAGGGGCATCATCCGCGCAATAAAGCGTTACCTGCCAGCCGCGACGCAACAGCGCCAGAGACAATAACGCGCTGGCGATACCGCCGCCGATAACTGCGGCTTCCCGTTTGCTGCTGCCTGTACGGTTAAACCACGGCGTGGAGGAGGGGAGTGGTAATGTCTGTTCCATTACGCCGCAAAGCATTTCCCGTTTTCGCCCAAAGCCCTTACGCTTTTGCATTGTGAATCCGGCTTCCTGCAAACCGCGACGGACAAATCCGGCAGAAGTGAAGGTCGCCAGCGTGCCGCCAGGACGCGCCAGACGCGCCATGGCATTAAACAGGTTTTGCGTCCACATATCCGGGTTCTTCGCGGGCGCAAAACCGTCCAGAAACCAGGCATCCACTTTTTGATTCAGCGAATCGTCCAGTTGGCTGGTCAGTTCGTTAATGTCGCCAAACCATAAATCCAGCGTTACGCGTCCTTCATCGAGCAATAAACGATGGCAACCGGGTAAGGGTAAAGGCCACTGCGCCTGGAGTTGTTCCGCCCACGGCGCCAGTTCCGGCCAGTGTTGATGCGCTAACGCTAAATCAGCACGGGTGAGGGGAAATTTCTCAAAACTAATGAAATGCAATCGCTGCAATTGTGCCTGCGGATGCGCCTGGCGAAACTGATCAAATGCCAGCCACAGCGTCAGGAAGTTTAATCCGGTGCCGAAGCCGCTCTCGGCTACCACAAACAAAGGATGTGGATGAGCAGGAAAACGTGCCTCTAATTGGTTACCCCCCAGAAAGACATAACGCGTCTCTTCCAGTCCGTTATCGTTGGAAAAATAGACATCGTCAAAATCTCGGGAAACAGGTGTACCCTCAGCATTAAATTCGAGGTTGGCAGGTTGTATTGCGTAGTGTTTCACGTAAGTTACTCGTCTTACAGGCGGTGGCTCGATCTTAGCGATGTGTGTCAGGCTGCGCAAATTTCTCTATAAATTGTCTGATCGGACTTGTTCGGCGTACAAGTGTACGCTATTGTGCATTCGAAACTTACTCTATGTGCGACTTACAGAGGTATTGAATGAAACGTGCAGTGATTACTGGCCTGGGCATTGTTTCCAGCATCGGTAATAACCAGCAGGAAGTCCTGGCATCTCTGCGTGAAGGACGTTCAGGGATCACTTTCTCTCAGGAGCTGAAGGATTCCGGCATGCGTAGCCACGTCTGGGGCAACGTAAAACTGGATACCACTGGCCTCATTGACCGCAAAGTTGTGCGCTTTATGAGCGACGCATCCATTTATGCATTCCTTTCTATGGAGCAGGCAATCGCAGATGCAGGCCTCTCTCCGGAAGCTTACCAGAATAACCCGCGCGTTGGCCTGATTGCAGGTTCCGGCGGCGGTTCCCCGCGTTTCCAGGTATTCGGCGCTGACGCAATGCGCGGCCCGCGCGGCCTGAAAGCGGTTGGCCCGTATGTGGTCACCAAAGCGATGGCATCCGGCGTTTCTGCCTGCCTCGCCACGCCGTTTAAAATTCATGGCGTTAACTATTCCATCAGCTCCGCGTGTGCGACTTCCGCACACTGTATCGGTAACGCAGTCGAGCAGATCCAACTGGGCAAACAAGATATCGTGTTTGCTGGCGGCGGCGAAGAGCTGTGCTGGGAAATGGCGTGCGAATTCGATGCAATGGGCGCGCTGTCTACCAAATACAACGACACCCCGGAAAAAGCCTCCCGTACTTATGACGCTCATCGTGATGGTTTCGTTATCGCTGGCGGCGGTGGTATGGTCGTGGTGGAAGAGCTGGAACACGCTCTGGCACGTGGCGCCCACATCTACGCTGAAATCGTTGGCTACGGCGCAACGTCTGATGGCGCAGATATGGTTGCTCCGTCTGGTGAAGGTGCGGTTCGCTGCATGAAGATGGCGATGCACGGCGTTGATACCCCAATCGACTACCTGAACTCTCACGGTACTTCAACTCCGGTTGGCGACGTGAAAGAGCTGGCGGCTATCCGTGAAGTGTTCGGCGATAAGAGCCCGGCGATTTCTGCAACCAAAGCAATGACCGGTCACTCACTGGGCGCGGCGGGTGTGCAGGAAGCTATCTACTCTCTGCTGATGCTGGAACACGGCTTTATCGCCCCGAGCATCAACATTGAAGAGCTGGACGAACAGGCGGCGGGTCTGAACATCGTGACCGAAACAACCGATCGCGAACTGACTACCGTTATGTCTAACAGCTTCGGCTTCGGCGGCACCAACGCCACGCTGGTAATGCGCAAGCTGAAAGATTAATAGATAGAGTCGGTCGGATAAAACGCGTCAGCGTCGCATCCAACACTAACGCAAAAGGGAGCCTGATGGTTCCCTTTTTCACATCATTGACAATTGCCGCCTGTTCCAGGCAAACTTCCCGCTTTGTCGATTCCCTTCTGAAAAGACGTAAGCGTTAAATCCTGCCAACGCACCGTAACCCTGAAACCAGAGAGATGAGACGGGGAAATTCCTCGCCTTGCGCTGCATTCTGGAGTAATGCATGACTGCTGTAAGCCAAACAGAAACACGATCTTCTGCCAATTTTTCACTCTTTCGTATCGCCTTTGCGGTTTTTCTAACTTACATGACCGTAGGGTTACCGTTGCCGGTTATCCCGCTGTTTGTTCATCATGAACTGGGCTATGGCAACACCATGGTCGGGATTGCCGTCGGCATTCAGTTTCTGGCTACGGTGCTGACGCGTGGCTACGCCGGGCGGCTGGCCGATCAATATGGCGCAAAACGTTCGGCGCTTCAGGGGATGTTAGCTTGTGGTCTGGCTGGCGGCGCGCTGCTGCTGGCGGCGCTTTTACCCGTCTCTGCACCGATTAAATTTGCTCTGCTGGTCGTTGGGCGTTTAATTCTTGGTTTTGGTGAAAGTCAGTTACTGACGGGGGCTTTGACATGGGGATTAGGCATTGTCGGACCGAAACACTCCGGTAAAGTGATGTCCTGGAACGGAATGGCCATTTACGGCGCACTGGCAGTCGGTGCACCGCTTGGCTTACTGATTCATAGCCATTATGGTTTTGCCGCACTGGCGCTTACTACAATGGCATTGCCGTTACTGGCGTGGGTCTGCAATGGCACAGTACGCAAAGTACCGGCAATGACGGGAGAACGCCCATCGCTGTGGAGCGTTATCGGGCTTATCTGGAAACCAGGACTAGGTCTGGCGCTTCAGGGGGTTGGCTTTGCGGTTATCGGGACTTTTGTTTCGCTCTACTTTGCCAGCAAAGGATGGGCGATGGCGGGCTTTACGCTCACAGCCTTTGGCGGCGCCTTTGTCGTTATGCGCGTGATGTTTGGCTGGATGCCAGATCGTTTTGGCGGCGTAAAAGTGGCGATTGTCTCTCTGCTGGTGGAAACGATAGGCTTGTTGTTGCTCTGGCAGGCGCCGGCCGCGTGGGTCGCATTAGCGGGCGCGGCGTTAACCGGAGCCGGATGTTCGCTTATTTTCCCTGCGCTGGGCGTGGAGGTGGTTAAACGTGTTCCTTCCCAGGTTCGCGGTACTGCGCTCGGCGGCTATGCCGCGTTTCAGGATATCGCCCTCGGCGTTTCCGGGCCGCTGGCGGGAGTGCTGGCGACCTCGTTTGGCTACTCTTCGGTATTTCTTGCTGGGGCGATATCGGCGGTGCTGGGGATTATCGTGACGATACTGTCGTTTCGCCGGTGTTAACTCACCAGCCAAACCAACATCACAACGATGACGACGAATAATATCCACAAGCTGGGGCGCATTGACATTTTTTGTATCGTGTCAATGAATGGGGTAAAGGGATTGAACAGCGGTTGAATATTACGCGGTTCAATGCCTTTCACCCGCCGCTGATAGAGCTGGTTAAGGATATCCTCGGCCTGTGCAGAAGTCAGGGCTGAATGCGTAGAAAGGCCATACTTTTGCTCAACATAGGTCGATAATACCGTCAGCTCGCTGGCATCCAGTGGCTGTTTTAGCGCCATCTGGAGCGACTCCAGCGTCGGTGTGTGTTGCTGACTTAACGCCTGACGCGCCTGTAACCAGGTGACGAGATGGTTAAACTGTTTCGCCGGAATCAACTCGCCATCTTTCACCCCTGAAAGTTCCAGCATCGATTGCCAGATCTGTTTACTGGGTTCCCCCGTGGCTGCCGCGAGTTTTGTGACCAGTTGCTTGAGCGTATTGTGCTCTGCTGGTAATAAAGGTCGCTCGGTCGCCTGGCGCTGTTGCGGCTGTGGGATAACCATCTTCCCTTCTTGTAGCAGAGTCAGGACGGTTTTTAATTGCTCCGGTGAGAGTTGATTCAGAGGTGTCTGGCCAAAATTATGCCGGATATAATCCGTGACGGCCTGACGATTATTCCCCAGACGTAAATATTCCCCCAATTGAGCCAGAAGTTGGCGGACAGAATAACTTTTTTGCGCAGATAGCAGACGTTGCGCAAGGTTTTGTTCTGCGGCCGGGAAGTGGCGTGAAAGCAAAGGTGAATCACCCGGCAGACCGATGTCGTGCTTTATATTGGCCCACAATTCCGCTCTCTGCTGTTGCGTCAGCGAAGTTATTTTGGTCATCAAACTTTCCAACGCGGTACGTTGCAAGCTGGATAAAGGTTGATTGCCTGCGCCAGACGACAGGTTATCCCCCTGCCCTGGTGGTTGCGCAGGAGGAAGGCCTGAAAGAGGTTGTATCATTATGTATCCTTATACCTGAAATCATCGCAAGTATGCCTGGCCGCGAGATTATGGCACACTTATCCGGTTAACTCTCGTTCTCATACAGGTAGCACAAACGTGAAAATCCTTGTTGATGAAAATATGCCTTATGCCCGCGAATTATTTAGCCGTCTGGGTGAGGTGAAAGCGGTTCCGGGGCGTCCAATTCCAGTCGCTGAACTGGATGATGCAGATGCGCTGATGGTGCGTTCAGTCACAAAAGTGAACGCGTCGCTGCTGGCGGGGAAACCGATAAAATTTGTTGGCACTGCCACGGCAGGGACAGACCATGTTGATGAGGCATGGTTGAAGCAGGTGGGGATTGGTTTTTCTGCGGCACCTGGCTGTAATGCGATTGCGGTAGTGGAATACGTTTTCTCGTCATTGCTGATGCTTGCCGAACGCGATGGATTTTCACTGCATGACCGTACCGTGGGGATCGTGGGCGTCGGTAATGTCGGTCGTCGATTACAGGCGCGGCTGGAGGCGTTGGGGATTAAAACTTTGCTTTGCGATCCGCCACGCGCCGATCGTGGGGATGAGGGGGATTTCCGTTCTCTTGATGAGCTGGTTCAGCACGCCGATGTTCTGACTTTCCATACGCCACTCTTCAAAGACGGACAGTACAAAACGCTACATCTGGCGGATGAAAAACTGATCCGTAGCCTTAAACCTGGAGCGATCCTGATTAACGCCTGCCGTGGCGCAGTCGTCGATAATACCGCCCTGCTGACCTGTCTGAACGAAGGTCAGAAATTAAGCGTGGTGCTGGATGTCTGGGAAGGCGAACCGGAACTCAACGTGGAACTGTTGAAGAAAGTGGATATCGGCACGCCGCATATTGCCGGTTATACCCTGGAAGGAAAAGCGCGCGGTACTACGCAAGTGTTTGAAGCCTATAGCAAGTTTATTGGTCATGAACAACACGTTGCGCTGGATACATTGCTGCCAACGCCAGAGTTTGGTCGCATTACGCTGCATGGCTCGCTCGATCAGCCAACGCTGAAAAGGCTGGTGCATTTGGTGTATGATGTGCGCCGCGATGACGCACCGCTGCGTAAAGTCGCCGGAATACCGGGTGAGTTTGATAAACTGCGCAAAAACTACCTTGAGCGCCGTGAATGGTCGTCTCTGTATGTGATCTGTGATGACGCCAGCGCGGCGGCATTACTGTGTAAACTGGGTTTTAACGCCGTTCATCATCCGGCACGTTAATCTCTTCTTCATGCTCTCTGCTGTAATATCGGCAGGGAGTTTTGCTATTTCTGGAGTAAACCACCATGTCTGAAGGCTGGAACATTGCCGTCCTGGGCGCAACTGGCGCTGTGGGCGAAGCCCTGCTTGAAACGCTGGCTGAACGTCAGTTCCCGGTTGGGGAAATTTATGCACTGGCACGTAACGAAAGCGCAGGCGAACAACTGCGCTTTGGTGGTAAGACAATCACCGTGCAGGATGCCGCTGAATTCGACTGGACGCAGGCGCAACTGGCATTTTTTGTCGCAGGCAAAGAAGCGACCGCTGCCTGGGTTGAAGAAGCGACCAACGCGGGTTGTCTGGTGATCGACAGCAGCGGATTGTTTGCTCTCGAACCCGACGTACCGCTGGTGGTGCCGGAAGTAAACCCGTTTGTACTGACCGATTACCGCAACCGGAATGTCATCGCCGTACCGGACAGCCTGACCAGCCAGTTACTGGCGGCACTGAAACCGTTAATCGATCAAGGCGGTTTGTCTCGTATCAGCGTCACCAGCCTGATTTCTGCCTCCGCCCAGGGTAAAAAAGCGGTCGATGCGTTAGCGGGGCAGAGCGCGAAACTGCTGAACGGTATTCCGATTGATGAAGAAGATTTCTTTGGGCGTCAGCTGGCGTTCAACATGCTGCCCTTATTGCCGGATCGCGAAGGTAGCGTGCGCGAAGAACGCCGTATCGTCGATGAAGTGCGCAAAATCATGCAGGACGAAGGACTGATGATCTCGGCAAGTGTTGTTCAGGCACCGGTATTTTACGGTCATGCCCAGATGGTCAATTTTGAAGCACTGCGTCCGCTGGCGGCAGAAGAAGCGCGTGATGCGTTTGCTCAAAGCGAAGATATTGAGCTTTCTGAAGAGAATGAATTTCCAACGCAGGTGGGCGATGCTTCCGGGTCGCCGCATCTTTCTGTTGGTTGCGTGCGTAATGACTATGGTATGCCGGAGCAAATTCAGTTCTGGTCGGTGGCTGATAACGTTCGCTTTGGCGGCGCATTGATGGCAGTGAAGATCGCTGAAAAACTGGTGCAGGAGTACCTGTACTAATGTCCGACCAGCAACAACCGCCAGTTTATAAAATTGCGCTGGGCATTGAGTACGACGGCAGCAGATATTACGGCTGGCAACGGCAGAACGAAGTTCGCAGCGTGCAGGAGAAGCTGGAAAAGGCGCTCTCGCAGGTGGCGAACGAACCGATCACCGTCTTCTGCGCCGGGCGTACCGACGCAGGCGTACACGGCACCGGGCAGGTTGTGCATTTCGAAACGACCGCGCAGCGCAAAGACGCTGCGTGGACGTTGGGCGTAAATGCGAATTTACCTGGTGACATCGCCGTGCGTTGGGTTAAAGCTGTACCCGATGATTTTCATGCCAGATTTAGCGCCACGGCTCGCCGTTATCGCTACATCATCTACAATCATCGCCTGCGCCCGGCAGTGCTGAGTAAAGGGGTAACCCACTTTTACGAACCGCTGGACGCCGAACGGATGCATCGGGCTGCGCAATGCCTGCTGGGCGAGAATGATTTCACCTCGTTCCGCGCGGTGCAATGTCAGTCCCGAACGCCGTGGCGCAACGTTATGCATATCAACGTCACGCGTCACGGTCCTTATGTGGTGGTGGATATCAAAGCGAATGCCTTTGTACACCATATGGTGAGGAATATTGTAGGCAGCCTGATGGAAGTCGGTGCCCACAACCAGCCAGAGAGCTGGATAGCAGAGCTGTTGGCGGCAAAGGACAGAACGCTGGCGGCAGCAACGGCGAAAGCGGAAGGTCTATATCTGGTTGCGGTGGATTACCCTGACCGGTTTGATCTTCCAAAGCCGCCAATGGGCCCGCTATTTCTGGCGGACTAACGAGAATAATGCTCTGAACATTTCAGGCCGTAGCCAGCGCAGTTACGGCCTGAAAGAGTAAGAGCAAAAGGCATAGGCAATTATGGACCTGATTTATTTCCTCATCGATTTTATCCTGCACATTGATGTGCATCTGGCGGAGCTGGTCGCAGAGTATGGCGTCTGGGTTTATGCCATCCTGTTTTTGATTTTGTTCTGTGAAACCGGTCTGGTGGTGACACCGTTTCTGCCGGGAGATTCGCTGCTGTTTGTTGCCGGGGCACTGGCTTCGCTTGAAACCAACGATCTCAATGTTCATATGATGGTCGTACTGATGTTAATTGCCGCGATTGTTGGTGATGCGGTCAACTACACCATCGGGCGATTGTTCGGCGAGAAATTATTCAGTAATCCGAACTCGAAAATTTTCCGCCGTAGCTATCTCGACAAAACGCATCAGTTTTATGAGAAACACGGCGGCAAAACCATTATTCTTGCCCGTTTTGTGCCAATCGTCAGAACGTTCGCCCCGTTCGTTGCGGGGATGGGCCACATGTCGTACCGTCATTTCGCCGCTTACAATGTGATCGGCGCGCTGTTATGGGTGCTGCTTTTTACCTACGCAGGCTATTTCTTCGGTACAATCCCAATGGTTCAGGATAACCTTAAGCTGCTGATCGTCGGGATTATTGTGGTTTCCATATTGCCGGGCGTCATCGAAATTATCCGTCACAAACGCGCTGCGGCACGCGCCGCAAAATAAAGTAACTCGGCGGTTCGACCACTTTTTTATCCAAAGTTTCGGGCTGTTATGTTTTAATGTGCAACATTGATGGTCTGTTGGGGGCAAAAATGGCATTATGCGTCCCCAAAGATAAAACTGGCATCGAACCAGGTTCAGACAGAAAGGTCCCTAATGAGCTGGATTGAACGAATTAAAAGCAACATTACTCCCACCCGCAAGGCAAGCATTCCTGAAGGTGTGTGGACTAAGTGTGATAGCTGCGGTCAGGTTTTATACCGTGCAGAGCTGGAACGTAATCTTGAGGTCTGTCCGAAGTGTGACCATCACATGCGTATGACGGCGCGTAATCGCCTGCATAGCCTGTTAGATGAAGGAAGCCTTGTGGAGCTGGGTAGCGAGCTTGAGCCGAAAGATGTGCTGAAGTTCCGTGACTCCAAAAAGTATAAAGATCGTCTGGCATCAGCACAGAAAGAAACCGGCGAAAAAGACGCGCTGGTCGTAATGAAAGGCACCCTGTATGGAATGCCGGTCGTTGCTGCTGCCTTCGAATTTGCCTTTATGGGCGGTTCAATGGGATCCGTAGTGGGTGCTCGTTTTGTGCGTGCCGTTGAGCAGGCGCTGGAAGACAACTGCCCGCTGATCTGCTTTTCCGCCTCTGGTGGCGCACGTATGCAAGAGGCGCTGATGTCGCTGATGCAGATGGCCAAAACCTCTGCGGCGCTGGCGAAAATGCAAGAGCGCGGTCTGCCGTACATTTCCGTGCTGACCGATCCGACCATGGGCGGTGTTTCTGCAAGTTTCGCGATGCTTGGCGATCTCAATATTGCTGAACCGAAAGCGTTGATCGGCTTTGCCGGCCCGCGTGTGATTGAACAGACCGTTCGCGAAAAACTGCCGCCGGGATTCCAGCGCAGTGAGTTCCTGATCGAAAAAGGCGCGATCGACATGATCGTCCGTCGTCCGGAAATGCGCCTGAAACTGGCGAGCATTCTGGCGAAGCTGATGAATCTGCCAGCGCCAAATCCTGAAGCGCCACGTGAAGGCGAAGTGGTGCCACCAGCACCGGATCAGGAACCTGAGGCCTGATAACTGATAAGGGCAGGGCCGCTGGCTCTGCCCTTTTGCTATTATCCCCGTAATGAATCAGCGGATACCATGATTATCAAACGCACACCTCAAGCCGCGTCGCCTTTGGCTTCGTGGCTTTCTTATCTGGAAAACCTGCACAGTAAGACTATCGATCTCGGCCTTGAGCGCGTAAGCCAGGTGGCAGCGCGTCTCGGCGTTCTGAAACCAGCACCGTTTGTGTTTACCGTTGCAGGTACGAATGGCAAAGGCACAACCTGTCGCACGCTGGAATCGATACTCATGGCGGCAGGGTACAAAGTGGGGGTTTACAGTTCGCCGCATCTGGTGCGTTATACCGAGCGCGTTCGTGTACAGGGTCAGGAACTACCAGAATCGGCCCACACCGCCTCTTTTGCTGAGATTGAATCGGCACGCGGTGATATTTCCCTGACCTATTTTGAATACGGCACGTTGTCGGCGCTGTGGCTGTTTAAACAGGCGCAACTTGATGTGGTAATTCTGGAAGTGGGGCTGGGGGGGCGTCTGGATGCCACCAATATTGTCGATGCTGATGTGGCTGTGGTGACCAGCATTGCGCTGGATCATACCGACTGGCTGGGGCCAGATCGCGAAAGCATTGGTCGCGAGAAAGCGGGGATCTTCCGCAGTGAAAGACCGGCGATCGTTGGTGAACCTGAAATGCCGTACACCATCGCCGATGTAGCGCATGAGAAGGGCGCACTGTTGCGACGTCGAGGCGTAGAGTGGAATTATTTCGTCAGCGACCATGGCTGGTCGTTTACTGACGCAAACGGTACGCTGGAAAACCTGCCGTTACCGCTTGTCCCACAACCGAATGCCGCAACGGCGCTGGCTGCGCTGCGTGCCAGCGGTCTGGAGGTCAGTGAACAGGCAATTCGCGATGGCATTGCCAGCGCAATTTTGCCGGGACGTTTCCAGATTGTGAGCGAGTCGCCACGCGTCATTTTTGATGTCGCCCATAATCCCCATGCGGCAGAATATCTTACCGGGCGTATGAAAGCGTTACCGAAAAACGGGCGCGTACTGGCAGTAATCGGTATGCTACATGATAAAGATATTGCTGGTACATTGGCCTGGTTGAAAAGCGTGGTGGATGACTGGTATTGTGCGCCACTGGAAGGGCCGCGCGGTGCCACGGCAGAACAACTGCTTGAGCATTTGGGTAACGGCAAATCATTTGATAGCGTTGCGCAGGCATGGGATGCCGCAATGGCAGACGCTAAACCGGAAGATACCGTGCTGGTGTGTGGTTCATTCCACACGGTCGCACATGTCATGGAAGTGATTGACGCGAGGAGAAGCGGTGGCGAGTAAGTTTCAGAATCGGTTAGTTGGCACAATAGTGCTGGTGGCGCTGGGAGTGATTGTGCTGCCAGGGCTGCTGGACGGGCAGAAAAAACATTATCAGGATGAGTTCGCGGCAATCCCGCTGGTGCCTAAAGCGGGCGATCGTGATGAGCCTGATATGATGCCAGCCGCTACCCAGGCATTGCCGACACAGCCGCCGGAAGGGGCTGCAGAGGAGGTGCGTGCGGGCGATGCTGCGGCACCTTCGCTCGATCCGGCAATCATTGCAGCCAATAATACCGAGTTTGAACCGGAACCTGCACCGGTCGCTCCGCCGAAGCCGAAACCGGTGGAACCGCCTAAACCGAAAGTGGAAGCACCTGCGCCGAAGCCAGAACCGAAACCGGTCGTGGAGGAAAAAGCTGCACCGACGGGTAAAGCGTATGTTGTGCAACTGGGGGCGCTGAAAAATGCCGACAAAGTGAATGAGATTGTTGGTAAATTGCGCGGTGCGGGATACCGGGTTTATACGTCGCCGTCAACGCCAGTACAGGGTAAAATTACCCGTATTCTGGTTGGGCCGGATGCCTCGAAAGAGAAGCTGAAAGGCTCGCTGGGTGAGCTGAAGCAACTTTCTGGCTTAAGCGGCGTGGTAATGGGCTATACGCCGAATTAATACGGTTTTGCCTGATGCGACGCTGGCGCGTCTTATCAGGCCTACGCAGGGGTAGAACCGTAGGTCGGATAAGGCGTTCACGCCGCATCCGACATGTATTGCCCGATGCCGCAAAGGCAAAAAAAACCGATGGCGTTGAATGTTTTTTCAGCGCCATTTTTATTGATGCGCGGGAAGGAAATCCCTACGCAAACGTTTTCTTTTTCTGTTAGAATGCGCCCCGAACAGGATGACAGGGCGTAAAATCGTGGGACACATATGGTCTGGATTGATTACGCCATAATCTCGGTGATTGCTTTTTCCTCTCTGGTTAGCCTGATCCGTGGCTTTGTTCGTGAAGCGTTATCGCTGGTGACATGGGGTTGTGCTTTCTTTGTCGCCAGTCATTACTACACTTACCTGTCAGTCTGGTTTACGGGCTTTGAAGACGAACTGGTTCGAAATGGGATTGCCATCGCGGTACTGTTTATTGCCACACTTATCGTTGGCGCTATCGTGAACTTCGTGATAGGCCAGCTAGTGGAGAAAACAGGGTTGTCAGGCACCGATCGGGTGCTGGGCGTCTGTTTCGGTGCGTTGCGTGGTGTGCTGATTGTTGCTGCCATTCTTTTCTTTCTTGACTCCTTTACCGGAGTGTCGAAAAGCGAAGACTGGAGCAAATCACAGCTGATTCCACAGTTCAGTTTTATCATCAGATGGTTTTTTGATTATCTGCAAAGCTCGTCAAGTTTCTTGCCCAGAGCGTAAGTGCTCTGAGATGTGGCTTAACGAGGAAAAAGACGTATGTGCGGTATTGTCGGTATCGCCGGTGTTATGCCGGTTAACCAATCGATTTATGATGCCTTAACGGTGCTTCAGCATCGCGGTCAGGATGCCGCCGGCATCATCACCATTGATGCCAATAACTGCTTCCGTTTGCGTAAAGCGAACGGGCTGGTGAGCGATGTATTTGAAGCTCGCCATATGCAGCGTTTACAGGGCAATATGGGCATTGGTCATGTGCGTTACCCTACGGCTGGCAGCTCCAGCGCCTCTGAAGCACAGCCGTTTTACGTTAACTCCCCGTATGGCATCACGCTTGCCCATAATGGCAATCTGACTAATGCTCACGAGTTGCGTAAAAAGCTGTTTGAAGAAAAACGCCGCCACATCAACACCACTTCCGACTCGGAAATTCTGCTCAATATCTTCGCCAGCGAACTGGACAACTTTCGCCATTATCCGCTGGAAGCCGACAACATTTTTGCTGCCATTGCCGCCACAAACCGCCTGATCCGTGGCGCGTATGCCTGTGTGGCGATGATTATCGGTCACGGTATGGTTGCTTTCCGCGATCCTAACGGCATTCGTCCGCTGGTGTTAGGAAAACGCGATATTGATGAGAATCGCACAGAATATATGGTCGCTTCTGAAAGCGTTGCGCTCGACACCCTGGGCTTTGAGTTCCTGCGTGATGTCGCACCGGGTGAAGCGATTTACATCACTGAAGATGGTCAGTTGTTTACCCGCCAGTGTGCCGATAATCCAGTCAGCAATCCATGCCTGTTTGAGTATGTTTACTTTGCCCGCCCGGACTCGTTCATCGACAAAATTTCCGTTTACAGCGCCCGCGTCAATATGGGAACAAAGCTTGGCGAAAAAATCGCCCGTGAATGGGAAGATCTGGATATCGACGTGGTTATTCCGATCCCGGAAACTTCCTGCGATATTGCACTGGAAATTGCCCGTATTCTGGGTAAACCGTACCGTCAGGGGTTTGTCAAAAATCGTTACGTTGGTCGCACCTTTATCATGCCGGGTCAGCAACTGCGTCGTAAGTCCGTGCGTCGTAAACTGAACGCTAACCGCGCCGAGTTCCGCGATAAAAACGTCCTGCTGGTCGATGACTCTATCGTCCGTGGCACCACCTCTGAGCAAATTATCGAGATGGCGCGTGAAGCCGGAGCGAAGAAAGTGTACCTCGCTTCTGCGGCACCGGAAATCCGCTTCCCGAACGTTTACGGTATTGATATGCCGAGCGCCACGGAGCTTATCGCCCACGGTCGTGAAGTAGATGAAATTCGCCAGATCATCGGTGCTGACGGTCTGATTTTCCAGGATCTGAACGATCTGATCGAAGCCGTTCGCGCTGAAAACCCGGATATCCAGCAGTTTGAATGCTCGGTGTTCAACGGCGTCTACGTCACCAAAGATGTTGATCAGGGCTATCTAGATTTCCTCGATACTTTACGTAATGACGACGCCAAAGCAGTGCAACGTCAGAACGAAGTGGAAAATCTCGAAATGCATAACGAAGGATGATGCCTTCACGCAGGGTGCCGGTCTGGCACCCTGACTTGCAACTCCTGCCGAAATCCTGCAAAGTCTGCCTGCAAGTCTGACAGGGCAACTCTTTATGAAACGACTCATTGTGGGCATCAGCGGTGCCAGCGGCGCGATTTATGGCGTGCGCTTATTACAGGTTCTGCGCGATGTCACAGATATCGAAACGCATCTGGTGATGAGCCAGGCAGCGCGCCAGACCTTATCCCTCGAAACGGATTTTTCCCTGCGCGAAGTGCAGGCATTAGCCGATGTCACGCACGATGCGCGCGATATTGCCGCCAGCATCTCTTCCGGTTCTTTCCAGACACTGGGGATGGTGATTTTACCCTGTTCAATCAAAACACTGTCCGGTATTGTCCATAGCTATACTGATGGCTTACTGACCCGTGCGGCAGATGTGGTGCTGAAAGAGCGTCGTCCGTTGGTGCTCTGCGTGCGTGAAACTCCGTTGCACTTAGGCCACCTGCGTTTAATGACTCAGGCGGCAGAAATTGGTGCGGTGATTATGCCTCCCGTTCCGGCATTTTATCATCGCCCGCAATCCCTTGATGATGTGATAAATCAGACGGTTAACCGTGTTCTTGACCAGTTTGCGATAACCCTTCCTGAAGATCTCTTTGCCCGCTGGCAGGGCGCATAATTCCACTGTTGCCCTGTTTCAGGGCAATTTTGCAACCGCGATCAAATCCTCGACATTTTGTTCCTGCCATTCAATCGAAACGCTGCGATTCAACCGCCATACCTGCTATCTTCAACTTCAGGACAATAATGCAACGTCTTATTAACATATTTAACGTTGAATGTTAATGTTGCCGTCAAGATGGCATAAGACCTGCATGAAAGAGCCTGCAAACACACAACACAATACACAACATAAAAAAGCCATTTCACTTGAGGGTTATGTATGAAGAAGTCGATTCTCGCTCTGTCTTTGTTAGTCGGTATTTCCGCAGCGGCCTCCAGCTATGCGGCGCTACCGGAGACGGTACGTATCGGAACGGATACCACCTATGCACCGTTCTCATCGAAAGATGCCAAAGGTGACTTTGTTGGCTTTGATATCGATCTTGGTAACGAGATGTGCAAACGGATGCAGGTGAAATGTACCTGGGTTGCCAGTGACTTTGATGCGCTGATCCCCTCACTGAAAGCGAAAAAAATCGACGCCATTATTTCGTCGCTCTCCATTACTGATAAACGTCAGCAGGAAATTGCCTTCTCTGACAAGTTGTACGCCGCAGATTCTCGTTTGATTGCCGCCAAAGGTTCGCCGATCCAGCCGACGCTGGATTCACTGAAAGGTAAACATGTTGGCGTGCTGCAAGGCTCTACCCAGGAAGCGTATGCCAATGATAACTGGCGTAGTAAAGGCATCGATGTGGTGGCCTATGCTAACCAGGATTTGGTCTATTCCGATCTGGATGCAGGCCGTCTGGATGCCGCTTTGCAGGATGAAGTCGCGGCCAGCGAAGGATTCCTCAAGCAACCTGCCGGTAAAGAGTTCGCCTTTGCTGGCTCATCAGTGAAAGACAAAAAATACTTCGGTGATGGTACAGGCGTAGGGCTACGTAAAGATGATGCCGAACTGAAAGCCGCTTTTGATAAGGCGCTTGGCGAACTGCGTCAGGACGGCACTTACGACAAGATGGCGAAAAAGTATTTCGACTTTAATGTCTACGGTGACTGATACGTCGCTGGGAAGCTGTACCTGATGGAATGATCATCATGGTGCACGCCAGGTTTGTTGCACTATCGTGGTGCATTGAAATGCATACTTAAGCATTTTTAATGAAAAATAATACGTCTAACGGGGCGGGATATTTTGCCTTGATGGTCAATTTTATGGCACGATAAGTGTAACAAACCTGTAAATATTCCCTATAAAAAGACTGTCAGTTGAGGACATTATGAAAAAACTGGTGCTATCGCTCTCTCTGGTTCTGGCCTTCTCCAGCGCAACTGCGGCATTTGCTGCGATTCCGCAAAACATCCGCATCGGTACCGACCCGACCTATGCGCCATTTGAATCAAAAAATTCACAAGGCGAACTGGTTGGCTTCGATATCGATCTGGCGAAGGAGTTGTGCAAGCGCATCAATACGCAATGTACGTTTGTCGAAAACCCGCTGGATGCGTTAATCCCGTCCTTAAAAGCGAAGAAGATTGACGCTATCATGTCATCGCTTTCCATTACGGAAAAACGTCAGCAAGAAATTGCCTTCACCGACAAACTGTACGCTGCCGATTCTCGTCTGGTGGTGGCGAAAAATTCCGACATTCAGCCGACAGTCGAGTTGCTGAAAGGCAAGCGGGTAGGCGTATTGCAGGGCACCACCCAGGAGACATTTGGTAATGAACACTGGGCGCCCAAAGGCATTGAAATCGTCTCTTATCAGGGGCAGGACAACATTTATTCTGACCTGACTGCCGGACGTATTGATGCCGCGTTCCAGGATGAGGTCGCTGCCAGCGAAGGTTTCCTCAAACAACCCGTCGGTAAAGATTACAAATTCGGTGGCCCGTCTGTTAAAGATGAAAAACTGTTTGGCGTAGGCACCGGCATGGGTCTGCGTAAAGAAGATAACGAACTGCGCGAGGCACTGAACAAAGCCTTTGCCGAAATGCGCGCTGACGGTACTTACGAGAAACTGGCGAAAAAGTACTTCGATTTTGATGTTTATGGTGGTTAATCACCATCGGTGAAGGAAAGCCCGCTCCCTTCGGGTAACCGGAGGGAGACAAGAGGCGGTAATTCACCACACACGACAGGACAGGCTGCATGTTGTATGGGTTTTCAGGTGTTATTTTACAGGGTGCGCTCGTCACGCTGGAGCTGGCTATCAGCTCTGTAGTGCTCGCTGTAATCATCGGTTTAATTGGCGCTGGCGGTAAGCTCTCGCAAAATCGGCTTTCGGGGCTGATTTTCGAAGGATACACCACGCTGATTCGTGGCGTGCCGGACTTGGTGTTGATGCTGCTGATTTTCTATGGTTTGCAGATTGCGCTAAACACGGTGACGGAGGCGATGGGCGTCGGGCAGATTGATATCGACCCGATGGTCGCCGGCATTATCACTCTCGGTTTTATCTACGGTGCTTATTTTACCGAAACGTTCCGTGGCGCGTTTATGGCAGTGCCGAAAGGGCATATTGAGGCGGCAACGGCGTTCGGTTTTACTCGTGGGCAAGTGTTTCGGCGGATCATGTTTCCGGCGATGATGCGTTACGCCCTGCCGGGGATTGGCAACAACTGGCAGGTAATCCTCAAATCTACAGCCCTGGTTTCGTTACTCGGCCTGGAAGATGTGGTCAAAGCCACGCAGTTGGCAGGAAAAAGTACCTGGGAACCGTTCTATTTCGCCATCGTCTGTGGCGTGATTTATCTGGTTTTCACCACCGTTTCCAATGGTGTGCTGCTGTTCCTTGAGCGCCGCTATTCCGTGGGTGTGAAGAGGGCTGACCTGTGATCGAAATCTTACATGAATACTGGAAACCACTGCTGTGGACCGATGGTTATCGTTTTACCGGCGTGGCGATCACCCTGTGGCTGCTGATTTTGTCGGTAGTGATAGGCGGAATTCTGGCGCTGTTTCTGGCGATTGGTCGCGTCTCAAGTAATAAATATATCCAGTTTCCAATCTGGCTATTTACGTATATTTTTCGCGGTACGCCGCTGTATGTTCAGCTGCTGGTGTTCTATTCTGGCATGTACACGCTGGAGATTGTTAAGGGCACCGAGTTCCTTAATGCCTTTTTCCGCAGTGGCCTGAACTGTACCGTGCTGGCGCTGACGCTCAACACCTGTGCTTACACCACTGAGATTTTTGCCGGGGCGATCCGTTCGGTGCCGCACGGGGAAATCGAAGCCGCCAGAGCCTACGGTTTCTCAAGCTTTAAAATGTATCGCTGCATTATTTTGCCATCGGCGCTGCGTATTGCGTTACCGGCCTACAGCAACGAAGTGATCCTGATGTTGCATTCTACTGCGCTGGCTTTTACCGCCACAGTGCCGGATCTGCTGAAAATTGCCCGCGATATCAACGCCGCCACGTATCAACCATTTACCGCCTTCGGCATTGCCGCTGTGCTCTATTTAATTATCTCTTATGTCCTGATAAGCCTGTTCCGTAAAGCGGAAAAACGCTGGTTGCAGCATGTGAAACCTTCTTCAACGCACTGAGAATACGATGTCCGAGAATAAATTAAACGTTATCGATTTGCACAAACGCTACGGTGAACACGAAGTGCTGAAAGGGGTCTCTCTGCAAGCGAACGCCGGAGATGTGATAAGCATCATCGGATCGTCGGGATCGGGGAAAAGTACCTTTCTGCGTTGCATTAACTTCCTCGAAAAACCGAGCGAAGGATCGATCGTGGTTAACGGCCAGACCATCAATCTGGTGCGTGATAAAGACGGCCAACTCAAAGTCGCCGATAAAAATCAGCTGCGCTTACTGCGCACACGCCTGACGATGGTGTTCCAGCACTTCAATCTCTGGAGCCACATGACGGTACTGGAAAACGTCATGGAAGCGCCGATTCAGGTGCTGGGTCTGAGTAAGCACGAAGCACGCGAGCGGGCGGTGAAGTATCTGGCGAAAGTCGGCATAGACGAACGTGCGCAGGGGAAATACCCGGTGCATCTTTCCGGCGGTCAGCAACAGCGTGTTTCCATCGCAAGGGCGCTGGCAATGGAACCGGAGGTTCTGCTGTTTGATGAACCTACCTCGGCGCTCGATCCTGAACTGGTAGGCGAAGTGTTGCGTATTATGCAGCAGCTCGCAGAAGAGGGAAAAACGATGGTTGTAGTGACCCACGAAATGGGCTTTGCCCGCCACGTCTCCACGCATGTAATTTTTCTTCATCAAGGGAAAATTGAAGAAGAGGGGGCGCCAGAACAGTTATTCGGCAACCCGCAAAGTCCGCGTCTGCAACAGTTCCTTAAAGGTTCGCTGAAATAATTACCTCTCCGGTGGCTAATGCTGCCGGAGTATTTTCAGGGGGAATTTGCGAGTCAGCTTCCGCTGAAATGTAAAAGTTGCAGTCCGCTAAAAATACTTCTGAATTCGCTGTCCAAAGATAAAAACTGCCTGCTGCATTAGCTATTAAGGATGGGTATTGTCACGTCATCTTAAATTTGAGGGGTGACGGAACGCCATGACAATATCGACAACTTCCACGCCGCATGATGCGGTATTTAAATCTTTTTTACGCCATCCAGACACCGCGCGGGATTTTATTGATATTCATCTTCCCGCACCGCTGCGCAAACTGTGTGATTTAACGACGCTCAAACTGGAACCCAACAGTTTTATTGATGAAGACCTGCGGCAATATTATTCCGACCTCTTGTGGTCTGTGAAAACGCAGGAGGGCGCGGGCTATATTTATGTAGTGATAGAGCACCAAAGTAAGCCAGAAGAATTAATGGCTTTTCGCATGATGCGCTATTCCATCGCGGCAATGCAAAACCATCTTGATGCGGGCTATAAAGAGCTTCCGTTGGTGATCCCGATGCTGTTTTATCATGGTTGCAGGAGTCCTTACCCTTATTCTCTCTGCTGGCTTGATGAATTTGCGGAGCCAGCTATAGCCCGCAAAATTTATTCATCGGCTTTTCCGCTGGTGGATATTACCGTAGTGCCGGATGACGAGATTATGCAACATCGCAAAATGGCGTTGTTGGAATTAATTCAGAAACATATCCGTCAGCGCGATCTGTTGGGATTAGTCGATCAAATTGTTTCGCTGCTAGTTACAGGGAACACTAATGACAGACAGCTAAAAGCTCTGTTTAATTACGTATTACAAACAGGGGATGCCCAGCGTTTCCGAGCATTTATTGGTGAGATAGCGGAACGTGCACCACAAGAAAAGGAGAAACTGATGACCATTGCTGACAGATTACGTGAAGAAGGTGCAATGCAGGGCAAACACGAAGAAGCTCTGCGTATTGCTCAGGAGATGCTGGAAAAAGGATTTGACCACGAAGTCATCCTGACGCTGACCCGACTTTCGCCAGACGATCTCATCGCGCAAAGCCACTAATCCTGTAACACCGGGAATTAACTGGCGGATGTTTGCAATAGACCACATCAGCGAACGACATCCGCCAGCGCCTCTTCTAAATCGTACCAGCGAAACGCAAAACCCGCTTCTTCCAGCCGTTTTGGCAACGCACGTTGTCCGCCCAAGACCAGAACCGATGATTCCCCCATCAGCAAGCGAATAGCTGTGGCAGGGACGCGCAAAATCGCCGGGCGATGCAGCGCATGACCAAGCGCATGGGCAAATTGTTCATTGTGTACCGGATATGGCGAGACCATATTAAATGGCCCGCGCAGATCGTTATCCAGCAGCCAGAGAATACCGTTGACCATATCATCAATATGAATCCAGGCCAGATACTGCCGACCGGAGCCAATCGGACCGCCCAGGCCAAGGCGAAACGGAGGCAGCATTTTACCGAGGATACCGCCATCCGAAGCCAGTACTACGCCGGTACGCAGCAGGCACACTCGTGTTTTGTCGCTTTGCGCCCGACAGGCAATTTCCTCCCAACGGGCGCAGAGTTTATGGGTAAATTCGTTATGTGGCGGTTCTTCTTCGGTGACCACGACTTCACCTAAGTCACCATAATATCCCGCCGCCGAGCCGGAAATGAGCACTGACGGCGGCGTGTCGCTGGCGTTAATCAAATCCACCAGTTTTTGCGTTATATTCCAGCGGCTTTGGCAGAGGCGATCTTTTTGCTCGCGAGTCCAGCGTTTATCGGCTATTGGTTCACCGGCCAGATTGATCACCGCATCAACGCCGTTGAGGTTGCTTTGATCGGCAAGCTCTTGCCATAGTGTCACCTGGGAGCCGAGAACTGAGCTGGCTTTCTGCGGGTTACGTGTTACAACCGTGACCTGATGGCCCAGTTCCAACAAACGTGGGATTAAATGACGACCAATTAATCCCGTTCCTCCAGTGATCACTATGTTCATGCAGCCTCCCGATATGGCGGTTAACGCTGCCAGCGTAAGGTCATGGATACCGAATCGGCGTAGCGCAGCGCGTGCAGTTTATCGATCTCCACTTCAGCATACGTCACCCAGTGATGTTCACGTGCGATATCGAGCACATCCTGAGTTAATTTTTCCAGCAAAGAGAAACGGTTATTCTCTACATGCTGAATAATGTTTTTCGTTACGGTGCGATAATTCAGCGCATCGTTGATATCTTCACTGGTTCGCGCTTTATCGGCGGGGTAGTGGATCGTCACATTGATAACAATATCCTGACGGTTGTTAATCTCTTCGTCCTTAATGCCAATAAACGTTCGTAAACGAAGGTTCTTTATCCGAATAATCGCGGCAGGTTGTGCCATTGCAGGTTCTCCGTTGTTTTATTTAGGATTAAATAATACACGAGAACCAGGTTCTGTTAACTATTCGAAATCTCATCATTTACTTGTGCTTTTAGTAGCGCCTGCCCGGTAGCAGGACGTGAGCGGATTCGTTCATACCAGTTTTTTACTGCCGGATACATTGCGAGTTCAATTCGCTGGCGAGTCCAGGCATTAACCCACGGCCAACAGGCAATATCTGCAATGCTGTAGTTTTCACCGCCCAGCCAGGGCGAGTTTTCCAGGCGCTTATTCAATACATGATACAGACGCTGAGTTTCAACCTGATAACGCTCAATTGCATAGGGAATAGTCTGTGGCGCTGCATGATTAAAATGGTGATTTTGCCCGAGCATCGGCCCCAGGCCTCCAACCTGCCAGAATAACCACTGTAATGTAGTGGCGCGCTCACGCGGTTGATGACCTAAAAATAGCCCTGTTTTTTCCGCCAGATACAACAAAATCGCACCTGATTCAAAGAGGCTTAATGGTTCTCCGCCGTCAGTCGGGGCATGATCAACAATCGCCGGAATTTTATTGTTGGGCGAAATGAGCAAAAACTCCGGGCGAAACTGACCACCTTTACCGAGGTCAACTTTGATTAAGCGATAATCCAGTCCCGCCTCTTCGAGAAACAACGTAATTTTGTGACCATTCGGCGTTGGGGCGAAATAGAGATCGATCATTGCAGCTCCGGTTATCTAATAATCTGAACACATCAAGTATAGAAAGCGCAGCGACTTGTGTAAGTTTTCATCAAGTCACCGTGACAAAAAGGCTCTATAGTTTGATAGCAAGCCCATTTATCGCTGAGGACATAATGAGTAAACCTGCTATCACGCTGTGGTCAGATGCCCATTTTTTCTCCCCTTATGTGTTATCCGCCTGGGTGGCGTTGCAGGAGAAAGGCCTGCCTTTTCATATAAAAACCATCAACCTCGACAGCGGTGAACATTTGCGGCCGACGTGGCAAGGTTACGGACAGACACGGCGCGTGCCGTTGTTACAAATTGATGATTTTGAGTTGAGTGAATCCTCTGCCATTGCAGAATATCTGGAGGATCGTTTTGCGCCGCCGACCTGGGAGCGCATTTATCCGCTTGATTTACAAAATCGGGCGCGAGCACGGCAGATTCAGGCCTGGTTACGCAGCGATCTGATGCCCATCCGCGAAGAACGTTCGACGGATGTTGTCTTTGCTGGTGCGAAAAAAGCGCCACTAACGGCGGAGGGAAAAGCCAGTGTAGAGAAACTGTTCGCGATGGCAGAACATTTACTGGCACATAACCAGCCGAATCTGTTTGGTGAGTGGTGTATTGCGGATACTGATTTGGCGTTAATGATTAACCGCCTGGTATTACAGGGTGATGAGGTGCCGGAACGTCTGGTGGATTATGCAGCATTCCAGTGGCAGAGGGCTTCAGTTCAGCGTTTTATTGCACTTTCGGCGAAGCAATCTGGCTGATAGAGGCGATAGAATCCAGTATCATAGCTTACGTTTTTTCGACGAGGAGTGAGTGATGAAACTGATGTTTGCATCGGACATTCATGGGTCGTTACCGGCGACGGAACGTGTTCTGGATTTGTTTGCCCAGAGCGGAGCTCAGTGGCTGGTGATTCTTGGCGACGTGCTGAATCATGGCCCGAGAAACGCCCTGCCTGAAGGGTATGCGCCAGCCAAAGTAGCCGAACGGCTGAATGAGGTGGCGCATAAAGTTATCGCCGTGCGCGGCAACTGCGATAGCGAAGTGGATCAGATGCTGCTGCACTTCCCGATAACCGCACCGTGGCAACAGGTATTACTGGAAAAACAACGTCTGTTTCTGACGCATGGTCATCTGTTTGGCCCAGATAATCTGCCGACTTTAAACCAGAACGACGTGTTGGTGTACGGTCATACCCATCTACCAGTGGCGGAACAGCGGGGTGAAATCTTCCACTTTAACCCCGGTTCGGTAAGCATCCCGAAAGGCGGTTATCCGGCGAGCTATGGCATGTTGGATGATGACGTACTAAGCGTAATCGCACTCAATGATCAAAGTATCATTGCGCAGATCGCGATTAATCCGTAATTTACCCACAACTCAAAATGCGCCGTAAGAGCGCCAGAAAAAGAAGGTTTCCTGATAATGGAACAGCGTCGTTTGGCAAGTACTGAATGGGTGGATATTGTCAATGAAGAGAACGAAGTCATTGCACAAGCCAGCCGGGAACAAATGCGGGCACAGTGTCTGCGTCATCGTGCAACTTATATTGTCGTGCATGATGGCATGGGCAAAATTCTTGTGCAGCGTCGTACCGAGACAAAAGACTTTTTACCCGGCATGTTAGATGCGACCGCTGGTGGTGTGGTCCAGGCCGATGAGCAACTGCTGGAATCCGCACGTCGCGAAGCGGAAGAAGAGTTGGGCATTGCCGGTGTCCCCTTTGCCGAGCACGGGCAGTTCTATTTCGAAGATAAAAATTGCCGTGTCTGGGGCGCGCTGTTCAGTTGTGTCTCTCACGGTCCATTCGCCCTCCAGGAAGATGAAGTCAGTGAAGTTTGCTGGCTAACGCCGGAAGAAATCACCGCACGTTGCGATGAGTTTACTCCAGACTCGCTGAAAGCACTGGCGTTGTGGATGAAGCGCAATGCCAAAAATGAAGCCGTAGAGACTGAAACGGCAGAATAAAAAAGAGCCGCAATTGCGGCTCTTAACATTTTTAATGGTAGCCCATTAACTGAGCGCCTATCACCACCACGCTGGACATAATAAACAGCAGTCCAAGCAGTGTCGCACCAACTTTCACCCAGTTACGGAAGTCCACCCGGCAAACACCGAGCGTGGCCATTAACGACGCCGAGGTCGGGTAAATGATGTGACTGAAGCCATCGCCGAACTGGAATGCCAGCACGGTAACCTGGCGGTTAACACCGACCAGATCGCCAAGCGGTGCCAGTAATGGCATGGTTAGCGCAGCCTGACCAGAACCGGATGTCACGAAGAAATTAAATACCGCCTGGAAGAGCAACATAAACCAGGCCGCGACCGCGTTATCCAGACCGCTAATGGCATTGGCAATGCTGTTGAGGATAGTATTCAGCACGCTGGCCTCACCGGCTTCACCGTTACCCACCAGCAGCAAAATCCCTTTGGCGAAACCTACCAGCAGGGCAGGGGCGATCATCATTCGCGCGCCTTCGGTAAAGGATGAAGCCATGGTATTTACCGTCATGCCGTTAAGACGGAAGACAACGCCGATGATGCCAATCACCAGCCCCATAGTGAAGAACTGGCTGGCGATTTCTGGAATAAACCATGCATTAACGATCACGCCCCAAATTACCCAGACCATCACGGCGGTCAGGACAATCAATACCAGCCAGTCACCAAAGGTAAACGGACGTTGTTCAACATCAGCCTGCTTTTCACGAAAGAAGCGGTCGGACTCATGCACGCGTGACAGAAGAGGATTCTTTTTCACTCGTGAGGCATAAACCATGGTAAAGATCAGGCCAATCAGAGTCGCGATAACCCACACCACAATGCGCAGGCCGGAGCCGGAAAGCACCGGAACGCCAGCAATCCCCTGGGCGACAACCACGCAGAACGGGTTCATCCACGAGCTGGCAAAACCGATTTGCGTGGCGATATAGGTCACCAGGACGGTAGTAATACTGTCATAACCCAGTCGTACCATTAGCGGGGCAATGATGATGGCAAAGGCGACAGCCTCTTCTCCCATGCCGAACACCGCACCACCGAGCGAAAAGAGAATAAACAGCGCCGGAATAAAGAGTATTTCATTCCCTCGTGTATGGCGGATAAGCGCCAGGATGCCGTTATCGATGGTTCCTGTACGCATCACGATGCCAAATGCACCGCCAATCACCAGCATAAACATGATGATGCCAACGGCTGTCCCGTATTTCGATCCGGAGGTTAACCCTTCAAACGGGAAGTTCATCAGGCCTGGACGTTCATCTCCGGTCGTGAACAGTTGTACGCGATGATACTCAGGTTCGCCGGCCTCGTTGGTCAGAATGCGAAATGAGTGAGGGTCTACGACTTTGCGTGTTTTCGTCTGACCATCAACCTGGTACTGCACTTCCTGACTGTCAAACATCCCCACCGGAACAACCCATGTGGCGAGGCTGGTTAAAATAGCGACAAAAAAGATAATCACCAGCGTATCGGGCATTGCCCATCTTCTGGTTGGTTTGGATTCAGTTATTGCGGACATAGCGCAAATTTTCCCTTGCACAAGACAAAGTGGTAAGTATGCAAAGTGATATGGCGCAATTCATTGATGCAGCGCAGTTAAGCAAGATAATCAGAAAGGAGTAATGCAAATTAAGAGAATAAAAAACCGGAAATAGTGACTATTTCCGGTTCAGATATCCGCAGCGTAAGGCTGCGGATGATGACGAGATTACTGCTGCTGTGCAGACTGAATCGCAGTCAGCGCGATGGTATAGACGATGTCGTCAACCAGAGCGCCACGGGACAGGTCGTTAACTGGCTTGCGCATACCCTGCAGCATCGGCCCGATGGAGATCAGGTCGGCAGAACGCTGTACCGCTTTGTAGGTGGTGTTACCGGTGTTCAGATCCGGGAAGATGAACACGGTAGCGCGACCTGCAACCGGAGAGTTCGGTGCTTTAGATTTCGCAACGTCAGCCATTACCGCAGCGTCGTACTGCAGCGGACCGTCGATCATCAGGTCAGGACGTTTTTCCTGCGCCAGACGAGTTGCTTCGCGAACTTTTTCTACGTCGCTACCTGCACCAGAAGTACCGGTGGAGTAGGAGAGCATAGCAACACGCGGTTCGATACCGAAGGCTGCGGCGGAATCTGCGGACTGAATCGCAATTTCTGCCAGTTGTTCTGCGGTCGGATCCGGGTTGATCGCACAGTCACCGTAAACGTAAACCTGTTCCGGCAGCAGCATGAAGAACACGGAAGATACCAGAGAGCTGCCCGGTGCAGTTTTGATCAGCTGCAGCGGCGGACGGATGGTGTTTGCGGTGGTGTGGACAGCACCGGAAACCAGACCATCAACTTCATCCTGTTCCAGCATCAGCGTACCGAGAACCACGTTGTCTTCCAGCTGTTCGCGGGCAACGGTTTCGGTCATGCCTTTGTTCTTACGCAGCTCGACCAGACGAGCAACATAGCTTTCGCGAACCACTTCTGGATCAACGATTTCAATGCCTGCGCCCAGTTCTACGCCCTGAGACGCGGCAACGCGGTTGATCTCTGCCGGGTTACCCAGCAGTACGCAAGTTGCGATACCACGTTCAGCACAGATAGCGGCTGCTTTAACGGTACGCGGTTCGTCGCCTTCCGGCAGAACGATACGTTTGCCCGCTTTGCGCGCCAGTTCGGTCAGCTGATAACGGAACGCCGGCGGAGACAGACGACGGCTGCGCTCGGAAGTGGCAGTCAGAGAATCGATCCAGTCAGCGTTGATGTAGTTAGCAACATATTCCTGAACTTTCTCGATACGCTCGTGATCGTCAACCGGAACTTCCAGGTTGAAGCTCTGCAGGCTCAGAGAAGTCTGCCAGGTGTTGGTGTTCACCATAAATACCGGCAGGCCGGTAGCGAAAGCACGTTCGCACAGTTTAGAAATGCGCGCGTCCATTTCGTAGCCGCCAGTCAGCAGCAGGGCACCGATCTCTACGCCGTTCATTGCAGCCAGGCAAGCGGCAACCAGCACGTCAGGACGGTCTGCGGAAGTCACCAGCAGAGAACCAGCACGGAAGTGCTCCAGCATGTGCGGAATGCTGCGTGCGCAGAAAGTGACGGATTTAACGCGGCGAGTGTTGATGTCGCCTTCGTTGATGATGGTCGCATTCAGGTGACGCGCCATATCGATCGCACGGGTTGCGATCAGATCAAAGCTCCACGGCACAGCGCCGAGAACCGGCAGCGGGCTGGATTCTTGCAGCTTCGCCGGATCAACATTGTTGACTTTAGCTTTGGAAGAGTCGTCGAAAATCTCGGACAGATCCGGGCGAGTACGACCCTGTTCATCAACCGGTGCATTCAGTTTGTTAACGATAACGCCGGTGATGTTGGTGTTTTTGGCACCGCCGAAGCTGTTGCGGGTCAGTTCGATACGCTCTTTCAGCTGTTCCGGGGTGTCAGTGCCCTGAGACATGACGAAGACGATTTCCGCGTTCAGCGTTTTAGCGATTTCGTAGTTCAGAGACTGGGCAAATTGGTGCTTACGTGTCGGGACCAGACCTTCAACCAGAACCACTTCAGCGTCTTTGGTGTTAGCGTGGTAGTTCGCGACGATCTCTTCCATCAGCACATCTTTTTTATTGCTGGAAAGCAGACCTTCAACGTAACTCATTTTCAGCGGTTCAGCGGCTGTCGTGGTGGAAGAATTCGCACGCACAATAGTCGTTGTCTGATCGGGCGCATCGCCACCGGTACGCGGCTGAGCGATAGGTTTGAAAACGCTCAGACGAACGCCTTTGCGTTCCATTGCACGGATCACGCCAAGACTGACGCTGGTCAGACCGACGCTGGTTCCGGTAGGGATCAGCATAATAATACGGGACACGGTTTATCCTCTTTCGTTACCGCCGGTTTGGCGGGTTACAAAACAGCACCGCCAGCAGGGCTGGCGGTGTGGAATTAGGCGGTCAGGCGGCAGGCGTCTTGCGCGATAACCAGCTCTTCGTTGGTTGGGATCACAACAGCAGGGCGGGTGCCTTCTTTGTTGATGAAACCAGATTTGCCGAAACGTGCAGCCAGGTTGCGTTCATGATCAACTTCAAAGCCCAGCACGCCCAGTTTGCCCAGAGACAGTTCACGAACCATCGCGGCATTTTCACCGATACCACCGGTGAATACAACAGCGTCCAGACGGCCATCCATCAGTGCAGTGTATGCACCGATGTATTTCGCCAGACGGTGGCAGTAAACGTCCATTGCGCGCTTCGCGTCTTCTTTAGTCGCGTAGTTGTCTTCAACATAGCGGCAGTCGCTGGTGACTTCAGTCAGACCCAGCAGGCCAGACTCTTTGGTCAGCATTTTGTTGATTGCGTCAACGCTCATGCCCAGGGTGTCGTGCAGGTGGAAGATGATAGCCGGGTCGATATCGCCAGAGCGAGTACCCATTACCAGACCTTCCAGCGGGGTCAGACCCATAGAGGTGTCAACGCATTTACCGTTGCGGATAGCAGAAACGGAACCACCGTTGCCCAGGTGGCAGGTGATGATGTTCAGCTCTTCTACCGGTTTGTTCAGCATTTTTGCCGCTTCCTGGGTTACATAGAAGTGGCTGGTGCCGTGCGCGCCGTAACGACGGATGCCGTGCTCTTTGTACAGGTTGTACGGCAGGGCGTAGAGGTAAGACTCTTCCGGCATAGTCTGGTGGAACGCAGTGTCAAATACAGCAACGTTTTTGTCTTTCAGCTGCGGGAAAGATTTCAGAGCTTCTTCGATACCGATCAGGTGAGCCGGGTTGTGCAGCGGTGCAAAAGAAGCCGCATCTTTGATACCCTGAATAACAGACTCATCGATCACTACGGAGCTGGTATACTTCTCGCCGCCGTGTACGATACGGTGACCGATAGCGGTTAGCTGCGCAGAAAGTTCTGGTTTTTGTGCCAGAATATTATTAACGATAAAGTTGAGCGCTTCGCTGTGAGCGGCGCCTGCACCTAAAGCCGCTTCTTGTTTATTGCCGTCCATTTTCCATTTGATGCGTGCTTCGGGCAGGTGGAAACATTCGGCTAAACCAGAAAGGTACTCTTCACCATTTACAGCATCGATGATTGCAAATTTCAGTGAAGAACTACCGCAGTTCAGAACCAGTACTAACTTACTCGACATGGAAGTACCTATAATTGATACGTGGCTAAAAAAACGTCAGGGAGCCATAGAGCGTAGCGCATGATGACACCGACATTTATGATTAACATCATGCACTGCAAATTTTTTTTGCATGATGGAATAAATATCTTGAGTCTATGCCATTTTGCGTAATTTTCAGCCAATGGCATAATGTATATGAATTTGACGACTCAATGAATATGTACTACTTAGGCCTTCAGGCTGCTAAAGGATACCTGATAGTGGGTATGGAAGACAAAATGTTTTGAACGTTGTCCCGCTGAGTTGTGAATTTGCACAAATTTTTGAATCTTTATATGTGAAGTTGAGGTGAAGCATGTCAACGCCGGATAATCGTTCTGTTAATTTTTTTAGCTTGTTTCGCCGGGGACAGCATTACTCAAAGACGTGGCCGCTGGAAAAACGCCTTGCCCCGGTCTTTGTTGAAAATCGCGTCATCAAGATGACGCGCTATGCGATTCGTTTTATGCCGCCGATTGCTGTGTTCACTCTCTGCTGGCAAATTGCACTAGGCGGTCAGCTTGGGCCGGCTGTTGCTACTGCACTGTTCGCCCTGAGTTTGCCGATGCAGGGGCTGTGGTGGCTGGGCAAACGTTCTATTACGCCATTACCGCCGGCGATCCTGAGTTGGTTTTATGAGGTTCGTGGTAAATTGCAGGAGGCCGGGCAAGCATTAGCACCCGTAGAAGGCAAGCCTGACTATCAGGCATTAGCTGACACGCTTAAGCGCGCCTTCAAACAACTGGATAAAACTTTCCTTGATGATTTGTAATTGACCCCTGATTACGCATATAAAAGAAGGCAGACATCGGCCTTCTTTTTTTTCACCGTAGTAAAGTGATACAGGAGTCAACAATGGAAATGACCAACGCGCAACGTCTTATTTTGTCTAACCAGTACAAAATGATGACAATGCTCGATCCGGCAAATGCTGAACGTTACCGTCGCCTGCAAACAATCATTGAGCGTGGTTATGGATTGCAGATGCGCGAACTGGATCGTGAGTTTGGCGAGCTGAAAGAAGAAACTTGCCGCACTATCATCGACATTATGGAGATGTATCACGCACTGCATGTTTCCTGGTCTAATTTGCAGGATCAACAAGCTATCGATGAACGCCGTGTCACCTTCCTCGGCTTCGACGCCGCTACTGAAGCGCGTTATCTCGGTTATGTACGCTTTATGGTTAATGTTGAAGGGCGTTACACCCATTTTGATGCCGGGACTCACGGCTTTAATGCTCAGACGCCAATGTGGGAGAAATATCAACGCATGTTGAACGTCTGGCATTCTTGCCCGCGTCAGTATCATCTGAGCACTAACGAAATTAATCAAATCATTAATGCCTGAGGAGGCTAGCGTGCGGTGCAAAGGTTTTCTGTTTGATCTTGATGGTACGCTGGTGGACTCCCTGCCTGCGGTAGAGCGGGCGTGGAGCAACTGGGCGAGACGCCATGGATTAACGCCGGAAGAAGTGCTGGCTTTTATTCACGGTAAACAGGCAATAACGTCTCTGCGCCATTTTATGGTGGGGAAATCGGAGGCGGAAATTGCTGCAGAGTTTACGCGTCTGGAGCAAATCGAGGCTACGGAAACCGAAGGGATCTCCGCACTACCTGGGGCGATAGCTTTGCTCAATCATTTGAATAAAGCGGGTATTCCATGGGCAATTGTCACTTCTGGTTCTATGCCAGTTGCACGAGCCCGCCACAAAATAGCCGGACTTCCCGCACCGGAAGTATTTGTTACTGCGGAGCGGGTGAAACGTGGAAAACCAGAGCCTGATGCATATCTGTTAGGCGCGCAACTGCTGGGGCTTGCATCACACGAATGCGTGGTGGTGGAAGATGCTCCCGCAGGTGTGCTTTCAGGCCTGGCGGCGGGATGCCATGTTATTGCGGTTAATGCCCCGGCAGACACTCCACGTCTGAATGAGGTAGATTTGGTTCTCCATAGTCTGGAGCAAATTACTGTGACCAAACAGCCAAATGGCGATGTTATTATTTCGTGAAACACCTAATCATGATTTAGCCCCGTCTCGTCGGGGCTTTTTTGTGGCAGAATCAAGCCATCCCCCTCAATTAACAAGGATAAGTTGTGAACGGTGAATTGATCTGGGTTCTCTCATTACTGGCCGTTGCCATAGTCCTGTTCGCTACAGGCAGAGTGCGTATGGATGCGGTCGCTTTGTTTGTTATTGTCGCGTTTGCATTAAGCGGAACGCTGACGGTTCCCGAAGTTTTTTCCGGCTTTTCCGATCCCAACGTTGTGCTGATCGCCGCCCTGTTTATTATTGGTGATGGTTTAGTCCGTACCGGCGTTGCAACCGCGATGGGGACATGGCTGGTTAAAGTAGCAGGCAACAGTGAAATCAAAATGCTGGTTTTACTGATGTTAACTGTTGCGGGTCTTGGCGCATTTATGAGTTCAACTGGCGTCGTCGCTATCTTTATTCCCGTGGTGTTAAGCGTTGCCATGCGTATGCAAACGTCGCCGTCGCGCCTGATGATGCCGCTGAGTTTTGCCGGGTTGATTAGCGGCATGATGACGCTGGTGGCGACGCCGCCTAACCTGGTGGTGAACAGTGAACTGCTACGCGAAGGTTATCACGGGTTTAGTTTCTTTAGCGTAACGCCTATCGGCCTGGTCGTATTGGTACTCGGCATCTTATACATGCTGGTGATGCGTTTTATGCTGAAAGGGGATTCCCAGACCCCGCAGCGCGAAGGCTGGACGCGTCGCACCTTCCGCGATCTTATTCGTGAATACCGTCTTACCGGACGTGCGCGCCGTCTGGCTATTCGCCCCGGTTCGCCGATGATTGGGCAACGACTGGACGACCTTAAATTGCGTGAACGCTATGGCGCAAATGTCATTGGTGTTGAACGCTGGCGTCGTTTTCGTCGTGTTATTGTGAATGTGAACGGGGTTTCTGAATTTCGTGCGCGTGACGTTTTGCTTATCGATATGTCAGCGGCTGATGTCGATCTCCGGCAATTTTGCAGTGAGCAATTGCTGGAGCCGATGGTTTTGCGCGGTGAGTATTTTTCCGATCAGGCTCTTGATGTCGGCATGGCGGAGATTTCATTAATTCCTGAGTCAGAGCTTATTGGTAAATCGGTGCGCGAAATTGGCTTTCGTACTCGCTACGGGCTGAATGTCGTGGGGCTGAAACGCAATGGCGTGGCGCTGGAAGGTTCGCTGGCGGATGAGCCTCTGCTGCTGGGCGATATCATTCTGGTGGTCGGTAACTGGAAACTGATCGGTATGCTGGCAAAACAGGGGCGCGATTTTGTGGCGCTGAATTTACCGGAAGAAGTGAGTGAGGCATCGCCCGCACACAGCCAGGCACCCCATGCCATTTTTTGTCTGGTGTTGATGGTGGCCTTAATGCTAACCGATGAAATTCCTAACCCTGTTGCCGCTATCATTGCCTGCCTGCTAATGGGGAAATTCCGCTGTATCGATGCCGAAAGCGCCTATAAATCCATTCACTGGCCGAGCATTATTTTGATCGTTGGGATGATGCCGTTTGCTGTAGCATTACAGAAAACCGGAGGTGTTGCGCTGGCGGTAAAAGGACTGATGGACATCGGCGGCGGTTACGGACCGCATATGATGCTGGTCTGTTTGTTTGTCTTGTCGGCGGTTATTGGGTTATTTATCTCTAATACCGCGACGGCGGTGTTGATGGCTCCGATTGCGCTGGCTGCCGCAAAAACAATGGGCGTATCACCTTATCCGTTCGCAATGGTCGTGGCGATGGCTGCATCCGCCGCTTTTATGACGCCAGTTTCTTCGCCCGTTAACACACTGGTTTTAGGTCCGGGGAATTACAGCTTCAGTGACTTTGTGAAGCTGGGTGTACCGTTCACCATTATCGTGATGGCGGTTTGTGTGGTGATGATCCCGATGCTGTTTCCATTTTGACGAGAGCCTGATGTCGCATCCGTCGCTTACTGCCTGATGCGACGCTGGCGCGTCTTATCAGGCTGTGTCGGCTGGTATCTGGCTGCTTACAGCGGTGAATCCTGGCTAATCTCATCGAGCGAAAGATGGAAGCTGGGAACAAATACTTCCATGAAGTAGTCCATCTCCTGGCTGCGGCGCGCTTCAAGCGTCGCTTCCAGCCGCGTTTTTGCCAGCAAAAATTCATTATTTCCGGCTGCGAGTTCTTCAAGGCATTTCAGATACGCACACAGCGCATCCGCCTGTTTAACCAGTGACTTTTCTTCATCGCTATACGCATTCTCATCGATTAAAGGCGCAAAGATATCCCGCAACTCCTCAGGAACCATATCGACAAGTTTTTGCTGAGCGATTTTCTCAATGGCTTTATATTCCTGGGCGATTTGCGAGTTGAAGTATTTCACCGGAGTAGGAAGATCGCCAGTGAGCACTTCAGAGGCATCGTGGTACATCGCCAGCAGTGCGATGCGTTCTGCATTCACCTGTCCGCCAAATTTGCGATTCTTGATGGCTGCCAGCGCATGGGCGACCATCGCTACCTGCAAACTGTGTTCGGACACATTTTCCGTCCGCACGTTGCGCATTAGCGGCCAGCGGTTAATGAGTTTCAGGCGGGAGAGGTGGGCAAAAAAATGGCTCTGTTTCATAGTGACCTTACGAGTGATGACATCCTGAGGTCATTGTGGAGGGATAACACTGCCGGATGCAATCTCCGGCAGTGAATTTAAGATTACAACTGATGATAACCGGAAAGGAAACGAGCGAACTTGCTCAAGGACAGTTCGATATCATCAACACGCGGCAGCGTGACAATGCGGAAGTGATCCGGCCACGGCCAGTTAAATGCAGTTCCTTGTACAAGCAGAACTTTTTCCTGTAACAGGAAATCCAGTACCATCTTCTGATCGTCGTGAATATTAAAGCGTTTGGCGTCGATTTTCGGGAACATGTACAGTGCGCCGCGCGGCTTCACACAGGAAACGCCTGGAATGTCGTTAATCAATTCCCAGGCGCGATTACGCTGCTCGTAAAGACGTCCACCCGGCATGATAAACTCGCTGATACTCTGATAGCCGCCGAGTGCGGTTTGTATTGCGTGTTGCGCGGGAACGTTGGCGCACAGTCGCATTGAGGCCAGCATTTCCAGACCTTCGATGTAGCCTTTGGCGTGTTTTTTCGGCCCGTTCAGCACCATCCAGCCCTGACGGAAGCCAGCGACGCGATACGTTTTCGACAGCCCGTTAAAGGTAATAGTCAGCAGGTCAGGAGCTAACGGCGCAATCGAGTGATGCTCTGCGTCGTCATAGAGGATTTTGTCGTAAATTTCATCGGCGAAGATAATGAGATTATGTTGACGCGCAATCTCCACAATCTCCATCAAAAGCTCTTTGGAATATACTGCGCCGGTTGGGTTGTTCGGGTTGATAATAACAATGCCGCGCGTGCGTGGCGTAATTTTGGCGCGAATGTCATCGAGATCCGGGAACCAGTCAGAGGATTCATCGCAAAGATAGTGCACTGCTTTACCGCCGGAGAGCGAAACTGCCGCTGTCCATAGAGGGTAATCAGGCGCAGGAACCAACATTTCGTCCCCACTGTTCAGCAATGCCTGCATTGCCTGAACGATAAGCTCTGATACACCATTGCCAATGTAAATATCTTCCACGGTAACATCACGCATACCACGAGCCTGGTAGTGCTGCATGATGGCTTTACGCGCGGAATAAAGGCCTTTGGAATCGCAATAGCCCTGAGCTGTCGGGAGGTTGCGTATCACGTCAACCAGGATCTCATCGGGTGCGTCAAAACCGAACGGCGCTGGATTGCCGATGTTCAGTTTCAGTACTTTGTTACCTTCTTCTTCCAGGCGTTTTGCTTCTTTCAGCACCGGACCACGGATGTCGTAACAGACATTCTCTAATTTGCTGGATTTTTCAATGGGGGACATGAATCTTGACCTTTTTGCTGTTATCGCCACTCCCTGCCGTGGAAGTCAGCTTAGAACAATGTACTCTCCCAGGGCTGCGTTTTGAAGTTCTGCAGAACAAGATTTTGCTAGCAGAGAAAGAGGAATTGTGCTGTTAATAACTTAATTATCGCAAAATAATAAGATGCATATACTTAATAAGCGATGTTTTGTAGTGATTTATTCTGAATATTAATTCGCTGTATGGTTTTTTTGTCTGGCAGATAAATGCGTAAAATTTCTTCGGCTTAAGAAATCACGAACATAAAGTGTTGATGATATTTTCGTTATAAGTGAAAAATTAACGAGTAGTGATTGCCGATGTGTCGTATAGGTGATGACGGGGGTAATTATTGTTAAGAGGAATTAATGAATGCGGGTGATGCTAATTAATTATTATTTAATATTCAAAAAGGTTTTGTTGTGCATATTAATAATAGAAGATTACTTTGCCTAACATAACATAACTTTGCATCAGATAATTCGCAATGACCCTTATAAATAAAAGGGTTTTAGGGTAAAATGCCTGCTTTAATGACGGAACACCTGCTTTTGATGCGGTCTCATCCTTGCTGTTTGTACGCGTATACGTATTAGCCGCGCTGCTGCGAGGGAGAGGAGCAGGGAGCAACATTTACATTTACATAAACTCGCGCATGTCATAAATAGAAAAGAGTGAGTAACTTAATAGATATGCGATCCCTGAAGATATATTCTGTGATCTACTTCAGGCATTATAACGGAACAATGTGAGCCACATTTTTAGTGCAACTCATATGCATTTTTACTTTCATCCGGGTTCCGGATGAAACTGCCAGGGAGGCACATTACAAATGGAATTGCTTGTTTGTGTGTGCACAGCATTAACCAGCTCAGTATGAGCCGCCAGTAAGTGATAATATATGATAAGTGCAAATCGTCCGATAATTAACCTCGACCTCGATCTGCTGAGAACATTTGTTGCTGTTGCCGATCTGAACACTTTTGCTGCTGCAGCTGCCGCTGTGTGTCGTACTCAGTCCGCTGTTAGCCAGCAAATGCAACGTCTGGAACAACTCGTTGGGAAAGAACTGTTCGCTCGGCATGGTCGCAACAAACTGTTAACTGAACATGGCATTCAGCTTCTTGGTTACGCCAGGAAAATCCTGCGTTTTAATGATGAGGCTTGCTCATCATTGATGTTCAGTAATCTTCAGGGCGTGTTAACTATCGGTGCTTCAGATGAATCTGCTGATACGATCTTACCTTTCCTGCTTAATCGCGTAAGTTCGGTTTATCCGAAACTTGCGCTGGATGTCCGCGTTAAGCGCAATGCCTATATGGCAGAAATGCTGAAGTCCCAGGAAGTGGATTTAATGGTTACCACTCATCGTCCTGATACCTTTAAGGCGTTGAACCTGCGTACTTCTCCTACGCACTGGTATTGCGCTGCGGAATATGTGTTGCAAAAAGGCGAGCCGATCCCACTTGTGCTCTTGGATGATCCTAGTCCGTTCCGTGACATGGTTCTGGCAACGCTCAATAAAGCGGATATTCCATGGCGCCTGGCGTATGTTGCCTCCACATTACCGGCGGTTCGTGCTGCAGTAAAAGCGGGTCTTGGCGTGACGGCAAGACCGGTTGAGATGATGAGTCCGGATCTGCGCGTTTTGAGCGCGGTAGACGGTTTACCTCCACTACCAGATACCGAATATTTGCTGTGCTATGATCCATCCAGCAATAATGAGTTGGCGCAGGTGATATACCAGGCGATGGAGAGTTATCACAACCCATGGCAATACAGCCCGCTGACTACCCAGGAGGGGGACGATTCCCTGTTGATAGAAGGGGATTACGAATAATCGTCCGGCAATAACAATTTCTGATGACAAGTTTGTAAAAATAAGCCACTGGTGACGAATAAAACGTCAGTGGCTTTTTTTACAATAAATCCTTAAGAATTTTCCTCACGACGAACAAAATCGTTCATTTTTCAATCATCAGCCATTCTCCTCGCTGACGAACAAAAAATCGCCTGAAAAAAATCTCCTGCTACAATGATGTTAAAAAATGCGTAAAATTTTTGCTGTATTTTTGTTATGGATTAACAAAAGCGTGTCACAGATCAAGAAAATACTCTCTTTTGGGGGGAGGAATCGACACAAATTCCTGTCAAAATAGACCCGTATTTTTTCCATTGCTTCACAACGGACACGATTCAACAACATCTAATTTTCCTGGAGTTGTCAACAATCTGGGGCTAAAGGGCATTAAATGCAAAAGTTGTTGATATCATGTAAATTAATGTGAAGAAACCTTTGTTAAAGTTGACAAAAGGTTATAGAAAGGAGTAAAAGACCACATCAATTAGCTGTATAAAATAGTTTCTACAGTGATTGTAAGGTTTTTTTTATTCCTCCCCATGAATCGATGTGGCGTCCATCTGCCGTGAAGAGCAGTGAATCTGGCGCTACTTTTGATGAGTAAGCAATGAGTATGTCAACATCCACTGAAGTCATCGCTCATCACTGGGCATTCGCTATCTTTCTTATCGTTGCCATTGGCCTGTGTTGCCTGATGCTGGTAGGCGGTTGGTTTTTAGGCGGTCGCGCACGCGCGAGGTCGAAAAACGTGCCGTTTGAATCAGGTATCGACTCGGTCGGCTCCGCCCGCTTACGCCTGTCTGCCAAGTTTTATCTGGTGGCCATGTTCTTCGTTATCTTCGACGTTGAGGCGCTGTATCTGTTCGCATGGTCAACCTCCATTCGCGAGAGCGGCTGGATTGGCTTTGTAGAAGCGGCAATTTTTATTTTTGTGTTACTGGCTGGTCTGGTTTATCTGGTGCGTATTGGCGCGCTGGACTGGACGCCCGCGCGTTCTCGCCGCGAGCGTATGAACCCGGAAACGAACAGTATCGCTAATCGTCAACGCTAACCGCGAGGCATTAAGATGGATTATACGCTCACCCGCATAGATCCCAACGGTGAGAACGACCGTTACCCCCTGCAAAAGCAGGAGATCGTAACCGACCCTCTGGAGCAAGAAGTTAACAAAAACGTGTTTATGGGCAAGCTCAATGACATGGTTAACTGGGGTCGTAAAAACTCAATTTGGCCGTATAACTTCGGTCTTTCCTGCTGTTACGTTGAGATGGTGACCTCGTTTACTGCGGTGCATGACGTGGCGCGTTTTGGCGCAGAAGTATTACGTGCTTCGCCGCGTCAGGCTGACCTGATGGTGGTGGCAGGAACCTGCTTTACCAAGATGGCACCGGTTATTCAGCGTCTGTATGACCAGATGCTGGAGCCGAAATGGGTTATCTCTATGGGAGCCTGTGCCAACTCCGGTGGTATGTACGACATTTATTCCGTTGTACAGGGCGTTGATAAATTCATTCCGGTTGATGTGTATATCCCGGGGTGTCCGCCGCGTCCGGAAGCGTATATGCAGGCACTGATGTTGTTGCAGGAATCTATTGGTAAAGAACGTCGCCCGCTCTCCTGGGTCGTTGGCGATCAGGGCGTTTATCGCGCCAATATGCAATCAGAGCGCGAACGCAAGCGCGGTGAACGCATTGCCGTTACCAACCTGCGCACCCCTGACGAGATTTAATTTGCGCCTGTCGGCAAAGGCATTTTTCTTCGCTTATTCCTAAATCTATTGCGCGAAGCCACGCCGACAGTCACCACGGACCATATGCAATGGTGAACAATATGACCGACTTAACCGCGCAAGAACCCGCCTGGCAGACCCGCGATCATCTTGATGATCCGGTGATAGGCGAACTGCGCAACCGTTTTGGGCCGGATGCCTTTACTGTTCAGGCGACTCGCACCGGGGTTCCCGTTGTGTGGATCAAGCGTGAACAATTACTGGAAGTTGGCGATTTCTTAAAGAAACTGCCGAAACCTTACGTCATGCTGTTTGATTTACACGGCATGGACGAACGTCTACGCACCCACCGCGAAGGGCTACCTGCTGCGGATTTTTCTGTTTTCTACCATCTGATTTCCATCGATCGTAACCGCGACATCATGCTGAAGGTGGCGCTGGCTGAAAACGACCTGCACGTACCGACCTTTACCAAATTGTTCCCGAACGCCAACTGGTATGAGCGTGAAACCTGGGATCTGTTTGGCATTACTTTCGATGGTCACCCGAACCTGCGCCGCATCATGATGCCGCAAACCTGGAAAGGTCACCCGCTGCGTAAAGATTACCCGGCGCGCGCTACCGAATTCTCGCCGTTTGAGCTGACCAAAGCCAAACAGGATCTGGAGATGGAAGCCCTGACCTTCAAACCGGAAGAGTGGGGGATGAAGCGCGGCACCGAAAACGAAGACTTCATGTTCCTCAACCTCGGCCCGAACCACCCGTCGGCGCACGGGGCTTTCCGTATCGTTTTGCAACTCGACGGCGAAGAGATTGTCGACTGCGTACCAGACATCGGCTACCACCACCGTGGCGCTGAGAAAATGGGCGAACGCCAGTCCTGGCACAGCTATATTCCTTACACCGACCGTATCGAATATCTCGGCGGCTGCGTTAACGAAATGCCTTACGTACTGGCGGTAGAGAAACTGGCCGGAATTACCGTGCCGGATCGCGTTAACGTGATTCGCGTAATGCTCTCCGAACTGTTCCGTATCAATAGCCACCTGCTGTACATTTCCACCTTTATTCAGGACGTCGGCGCGATGACGCCTGTGTTCTTCGCCTTTACGGATCGGCAGAAAATCTACGATCTGGTAGAAGCGATAACCGGTTTCCGTATGCACCCGGCGTGGTTCCGTATTGGCGGCGTAGCGCACGACCTGCCGCGTGGCTGGGATCGTCTGCTGCGTGAGTTCCTCGACTGGATGCCGAAACGTCTGGCGTCTTACGAGAAAGCGGCGCTGCAAAACACCATTCTGAAAGGCCGTTCCCAGGGCGTTGCCGCCTACGGCGCGAAAGAGGCGCTGGAGTGGGGCACCACCGGTGCTGGCCTGCGAGCCACCGGGATCGACTTCGACGTGCGTAAGGCGCGTCCTTATTCTGGCTATGAAAACTTCGACTTTGAAATCCCGGTTGGCGGTGGCGTTTCTGACTGCTACACCCGCGTAATGCTGAAAGTGGAAGAGCTGCGTCAGAGTCTGCGCATTCTTGAGCAGTGCCTCAACAACATGCCGGAAGGCCCGTTCAAAGCGGATCACCCGCTGACTACGCCGCCGCCGAAAGAGCGCACGCTGCAACATATCGAAACCCTGATCACCCACTTCCTGCAAGTGTCATGGGGGCCTGTGATGCCTGCCAATGAATCCTTCCAGATGATTGAGGCGACTAAAGGGATCAACAGTTACTACCTGACCAGCGACGGCAGCACCATGAGTTATCGCACCCGTATCCGCACGCCGAGTTATGCGCATTTGCAGCAAATTCCGGCGGCGATCCGTGGCAGCCTTGTGTCTGACCTGATTGTTTATCTGGGCAGTATCGATTTTGTTATGTCAGATGTGGACCGCTAATTATGCACGAGAATCAACAACCACAAACTGAGGCTTTTGAGCTGAGTGCGGCAGAGCGTGAAGCGATTGAGCACGAGATGCACCACTACGAAGACCCGCGTGCGGCGTCCATTGAAGCCCTGAAGATCGTTCAGAAGCAGCGTGGCTGGGTGCCGGACGGTGCGATCCACGCGATCGCTGACGTTCTGGGTATTCCGGCGAGCGATGTCGAAGGCGTGGCAACATTCTACAGCCAGATCTTCCGCCAGCCGGTTGGTCGCCATGTGATCCGTTATTGCGACAGCGTGGTCTGTCACATCAACGGTTACCAGGGCATTCAGGCGGCGCTGGAGAAAAAACTGAACATCAAACCAGGGCAAACGACGTTTGACGGCCGCTTTACGCTGCTGCCAACCTGCTGCCTGGGGAACTGTGATAAAGGGCCAAACATGATGATCGATGAGGATACTCACGCGCATCTGACCCCGGAAGCGATCCCTGAACTGCTGGAGCGGTATAAATGAAAAACATTATCCGTACTCCCGAAACGCATCCGCTGACCTGGCGTCTGCGTGATGATAAACAGCCAGTGTGGCTGGATGAATACCGCAGCAAAAACGGTTACGAAGGGGCGCGTAAGGCGCTGACCGGACTTTCTCCGGACGAAATCGTTACTCAGGTAAAAGACTCCGGCCTGAAAGGGCGCGGCGGTGCAGGCTTTTCTACTGGCCTGAAGTGGAGCCTGATGCCGAAAGACGAATCCATGAACATCCGTTACCTGCTGTGTAACGCCGATGAAATGGAGCCGGGCACCTATAAAGACCGCCTGCTGATGGAACAACTGCCGCACCTGCTGGTGGAAGGTATGCTCATCTCCGCGTTTGCGCTGAAAGCTTACCGTGGCTACATCTTCCTGCGTGGCGAATATATTGAAGCAGCAGTGAATCTGCGCCGTGCCATTGCTGAAGCGACCGAAGCAGGTCTGCTTGGCAAAAACATTATGGGAACAGGTTTTGATTTTGAACTGTTTGTCCATACCGGGGCAGGGCGCTACATCTGCGGTGAAGAAACAGCGTTAATCAACTCCCTGGAAGGGCGTCGCGCTAACCCGCGTTCAAAACCGCCATTCCCGGCAACCTCCGGCGCATGGGGTAAACCGACCTGCGTCAACAACGTCGAAACCCTGTGTAACGTTCCGGCAATCCTTGCTAACGGCGTGGAGTGGTATCAGAACATCTCGAAAAGTAAAGATGCTGGCACCAAGCTGATGGGCTTCTCCGGTCGGGTGAAAAATCCGGGTCTGTGGGAACTGCCGTTCGGCACTACCGCACGCGAGATCCTCGAAGATTACGCCGGTGGTATGCGTGACGGCCTGAAATTCAAAGCCTGGCAGCCAGGCGGCGCGGGCACCGACTTCCTGACCGAAGCGCACCTTGACCTGCCGATGGAATTCGAAAGCATCGGTAAAGCGGGCAGCCGTCTGGGTACGGCGCTGGCGATGGCGGTTGACCATGAGATCAACATGGTGTCGCTGGTGCGTAACCTGGAAGAGTTTTTCGCCCGTGAATCCTGCGGCTGGTGTACACCGTGCCGTGACGGTCTACCGTGGAGCGTGAAAATTCTGCGTGCGCTGGAGCGGGGCGAAGGTCAGCCGGGAGATATCGAAACACTTGAGCAACTGTGTCGATTCTTAGGCCCGGGTAAAACCTTCTGTGCCCACGCACCTGGTGCGGTGGAGCCGTTACAGAGCGCCATCAAATATTTCCGCGAAGAATTTGAAGCGGGAATCAAACAGCCGTTCAGCAATACTCATTTGATTAATGGGATTCAGCCGAACCTGCTGAAAGAGCGCTGGTAAGGACCTTTTACCCCTCACCCTAACCCTCTCCCCGGAGGGGAGAGGGGATGATCCTGAGCCGCTTTTCTCCCTCGCCCCTTAGGGGAGAGGGCCGGGGTGAGGGGAATGATTTCGATTAACGCTCAGTCTCTGACTGAGAAAACTGGAAGCATGCTAATGGCTACAATTCATGTAGACGGCAAAGAATACGAGGTCAACGGAGCGGACAATCTGCTGGAAGCTTGTCTGTCTCTGGGTCTTGATATTCCTTACTTTTGCTGGCATCCGGCGCTGGGAAGCGTCGGTGCTTGCCGCCAGTGTGCGGTGAAGCAGTACCAAAACGCGGAAGACACGCGTGGTCGCCTGGTGATGTCCTGTATGACACCGGCTTCCGATGGCACCTTTATTTCCATTGACGACGAAGAAGCGAAACAGTTCCGTGAAAGTGTGGTCGAGTGGTTAATGACTAACCACCCGCACGACTGTCCGGTATGTGAAGAGGGCGGTAACTGCCATCTTCAGGATATGACCGTGATGACCGGACACAGCTTCCGTCGCTACCGTTTCACCAAACGTACCCACCGCAATCAGGATCTGGGGCCGTTCATCTCCCACGAAATGAACCGCTGCATCGCCTGTTACCGCTGTGTGCGTTACTACAAAGATTACGCTGACGGTACGGATCTGGGCGTTTATGGCGCACACGACAACGTCTACTTCGGTCGCCCTGAAGACGGCACCCTGGAAAGCGAATTTTCCGGTAACCTGGTCGAAATTTGCCCGACTGGCGTATTTACCGACAAAACGCACTCCGAGCGTTACAACCGTAAATGGGATATGCAGTTTGCGCCGAGCATCTGCCAGCAATGTTCCATCGGCTGTAACATCAGCCCCGGCGAACGTTACGGCGAACTGCGTCGTATCGAAAACCGTTACAACGGTACGGTAAACCACTACTTCCTCTGCGACCGTGGTCGTTTCGGTTACGGCTACGTCAACCTGAAAGATCGTCCGCGTCAGCCAGTACAGCGTCGTGGCGATGATTTCATTACCCTCAACGCCGAACAGGCAATGCAAGGCGCAGCAGATATTCTGCGTCAGTCGAAGAAAGTGATCGGCATCGGTTCTCCGCGAGCCAGTGTAGAAAGCAACTTTGCGCTGCGTGAGCTGGTGGGCGAAGAAAACTTCTACACCGGTATCGCTCACGGTGAGCAGGAACGTCTGCAACTGGCGCTGAAAGTGCTGCGTGAAGGCGGCATTTATACGCCGGCACTGCGCGAAATCGAATCTTACGATGCGGTACTGGTACTGGGCGAAGACGTTACCCAGACCGGCGCACGCGTCGCGCTGGCGGTGCGTCAGGCGGTGAAAGGTAAAGCACGCGAAATGGCGGCAGCACAGAAAGTGGCTGACTGGCAGATTGCGGCAATCCTCAACATCGGTCAACGTGCGAAGCATCCGCTGTTTGTTACCAACGTTGATGACACTCGTCTGGATGATATTGCGGCGTGGACTTACCGCGCACCGGTTGAAGATCAGGCGCGTTTAGGTTTTGCCATCGCCCATGCGCTGGATAACTCCGCGCCAGCGGTTGACGGTATCGAGCCTGAGCTGCAAAGCAAAATCGACGTCATCGTGCAGGCACTGGCTGGTGCGAAGAAACCGTTGATTATCTCCGGGACGAACGCCGGTAGCACAGAAGTGATTCAGGCGGCGGCTAACGTGGCGAAAGCCCTGAAAGGTCGCGGCGCTGACGTAGGTATCACCATGATTGCCCGTTCCGTCAACAGCATGGGGCTGGGCATTATGGGTGGCGGTTCGCTGGAAGAAGCGTTAACCGAACTGGAAACCGGACGCGCCGACGCGGTGGTGGTGCTGGAAAACGATCTGCATCGTCACGCTTCCGCAACCCGCGTAAATGCTGCGCTGGCTAAAGCGCCACTGGTGATGGTGGTTGACCATCAACGCACAGCGATCATGGAAAACGCCCATCTGGTGCTTTCCGCCGCCAGCTTTGCTGAAAGCGACGGTACGGTTATCAACAACGAAGGTCGCGCCCAACGTTTCTTCCAGGTTTACGATCCGGCTTATTACGACAGCAAAACTGTCATGCTGGAAAGCTGGCGCTGGCTGCACTCGCTGCACAGCACCTTGCTGAGCCGTGAAGTGGACTGGACACAGCTCGACCATGTAATTGACGCTGTTGTGGCGAAAATCCCGGAACTGGCGGGTATCAAAGATGCTGCGCCGGATGCGACATTCCGTATTCGCGGGCAGAAACTGGCTCGTGAACCGCACCGTTACAGCGGTCGTACCGCCATGCGCGCCAATATCAGCGTTCATGAGCCGCGTCAGCCGCAGGATATTGACACCATGTTCACCTTCTCGATGGAAGGTAACAACCAGCCGACCGCGCACCGTTCGCAAGTGCCGTTTGCCTGGGCGCCGGGCTGGAACTCCCCGCAGGCATGGAACAAGTTCCAGGATGAAGTGGGCGGCAAACTGCGCTTTGGCGATCCGGGTGTGCGTCTGTTTGAAACCAGCGAAAACGGTCTGGATTACTTCACCAGCGTACCGGCTCGCTTCCAGCCGCAGGAAGGGAAATGGCGTATCGCGCCGTACTACCACCTGTTTGGCAGCGATGAACTGTCACAGCGTGCTCCGGTCTTCCAGAGCCGTATGCCGCAGCCGTACATCAAACTTAACCCGGCAGATGCCGCGAAGTTGGGTGTGAACGCGGGTACACGCGTCTCCTTTAGTTACGATGGCAACACGGTCACGTTGCCGGTTGAAATCGCCGAAGGGCTGACGGCAGGGCAGGTGGGCTTGCCGATGGGGATGTCCGGCATTGCTCCAGTGCTGGCTGGCGCGCATCTTGAGGATCTCAAGGAGGCACAACAATGAGTTGGTTATCACCGGAACTGATTGAGATCCTGCTGACCATCCTCAAAGCGGTGGTGATCCTGCTGGTGGTTGTCACCTGCGGGGCATTCATGAGCTTTGGCGAACGTCGCCTGCTGGGTCTGTTCCAGAACCGTTACGGACCTAACCGTGTTGGCTGGGGCGGTTCGCTCCAGCTGGTCGCGGACATGATCAAAATGTTCTTTAAAGAAGACTGGATCCCGAAATTCTCGGATCGCGTCATCTTTACTCTGGCGCCAATGATTGCCTTTACCTCGCTGCTGCTGGCCTTTGCGATTGTGCCAGTCAGTCCGGGTTGGGTGGTTGCCGACCTGAACATCGGGATTTTGTTCTTCCTGATGATGGCAGGTCTGGCGGTTTACGCGGTGCTGTTTGCGGGCTGGTCAAGTAACAACAAATACTCTCTGCTGGGTGCGATGCGTGCTTCTGCACAGACTCTGAGCTACGAAGTGTTCCTTGGGCTTTCCCTGATGGGCGTGGTGGCGCAGGCCGGTTCATTCAACATGACCGACATCGTCAACAGCCAGGCGCATGTGTGGAACGTCATCCCGCAATTCTTTGGTTTTATTACCTTTGCCATCGCGGGCGTGGCGGTGTGTCACCGTCACCCGTTTGACCAGCCGGAAGCCGAGCAGGAACTGGCGGATGGTTACCACATTGAATATTCCGGTATGAAATTCGGTCTGTTCTTCGTGGGTGAATACATCGGGATTGTGACCATCTCAGCACTGATGGTGACGCTGTTTTTCGGTGGCTGGCAAGGCCCGTTGTTACCACCATTCATCTGGTTCGCGCTGAAAACCGCGTTCTTTATGATGATGTTCATTTTGATTCGTGCGTCGTTACCGCGTCCGCGTTATGACCAGGTAATGTCCTTCGGCTGGAAAATCTGCCTGCCGCTGACGCTGATCAACTTGCTGGTAACGGCGGCTGTCATTCTCTGGCAGGCGCAATAAGGGGCACTAAGACCATGACCTTAAAAGAATTGTTAGTAGGTTTCGGCACCCAGGTTCGTAGTATCTGGATGATCGGCCTGCACGCGTTCGCCAAACGCGAAACGCGAATGTACCCGGAAGAGCCGGTCTATCTGCCGCCCCGTTATCGTGGTCGTATCGTTCTGACCCGCGACCCGGACGGCGAAGAGCGTTGCGTGGCCTGTAACCTCTGTGCGGTAGCCTGCCCGGTCGGCTGTATCTCGCTGCAAAAAGCAGAAACCAAAGACGGTCGCTGGTATCCGGAATTTTTCCGCATCAACTTCTCACGCTGCATTTTCTGTGGTCTGTGCGAAGAAGCCTGTCCGACCACGGCGATCCAGTTAACCCCGGATTTCGAAATGGGGGAATACAAACGCCAGGATCTGGTTTACGAGAAAGAGGATCTGCTGATCTCCGGTCCGGGCAAATACCCGGAATATAACTTCTACCGGATGGCAGGTATGGCAATCGACGGCAAAGATAAGGGCGAAGCAGAGAACGAAGCCAAGCCTATCGACGTCAAGAGCCTGTTACCGTAAGGAGAGGGGCAATGGAGTTCGCTTTTTATATCTGTGGCCTGATAGCCATACTTGCGACCTTGCGAGTGATCACCCATACCAATCCGGTACACGCACTGCTGTACCTGATTATTTCGCTGCTGGCGATTTCCGGGGTGTTCTTCTCACTGGGCGCTTATTTCGCTGGTGCGCTGGAAATTATTGTCTACGCGGGTGCCATTATGGTGCTGTTCGTGTTCGTGGTGATGATGCTCAACCTGGGCGGTTCAGAAATCGAACAGGAACGCCAGTGGTTGAAACCGCAGGTGTGGATTGGTCCGGCAATTTTGTCGGCCATCATGCTGGTGGTGATTGTTTACGCCATCCTTGGTGTTAATGATCAGGGTATCGACGGTACGCCAATCAGTGCTAAAGCAGTGGGTATTACGCTGTTTGGGCCTTACGTACTGGCGGTGGAACTGGCTTCAATGCTGCTGCTCGCGGGTCTGGTTGTGGCCTTCCACGTCGGTCGTGAAGAGCGTGCGGGTGAAGTGCTGAGCAATCGTAAAGACGACAGCGCGAAAAGAAAAACGGAGGAGCACGCATGATCCCCTTACAACATGGACTGATCCTCGCGGCAATCTTATTCGTTCTTGGCTTAACCGGTCTGGTTATCCGTCGCAATCTGCTGTTTATGCTGATTGGTCTGGAAATCATGATTAACGCCTCCGCGCTGGCCTTTGTGGTCGCCGGTAGCTACTGGGGCCAGACCGACGGTCAGGTGATGTACATTCTCGCCATCAGCCTCGCGGCGGCAGAAGCGAGTATCGGCCTTGCGCTGCTGCTGCAACTTCACCGTCGTCGCCAGAACCTGAACATCGATTCAGTAAGTGAGATGCGCGGATGAACATGCTTGCCTTAACCATTATTTTGCCATTGATTGGCTTCGTCCTGCTGGCGTTCTCCCGTGGACGCTGGTCTGAAAACGTCTCTGCGATCGTGGGCGTTGGCTCTGTGGGCCTGGCGGCGCTGGTGACCGCTTTTATCGGCGTCGATTTCTTCGCTAACGGCGAGCAGGCTTACAGCCAGCCGCTGTGGACGTGGATGTCGGTAGGCGACTTTAACATTGGTTTCAACCTGGTGCTGGACGGCCTGTCGCTGACTATGCTCTCGGTGGTTACCGGTGTGGGTTTCCTGATCCACATGTACGCTTCCTGGTATATGCGCGGTGAAGAGGGATACTCCCGCTTCTTCGCCTACACCAACCTGTTCATCGCCAGCATGGTGGTTCTGGTTCTCGCCGACAACCTGCTGCTGATGTACCTCGGCTGGGAAGGCGTGGGTCTGTGCTCCTATCTGCTGATCGGTTTCTACTACACCGATCCGAAGAATGGCGCAGCGGCAATGAAAGCGTTCGTCGTGACTCGTGTGGGGGACGTGTTCCTCGCTTTCGCGCTGTTCATTCTTTACAACGAACTGGGCACCCTGAACTTCCGCGAAATGGTGGAACTGGCACCAGCGCACTTTGCTGACGGCAATAACATGCTGATGTGGGCGACGCTGATGCTGCTGGGCGGTGCGGTCGGTAAATCTGCGCAGTTGCCGTTGCAGACATGGCTTGCCGACGCGATGGCTGGCCCGACGCCTGTTTCTGCGCTGATCCACGCTGCAACGATGGTAACCGCTGGTGTCTACCTGATCGCTCGTACCCACGGCCTGTTCCTGATGACCCCGGAAATCCTGCATCTGGTGGGTATTGTCGGGGCGGTTACGCTGCTGCTGGCAGGCTTTGCCGCTCTGGTACAAACTGACATCAAACGTGTTCTCGCTTACTCCACCATGAGCCAGATTGGTTACATGTTCCTCGCGCTTGGCGTACAGGCATGGGATGCGGCGATTTTCCACTTGATGACCCACGCGTTCTTTAAAGCGCTGCTGTTCCTGGCATCCGGTTCCGTCATTCTGGCTTGTCATCACGAACAGAACATCTTCAAGATGGGCGGCTTGCGTAAATCTATTCCACTGGTTTATCTCTGCTTCCTGGTGGGCGGCGCGGCACTGTCGGCACTGCCGCTGGTCACTGCAGGCTTCTTCAGTAAGGATGAGATCCTCGCGGGTGCGATGGCGAATGGTCATATCAATCTGATGGTGGCAGGTCTGGTCGGTGCGTTTATGACCTCGCTCTACACCTTCCGTATGATTTTCATCGTCTTCCACGGAAAAGAACAAATTCACGCTCACGCCGTGAAAGGGGTAACTCACAGCCTGCCGCTGATTGTGCTGCTGATCCTTTCCACCTTCGTTGGCGCACTGATTGTACCGCCGCTGCAGGGCGTGCTTCCGCAAACGACGGAACTGGCGCACGGCAGTATGTTGACCCTGGAAATTACCTCTGGCGTGGTTGCGGTCGTCGGCATTCTGCTGGCTGCCTGGCTGTGGCTGGGTAAACGTACTCTGGTGACCTCCATCGCCAACAGTGCGCCGGGTCGCCTGCTGGGAACCTGGTGGTACAACGCCTGGGGCTTTGACTGGCTGTACGACAAAGTGTTCGTCAAGCCGTTCCTGGGTATCGCCTGGTTGCTGAAACGCGATCCGCTGAACTCAATGATGAACATCCCGGCTGTCCTTTCCCGCTTTGCAGGTAAAGGCCTGCTGTTAAGCGAGAACGGCTACCTGCGCTGGTATGTGGCATCCATGAGCATCGGTGCGGTCGTGGTGCTGGCACTGTTGATGGTACTGCGTTGAGTTGTTGGCTGAGTGAATATACCCGGCGTTGCGCCGGGTCTGTGAACTAAGAATAAATTTTAGGTAACTGTTCCTGAAGTACAGGCGTCATCGGCGAAGTCAGACCGGATACCGCCAGCGCACAGCAACCGGAGCGTACTTAAGTACGTGAGGATTGCGAGCACTGCCGGGATTCGGGCTGGCGAGTGAGATAGCCTGAGCAGGAGTAAATATAAGGGACATACTTAGCTATGTTATTACCCTGGTTAATACTAATCCCCTTTATCGGCGGCTTCCTGTGCTGGCAGACCGAACGCTTTGGCGTCAAGGTGCCGCGCTGGATCGCGCTGATCACCATGGGATTGACGCTGGCGCTGTCGCTGCAACTGTGGTTGCAGGGCGGTTATTCACTGACGCAATCCGCCGGAATTCCGCAGTGGCAGTCTGAATTCGACATGCCGTGGATCCCGCGTTTTGGAATCTCTATCCATCTCGCCATTGATGGTCTGTCGCTGCTGATGGTCGTCCTGACCGGTCTGCTCGGCGTGCTGGCGGTACTTTGCTCGTGGAATGAGATCGAAAAATATCAGGGCTTCTTCCACCTCAACCTGATGTGGATCCTGGGCGGCGTTATCGGCGTGTTCCTTGCCATCGACATGTTCCTGTTCTTCTTCTTCTGGGAAATGATGCTGGTGCCGATGTACTTCCTGATCGCACTGTGGGGGCATAAAGCCTCTGACGGTAAAACGCGTATCACGGCGGCAACCAAGTTCTTCATTTACACCCAGGCGAGTGGTCTGGTGATGTTGATCGCCATCCTGGCGCTGGTTTTTGTTCACTACAATGCGACTGGCGTCTGGACCTTCAACTATGAAGAGCTGCTGAATACGCCGATGTCCAGTGGTGTGGAATATCTGTTGATGCTGGGCTTCTTCATCGCCTTTGCGGTGAAAATGCCGGTGGTTCCGCTGCATGGCTGGCTGCCGGATGCGCACTCCCAGGCACCGACTGCCGGTTCCGTTGACCTCGCGGGGATCTTGCTGAAAACCGCCGCTTACGGTCTGCTGCGTTTCTCCCTGCCGCTGTTCCCGAACGCGTCGGCAGAGTTCGCGCCAATCGCTATGTGGCTGGGTGTTATCGGCATCTTCTACGGTGCGTGGATGGCCTTCGCTCAGACCGATATCAAACGTCTGATCGCCTACACCTCGGTTTCCCACATGGGCTTCGTGCTGATTGCTATCTACACCGGCAGCCAGTTGGCCTACCAGGGCGCGGTAATTCAGATGATTGCGCACGGCTTGTCGGCGGCGGGTCTGTTTATTCTCTGCGGTCAGCTCTATGAACGTATCCATACCCGCGACATGCGCATGATGGGCGGTCTGTGGAGCAAGATGAAATGGCTGCCAGCACTGTCGCTGTTCTTTGCGGTGGCAACGCTTGGGATGCCAGGCACCGGTAACTTCGTCGGCGAATTTATGATTCTGTTCGGCAGCTTCCAGGTTGTGCCGGTGATTACCGTTATCTCTACCTTTGGGCTGGTCTTTGCATCTGTTTATTCGCTGGCGATGTTGCATCGCGCTTACTTCGGTAAAGCGAAAAGCCAGATTGCCAGCCAGGAACTGCCAGGGATGTCGCTGCGTGAGCTGTTTATGATCCTGTTGCTGGTGGTGCTGCTGGTACTGCTGGGCTTCTATCCGCAGCCGATTCTGGATACCTCGCACTCCGCGATTGGCAATATCCAGCAGTGGTTTGTTAATTCCGTTACTACTACAAGGCCGTAAATCGCCATGACAATAACTCCACAAAACCTGATCGCACTGCTACCGTTGCTGATCGTCGGCTTGACGGTGGTGGTTGTGATGCTCTCCATTGCGTGGCGACGCAATCATTTCCTCAACGCTACGCTCTCGGTTATTGGGCTTAACGCGGCGCTGGTTTCGCTCTGGTTTGTCGGCCAGGCTGGCGCTATGGACGTTACGCCGCTGATGCGCGTTGATGGTTTCGCCATGCTTTATACCGGGCTGGTATTGTTGGCGAGCCTCGCCACCTGTACTTTCGCCTACCCGTGGCTTGAAGGCTATAACGACAACAAGGACGAGTTCTACCTGTTGGTGTTAATTGCCGCGCTGGGCGGGATCTTGCTGGCAAATGCCAACCATCTGGCGTCTCTGTTCCTCGGTATCGAACTGATCTCTTTGCCGCTGTTTGGCCTGGTCGGTTACGCTTTCCGTCAGAAACGTTCGCTGGAAGCCAGTATCAAATACACCATCCTTTCTGCCGCAGCGTCTTCTTTCCTGCTGTTCGGTATGGCGCTGGTGTATGCACAGTCTGGTGACCTGTCGTTTGTCGCGCTGGGTAAAAACCTCGGCGACGGTATGCTCAACGAGCCGCTGTTGCTGGCAGGTTTTGGCCTGATGATTGTCGGCCTCGGCTTCAAACTCTCTCTGGTGCCGTTCCACCTGTGGACGCCAGACGTATACCAGGGCGCGCCTGCGCCGGTTTCCACTTTCCTGGCGACGGCGAGTAAAATCGCTATCTTCGGTGTGGTGATGCGTCTGTTCCTTTACGCACCGGTGGGTGACAGCGAAGCGATTCGCGTGGTGCTGGCGATTATCGCCTTTGCCTCCATCATCTTCGGTAACCTGATGGCGCTGAGCCAGACCAACATCAAACGTCTGCTCGGTTACTCGTCTATCTCTCACCTCGGCTATCTGCTGGTGGCGCTGATTGCGCTGCAAACCGGCGAGATGTCGATGGAAGCGGTAGGGGTTTACCTGGCCGGTTATCTGTTCAGCAGCCTCGGTGCGTTCGGTGTGGTCAGCCTGATGTCCAGCCCGTACCGTGGCCCGGATGCTGATTCCCTGTTCTCTTACCGTGGTCTGTTCTGGCATCGCCCGATACTCGCGGCAGTGATGACGGTGATGATGCTGTCGCTGGCAGGTATTCCGATGACGCTGGGCTTTATCGGTAAGTTCTATGTGCTGGCTGTCGGTGTCCAGGCACACCTGTGGTGGCTGGTGGGCGCCGTGGTTGTCGGTTCGGCAATCGGCCTCTACTACTACCTGCGCGTGGCGGTGAGCCTGTACCTTCATGGTTCAGAACAGCCAAACCGTGATGCGCCGTCAGACTGGCAGTACACAGCAGGTGGTATCGTGGTGCTGATCTCTGCCCTGCTGGTTCTGGTGCTGGGTGTATGGCCGCAACCGCTGATTAGCATTGTGCGTTTGGCAATGCCGATGATGTGAGTCGTCAGTCAGTAAGCTGAGAAAGCCGCCGACATGTTCGGCGGTTTTTTTATGGTGCCCTGACACCATCACCCAACAATAACCGTCAGCGCATGATTCCCTTGCCGCAGCATACGTCGATACGCACTAATCAGTTTTTCCATATCAAGCATGATCGAAGCAAAGAGTTGCCCCTCTAACTCCTCTGAAAAGGTCACTCCCGGATAAATATCCATTTCATTGAGTCGCTTAATGGAAAACTGTTTACGCAGTTCATTTCGGTCGAGTGCCTCGAGACGGTCAATAGTGGCGGCTAACTCCTGATTCCAGGTCAATCCCAGGAAACCATCGATGCCATCTTCGAGACTATGTTCACCGAGCACCGCACGACTTAGCGGATCATTCTTCGCTGGATCAAAAGCAGAGGTGCCCGTCAGGCCAAAATGTAAAAAGTCCCAGCGTTTATCAATATCCAGTCGCCTTGAGCCTGAAATCGTTTCATGAATATCGTCCATTAAAGATTTTTCATTAGACTCAATCAACTTGTTGACCTTTTCTGAGTTAATTTCTGCAAAATACGCAATCATTCCCATCTTATTTCTCCCGTCAGATTTCCTTTTGCGCATCTTAAAACAGACGCGGAAAAATAAAATATACAAGCTGCTTTTTCTGGAGCCGCCTCGAGAAAATTTTATTATTTACTGTTGTACAACAAGGTTATAACACCATCCACCACCTGCGCCATTTTCTGATAGTTCAGTCTGTCTGCGGTATCACCGGGCAGGTGATATTGTTTATTACGTTAAAAAGCGGTGTCTGTAATCATGACGGCGGGAATATCTTGCTGCCAGTAATTAAGATGGTCAGAGAAATCGATACCGGGAATAAAACCAGGACATAGGCGAGTCTGTTATTTATCACTATTAATGATAAATATCATGCTCAAATATATTGTTGGCTTGATAGATTTATATAAAAGTAGCCTGAGTCATTGGCTGATGAAACAGGGCGATTTTGCCCTGTTATCAATTAATTAAAGATTATACGTGAAACACCGCGAAATCGCTCGCCAGTTCTGTTGCCGGGAAAATTGCCCGGCATTCGCGTAATAAATGCTGACAGCCTTTATCATCATAGCGTGAGCTGACGTGAGTAATGATCAATTTGCCGACACCCGCCTCACGAGCCAGAGTCGCCGCCTGACGGCTTGAACTGTGCCCACGGCTGTTGGCTTTGGCTTCCATCTCCATATCCAGCGTTGTTTCGTGAACCATTATGTCGACACCTTTAGCAAGATCTATTGCGGCATCGCAAGGGCCGGTATCACCGAAAATGGCGATTGATTTACCCGGTGTAGGCGCGGATAAGTAATCAGCGCCGTTAATCTGCCGACCGTCTTCCAGCGTGACTGTTTTGCCTTTTTTCAAATCCTGGAACAGCGGACCTGGTTGTACGCCGGCATCTTTTAACGCCTGGGCATTCAGCGCGCCTGGTTTATCATGTTCTTCAATACGATAGCCGTAACACTCCAGTGGATGTTCCATCGGGTAAGCGGTCACTTTGCGCAGTCCATCATCAACTATTTCTCCTGCCGTAATTTCAACAATTTCCAGCGGATAATCCGTCCACGAGCCGCTAATGCGTAACGCGGTCTCAACAAATTCACGGATACCTTTCGGACCATAAATTGTTAATGGTTGCACAATGCCTGACATGGAACGACTGCATAGCAATCCGGGCAAGCCAAAAAGGTGATCGCCATGAAGATGGCTTATAAAAATCCTGTCCAGTTTTCCTGGGTTAAATGCCGTGTGCAACATCTGGTGTTGTGTACCTTCACCACAGTCAAATAACCAAAGCCCGGCTTGCGTCGGATGTTGCAGATTAAGCAATATTGCCGTGACATTACGTGTCCGGGTCGGAACACCTGCCGAAGTGCCTAAAAAAATTAATTCCATGAGTTCATCACGCTGCTGAAAATATTCCGGCTAGTATAAAGCAAACAGCACAAAGGAGCCTTCCATGATCGACTGGCAAGATCTGCATCATTCTGATTTATCCGTTTCTCAGCTTTATGCCTTATTACAACTGCGTTGTGCGGTATTTGTAGTGGAACAAAACTGTCCTTACCAGGATATCGATGGCGACGATCTGGTGGGAGAAAATCGCCACATTCTCGGTTGGCATAACGGGACACTGGTGGCGTATGCGAGGATTCTGAAAAGTGACGACGAACTGCAACCCGTTGTGATTGGTCGGGTGATTGTCAGCGAAGCCTTACGCGGCGAAAAAATTGGTCAGCAATTGATGAGTAAGGCGCTGGAATCGTGTACTCGCCACTGGCCGGAGAAGCCGATTTATCTGGGGGCGCAGGCGCATTTACAAAACTTTTATGGGCAATTTGGTTTCATCCCTGTGACCGATATTTATGAGGAAGATGGTATTCCGCATATCGGGATGGCGCGCGAGGTTATTCAGGCGTAATCGATAACCGTTGTCTATAGTTAGTGGCAGGTTTTACGCAAATGGAGAACGAGAATGTCTAATCAGTTTGGTGATACACGTATCGATGACGACCTGACGTTGCTGAGTGAAACACTTGACGAGGTACTACGTTCCTCTGGCGATCCCGCCGATCAAAAATATGTTGAACTAAAGGCGCGTGCAGAAAAGGCGCTGGATGATGTGAAAAAAAGGGTAAGCCAGGCTTCTGACAGTTATTACTATCGGGCGAAGCAGGCAGTTTATCGCGCCGATGACTACGTCCACGAAAAACCCTGGCAGGGAATTGGCGTTGGCGCGGCTGTTGGACTGGTATTAGGACTATTGCTGGCACGCCGTTAAAACCTCCCTACACTGGGGTACTGCATTTTTTCTGTAGTACCCCGTATAATGTGAGGCTTTTAACAGGGAGAGGTCCGCGTGCAATCACTTACTACGGCGCTGGGAAATCTACTGCGCCATTTGTCGCAAGAGATTCCGGCGACACCCGGCATTCGGGTTTTCGACATTCCTTTCCCTCTCAATGACGCTTTTGATGCCTTAAGCTGGCTGGCCAGTCAGCAAACGTATCCGCAATTTTACTGGCAACAACGTAATGGCGATGAAGAAGCTGCCGTGCTGGGCGCAATCACCCGCTTTACGTCGTTGGATCAGGCGCAACGTTTTCTTCGTCAGTATCCAGAACACGCCGACTTACGCATCTGGGGACTGAATGCGTTTGACCCGTCGCAGGGCAATCTACTTTTACCACGTCTGGAATGGCGGCGCTGTGGCGGTAAAGCCACGTTGCGGCTGACGCTATTCAGTGAAAATTCCCTTCAGCACGATGCAGTTAAGGCAAAAGAATTTATCGCCACACTGGCGAATAATAAACCTTTGCCCGCGTTACATTTAACCACCACGAAAGAACAACACTGGCCGGACAAAACTGGCTGGACGCGATTAATCGAACTGGCAACGAAAACCATCGCCGAAGGTGAACTCGACAAAGTGGTTCTTGCTCGGGCGACTGACCTGCATTTCGCAAGTCCGGTCAATGCAGCGGCGATGATGGCTGCCAGCCGGCGGCTCAATCTGAACTGCTATCATTTTTACATGGCCTTTGATGGCGAAAATGCTTTTCTTGGCTCAACGCCTGAGCGGCTATGGCGGCGGCGAGACAAAGCTCTGCGTACCGAAGCCCTGGCGGGAACGGTAGCAAATCATTCTGATAATAAGCAGGCGCAGCAGTTGGGTGAGTGGCTGATGGCGGATGATAAAAACCAGCGCGAGAACATGCTGGTGGTGGAAGATATCTGCCAACGATTGCAGGCCGATACCCAGACGCTGGATGTGTTACCGCCGCAGGTACTGCGCCTGCGTAAAGTGCAGCATCTGCGCCGCTGTATCTGGACTTCACTCAACAAAGCGGATGATGTGATCTGTTTACATCAGTTACAGCCAACGGCAGCCGTTGCTGGCTTACCGCGCGATCTGGCGCGGCAGTTCATCGCCCGGCACGAACCGTTCACCCGTGAATGGTATGCCGGTTCTGCGGGTTATCTCTCATTACAACAAAGCGAATTCTGCGTTTCCCTGCGCTCGGCGAAAATCAGTGACAATGTGGTGCGATTATATGCCGGAGCAGGCATTGTCCGAGGCTCAGACCCCGAGCAGGAGTGGCAGGAAATCGACAACAAAGCGGCAGGGTTGCGAACATTATTACAAATGGAATAGTAATGAGTCGCATCATTACCGATTCATATCAATAATCTATTTTTGTAGCTCCTTATACTTAGCCGCAATATTGATACCGGACAAACTCATGTCAGTAAGCGCATTTAACCGACGCTGGGCGGCGGTCATTCTGGAAGCATTAACGCGTCATGGCGTCAGACACGTCTGCATTGCCCCTGGCTCTCGTTCTACGCCGTTAACGTTAGCGGCGGCGGAAAATTCTGCATTCATCCACCACACCCATTTTGATGAGCGTGGGCTGGGGCATCTGGCACTGGGGCTGGCGAAGGTCAGCAAACAGCCGGTGGCGGTGATAGTGACTTCCGGCACGGCGGTAGCAAATCTCTATCCGGCACTGATTGAAGCGGGGTTAACCGGAGAGAAACTGATCCTCTTAACCGCCGATCGCCCGCCAGAACTGATTGACTGCGGCGCGAATCAGGCGATTCGCCAGCCGGGAATGTTCGCCTCTCACCCCATGCATAGCATTTCACTACCGCGTCCGACCCAGGATATTCCCGCTCGCTGGCTGGTATCTACCATCGACCATGCTCTCGGTACTTTGCATACTGGCGGAGTCCATATCAACTGCCCGTTTGCTGAACCGTTGTATGGCGAGATGGACGACACCGGGCTTAGCTGGCAACAACGTCTGGGCGACTGGTGGCAGGACGATAAACCGTGGCTGCGTGAAGCGCCTCGTCTGGAAAGTGAAAAACAGCGCGACTGGTTCTTCTGGCGGCAAAAGCGCGGCGTGGTCGTTGCGGGTCGCATGAGTGCGGAAGAGGGCAAAAAAGTCGCCCTGTGGGCGCAAACTCTTGGCTGGCCGCTGATTGGCGACGTGCTGTCGCAAACCGGGCAGCCGCTGCCGTGTGCCGATCTCTGGTTAGGCAATGCCAAAGCGATCAGCGAGTTACAGCAGGCGCAGATTGTGGTGCAACTGGGGAGCAGCCTGACCGGCAAACGGTTACTGCAATGGCAGGCAAGTTGTGAGCCGGAAGAGTACTGGATTGTTGATAATATCGAAGGGCGACTCGACCCGGCGCACCATCGTGGACGTCGGCTGATTGCTAATATCGCCGACTGGCTGGAACTGCATCCGGCAGAAAAACGCCAGCCCTGGTGCGTTGAAATCCCGCGTCTGGCTGAACAGGCAATGCAGGCGGTTGTGGCGCGCCGAGATGCATTTGGTGAAGCGCAACTGGCGCACCGCATCAGCGACTATCTGCCGGAACAGGGGCAACTGTTTGTCGGTAACAGCCTGGTGGTGCGTCTGATTGATGCGCTCTCGCAACTTCCGGCAGGTTATCCGGTTTATAGCAACCGTGGAGCCAGCGGTATTGACGGACTGCTCTCTACCGCCGCAGGCGTTCAGCGGGCGAGCGGTAAACCCACGCTGGCGATTGTTGGCGATCTTTCCGCACTTTACGACCTGAACGCACTGGCGTTACTGCGTCAGGTTTCCGCGCCGCTGGTATTAATTGTGGTAAACAACAACGGCGGGCAAATTTTCTCGCTGCTACCAACGCCGACAAGCGAGCGCGAGCGTTTCTATCTGATGCCGCAAAACGTCCATTTTGATCATGCTGCCGCGATGTTTGAGCTGAAATATCATCGCCCGCAAAACTGGCAGGAACTTGAAGCGGCGCTTGCCGACGCCTGGCGCACCCCGACCACCACCGTGATTGAGATGGTGGTTAACGACACCGATGGCGCACAGACCCTCCAGCAATTGCTGGCGCAGGTAAGCCATTTATGATCCTGCACGCGAAGGAAAAACACGGCAAGCCAGGTTTACCCTGGCTGGTTTTTCTGCACGGTTTTTCCGGTGATTGCCACGAATGGCAGGAAGTCGGCGAAGCGTTTGCCGACTACTCGCGGTTGTATGTTGATCTCCCAGGTCACGGCGGTTCGGCGGAAATTAGCGTCGATGGTTTTGATGATGTCACCGACTTACTGCGTAAAACCCTTGTTAGTTACAACATACTTAACTGCTGGCTGGTGGGGTACTCGCTCGGTGGACGCGTGGCGATGATGGCGGCTTGTCAGGGGATGCCGGGGCTGAGTGGGGTTGTTGTGGAAGGCGGTCATCCGGGGCTGCAAAATGCTGAACAACGCACGGAACGTCAGCGTTCCGATCACCGTTGGGCGCAGCGTTTTCGCACAGAACCATTAACGGCAGTATTTGCCGACTGGTATCAACAACCAGTTTTTGCCTCGCTTAACGACGAGCAGCGCCGGGAACTGGTGACGCTGCGTAGCAACAATAATGGCGCAACCCTTGCCGCCATGCTGGAAGCAACCTCATTGTCCGTCCAGCCTGATTTACGTGCTAACCTTAGCGCCCGCACATTTGCGTTTTATTATTTATGTGGTGAACGTGACAGCAAATTCCGCGCTCTGGCGGCGGAACTGGCTGCTGACTGCCATGTCATTCCTCGCGCCGGACATAACGCGCACCGGGAAAATCCCGCTGGCGTAATCGCAAGTCTGGCGCAGATCTTGCGTTTCTGACTAAAGGACACAATATGATTTATCCTGATGAAGCAATGCTTTACGCACCGGTTGAATGGCACGACTGCTCCGAAGGTTTCGAGGACATTCGTTATGAAAAATCCACCGATGGTATCGCAAAAATCACCATTAATCGTCCGCAGGTGCGCAATGCCTTCCGTCCTCTGACGGTAAAAGAGATGATCCAGGCGCTGGCGGATGCGCGTTATGACGATAACATCGGCGTGATCATTCTGACTGGCGCAGGCGATAAAGCGTTCTGCTCTGGCGGCGATCAAAAAGTCCGTGGTGACTACGGTGGTTATAAAGATGACTCCGGCGTACATCACCTGAACGTGCTGGACTTCCAGCGCCAGATCCGTACCTGTCCAAAACCGGTTGTCGCGATGGTGGCTGGCTACTCCATCGGCGGCGGTCACGTTCTGCACATGATGTGCGATCTGACCATTGCGGCAGAAAACGCCATCTTCGGTCAGACTGGGCCGAAAGTCGGTTCCTTCGACGGCGGCTGGGGCGCTTCCTATATGGCGCGTATTGTCGGGCAGAAAAAAGCGCGTGAAATCTGGTTCCTGTGCCGTCAGTACGACGCAAAACAGGCGCTGGACATGGGCCTTGTGAACACCGTTGTGCCACTGGCGGATCTGGAAAAAGAAACCGTCCGCTGGTGCCGCGAAATGCTGCAAAACAGCCCGATGGCGCTGCGCTGCCTGAAAGCTGCGCTGAACGCCGACTGCGACGGTCAGGCAGGGCTGCAAGAGCTGGCGGGGAACGCCACCATGCTGTTCTATATGACGGAAGAAGGTCAGGAAGGTCGCAACGCCTTCAACCAGAAACGTCAGCCTGATTTCAGCAAATTTAAACGGAATCCGTAATGCGTAGCGCGCAGGTATACCGCTGGCAGATCCCCATGGACGCGGGGGTGGTTCTGCGCGATAGGCGGTTAAAAACCCGCGACGGGCTGTACGTTTGCCTGCGCGATGGCGGGCGCGAAGGGTGGGGAGAGATCTCCCCACTGCCGGGCTTCAGTCAGGAAACTTGGGAAGAGGCGCAAAGCGTGCTGCTTGCCTGGGTAAATGACTGGCTGGCAGGCGATTGCGAATTACCGCAAATGCCTTCCGTCGCCTTTGGCGTGAGCTGCGCGCTGGCAGAGCTTACTGATACGTTGCCGCAAGCAGCCAATTACCGTGCGGCACCGCTGTGTAACGGTGATCCGGACGATCTGATCCTCAAACTTGCCGATATGCCTGGCGAGAAAGTGGCGAAGGTCAAAGTGGGATTGTACGAAGCCGTGCGCGATGGCATGGTAGTGAATCTGTTGCTGGAAGCGGTTCCGGATCTGCATTTGCGTCTTGACGCGAATCGCGCCTGGACGCCGCTGAAGAGCCAGCAGTTTGCCAAATATGTCAATCCGGATTATCGCGACCGCATCGCTTTTCTCGAAGAACCGTGCAAAACACGCGATGATTCCCGCGCCTTTGCCCGTGAAACTGGCATTGCCATTGCCTGGGATGAAAGCCTGCGCGAGCCGGATTTTGCCTTTGTGGCGGAAGAGGGCGTGCGCGCGGTGGTGATCAAACCTACGCTCACGGGCAGCCTGGAGAAAGTACGCGAGCAGGTGCAGGCGGCGCACGCGCTGGGGCTGACGGCGGTGATCAGTTCTTCCATCGAGTCGAGCTTAGGCTTAACGCAACTGGCGCGGATTGCGGCCTGGCTAACGCCAGACACCATTCCGGGTCTGGACACGCTGGATCTGATGCAGGCGCAGCAGGTTCGTCGCTGGCCGGGTAGCCCGCTACCGTTAGTGGAAGTAGATGCACTGGAGCGGCTGCTATGATCTTCTCTGACTGGCCGTGGCGTCACTGGCGGCAGGTGCGGGGAGATGCCATCGCCTTGCGTCTCAATGACGAGCAACTCAACTGGCGCGAGCTTTGTGCTCGCGTCGATGAATTAGCGTCGGGATTTGCGGCGCAGGGCGTGGTTGAGGGCAGCGGCGTGATGCTGCGGGCGTGGAATACGCCGCAAACGCTGCTGGCCTGGCTTGCGTTGTTGCAATGCGGTGCGCGGGTGCTTCCCGTCAACCCACAGCTTCCGCAGCCGTTGCTTGAGGAGTTGCTGCCCAATCTTACGCTGCAATTTGCGCTGGTGCCGGAAGGGGAGAACACCTTTCCGGCGTTAACGTCACTGCAAATTCAGGCTGGAGAGGGCGCATATGCAGCTATGTGGCAGCCGACACGCCTGTGCTCAATGACGTTGACCTCTGGTTCTACCGGGTTGCCGAAAGCAGCTGTTCATACTTATCAGGCTCATCTTGCCAGCGCCGAAGGGGTGTTATCGCTGATTCCGTTTGGCGATCACGATGACTGGCTGCTCTCTTTGCCGCTATTTCATGTTTCCGGTCAGGGAATTATGTGGCGCTGGTTATACGCTGGCGCGCGGATGACGGTGCGTGATAAACAGCCATTGGAGCAAATGCTGGCAGGCTGTACGCACGCTTCGCTGGTGCCGACGCAGCTCTGGCGTTTGCTGGTTAACCGTAGTTCCGTTTCCCTGAAAGCGGTGTTACTTGGCGGCGCGGCTATCCCGATCGAGTTGACGGAACAGGCGCGCGAGCAGGGTATTCGTTGCTTTTGCGGCTATGGTCTGACCGAGTTTGCCTCCACGGTGTGTGCGAAAGAAGCCGACGGTCTGGCAGACGTCGGTTCGCCGCTGCCCGGTCGGGAAGTGAAAGTTGTTAACGATGAGGTATGGTTGCGCGCTGCCAGTATGGCAGAAGGTTACTGGCGTAACGGGCAACTGGTGTCGCTGCTCAATGATGAAGGCTGGTACGCTACGCGCGATCGCGGCGAGATGCATAACGGTAAACTGACCATTGTCGGGCGCTTGGATAATCTGTTCTTTAGCGGTGGCGAAGGTATTCAGCCGGAAGAGGTGGAGCGGGTTATTGCTGCGCATCCTGCGGTTTTGCAGGTGTTTATCGTCCCCGTTGCAGACAAGGAGTTTGGTCATCGCCCGGTAGCTGTGGTGGAGTATGACCAGGACAGCGTGGATCTTAGCGAATGGGTGAAAGATAAGCTGGCCCGTTTTCAGCAACCGGTGCGTTGGCTGACGTTGCCATCAGAACTGAAAAACGGCGGCATTAAAATTTCACGCCAGGCGTTGAAAGAGTGGGTTCAACGCCAGCAGTAATGGAACATCCGTTTCACTTCTCATTTTTGCCATTCCATTGCCGTTGATAAAGAGTTTATCTGTTAATCTGTAACTTAATGTGAAAACTCTTAGTTAACAGGATAATGCAATGGAATGGCTGGTCAAAAAATCGTGTTGCGATAAACAAGATAAGAGACATGTAATTATGCTCTGCGATGCTGGCGGCGCGATAAAAATGATCGCTGAAGTGAAGAGTGACTTCGCCGTGAAAGTGGGGGATTTACTCTCGCCTTTGCAGAATGCGCTTTACTGTATTAATCGTGAAAAGTTGCACACGGTGAAAGTCCTCTCGGCAAGCAGTTACAGCCCCGATGAGTGGGAACGGCAGTGTAAATCGGCTGGGAGAATTCAGTAACGTTGTTTTGTCGTGGGAAGGAAAATCAGCATTAATCCGCTCGCAATACAGGTTACGCCCAGCAGCGCTTTCAGTGAAAAAGTCCCTTCCCAACCAGGAAGCACCATTGAAGCAATCCATACCAGTACATAACTCATACTCAGTAAGGCATAGGCTTTGCTGAGTGCCAGTTGATGTAACGCTTTATACCAGCAAAAAACGGAGATCAGATAACCAAGCAATCCGACCAGCAGAATCTGACCACCGGAATCAAAAGCAAAAAACGCCGCGATAAAATCCCGCCACCGCGTCATCGATGGCAGATGACTTGCCGCATAACCCAGACTTAATTGTGCTGCAGAAGCAATCATGACGCTGAATAATCCCCACATCAGCCCCATTACACCGTACTCCCCAGGATCACAATGCCGCCAATAATGAATGCTACCCCGCACCAGTGACGCAGCGATACTGGCTCGTGCCACAGTTTTACTGCCGCCAGCGTCACCCAGACAAAATTCAGACTCAACATCGGGTAGGCAATGCCTACCGGAACGCTCTGCAAGACCAGTAGCCAGAGCACCATCGCAAGGCCAAGACAAGCCAGCGCCAGTCCCAGCCACAGTACGATATGTTTGCGCCGTTTTTTTATTGCCACAAAGCCGGTTGCCTGTTTCTGACACAACTGCCCGGCTACGCTAAGCAGACTGGCAAAGACTAAAATCATCCAGATCATTTGGGGCGATACTGAATGAGCACCAGACGTCCCTGATGATCGATGGCATCAGCGGGCGGAATGGCGAGACTGTTGATGTCTTCATCGCGGTCAACCGAAAGCACGAGTGTAATCATCCCCTCCTGACGATGTTGATTAAGCCAGTTTGCGAACTCATCACCGCTGACAAATCTCCCTTGCGCATCCGGATAATTAAGGCCGTATTTCAATTCACCCGTCTGGCGATACATGATGATGTCATCGCGTTGCAGGCTCCATGCCAGACCAGCGGCAACGCCGACGCTGTCGGTAAGAATATAGCGGCTTGGCTGCAGTGATTCTTGTGTCATCTCGACAAAAAATTGCGGATGTTTTCCTTCCATAACTCTGTCAGGAATTGAAAATCCTACCAGCAACGCCATCCCCAGCGGGCAAAGCGCGGCATAAGGCCAGGTTTTATCCACGTTTGTTAAGGTATACCAGCCGAAAAATGCCCATAGCGAAAAAATCGACCATGCACAGAAGACTTTATAGCTCTCGAAGGTTTGCCACACTGGAGTGTTCATTGCTCCCCAGGGGGAGACTACAAACGTGACAATAATGCCAGTGACACCAAAAGCGATGTTAATCCAGCCATTCATCCGCAACGCCAGAGGATTATTTTTTGCTGCCAGCAAAGCGTAATGCGCCATCAGCATTGCCAGAGGTGCAAAGCAGGAAAGAATATAGGTAGGTAATTTGCCTTTCGCGACGGAGAAAAACAGCAGCGGCATCACCGTCCAGCTCAACAAATAGACGGTTGCGGAATGCTTGCGGTTTTTCCAGCCTGTGTACAGTGCACCGGGGAGTAACCCCAGCCACGGCAGGCTACCGGCAATAATGACCGGCAAGTAGTACCAGAACGGAGCTTTATGCTGGGCATCATCCATCGCAAAGCGTTGAATATGCTCAACCCAGAAAAAATAATGCCAGAAGTCAGACTCCCGCTGCGCTATCGCCAGTCCCCAGGGGAGAACCGTCAGTACGCAACTGATAACCGCCAGCCAGCCGTAAATAAAGAGATCTTTCCAGCGTTTTTGCGTCGCTACCCATGGCAGCACGCTTAATACCGGCACGGCAAGGGCGAGAAAACCTTTAGTCATCACCCCCATGCCGCAGGTGATCCCCAGCAGTAAAAATCCCACGCTTTTGCCTTTCCACGTCTGTGCCTGCATTGCCAGCCAGAAGCTGCACATTCCCGCCACCAGCCAGAATGCAATAAACGGATCGAGCACGGCATAAGTGCCGATGGCATAGACAATAAACAATGAGAGATAAATCACTGCGGCGAGTAGTGCCAGACGTTTATCGCGCCATAAGCGCAGTGTAAACCAGGCCACCAGCGCGGCGGTTAACAGGGTCGCAAAGATAACGCCTGCCCGCACACCAACGTTATTCGCACCAAATAGCCATTGCCCAATGCTGTTAATCCAGTATCCGGCAATGGGTTTTTCGAAATAACGTAGCCCTAACAGATGGGGCACAATCCAGTCGCCGGAAGCCAGCATTTCCCGACTGATTTCCGCATAACGTGTTTCATCAGGTTGCCAGAGCAGACGATAATTAATCGGCAAGAGATAATAGGCGGTGATAAACGCAAAGAATGCTGCGTAATAGCGAACGGATTTCATGGAAGCATTCCCGCAGCTTGTTGGCAACCCAGCCAGCCTTCACGTCCGGCAATACTTCCGCGAACAACTTGTCCGAGTGGCAACGTTTCTGATAACAGTTCGCTTAAAGGGCAAAATGTCACGCCTTCCTGGGCAGCACGTTTCAGGAGATCCACAAAATTATGCTGATAAGCGCAGCCTTCAACTTCTGCATGAATGGTATAAACCGGCGTGCCTTTATCTCGCAGGATGCGGTTGAGTAGCCAGCCGTTAAAATCTTCCGCTTTCACATCCCGACCAATCACTTCATCCCAGGTGGGTAAGGTCACCGGAATTTGCGTAGTACCGGGTTTTCCTGATTCGAGCAATGGACGAAACGGCATCGCCCCACGACAATCGCTGTTGTAGCGCAAATGGAACGCTTCTTTTGCTTCGATCACCTGCTGGTCGGCACGCCAGCCCGCAGCGGCAGAACAGGTTACCGGTTGGCCGATAATCTCTTCAAGGGTGCGAAGACCACGTGCAATATCGTCGACCATCGTTTGGCGATCCCAGTTACCGCTTTGGGCTTGCCAGGCATGGTGATCCCAGGCGTGTAGGCCGACTTCGTGGTATTTAGCCGCTTCGCGAATGATATCGGCGTTGGCATAACCAATCTCTTTACCTGGCCATGCCGTACCGGCCAGTAAAATATCCCAGCCATAAAGCGATGCCGCGTTTGAGCGCAGCATCTTCCACAAAAACTGTGGTTTCACTAGTCGCCAGAGATGGCGACCCATATTGTCCGGGCCGACGCTGAAAAAAATGCTGGCCTGAATATTATGCTTACTCAAGATTTCCAGAAGGCGCGGCACGCCTTCACGGGTGCCACGAAAGGTATCGACATCAATGCGTAAGCCCACTTTGGTCATGATCATTTTTCCGTAAGATCGACAGTGCGCAGGAAGAAATTCAGTGTTTCGTCGATGGTTTCCTGCATATCAATTTTCGGTTCCCAGCCCAGGCAGCGGTGGGCATTGCGGATGCTCGGTTTACGATGCTCTACGTCCTGATATCCTTTGCCGTAGTAGCTGCTACTTTCGACAACCCGAAAGCCCGCAAACGGTGGGAAGTGATGGCGCAGTGGATGTTTTTCGAAGCTCGCCAGCAGCATCTCGCCCAGTTCCTCAATGCTCGCTTCGTTATCAGGATTGCCAATGTTGATAATTTCGCCGTCGCAGCGATTTCCCGCATTTTCGATAATGCGGTATAACGCTTCAATGCCATCCCGAATATCAGTAAAGCAGCGTTTTTGTTTTCCGCCATCAATCAGCTTAATCGGTGAACCTTCCACCAGGTTGAGAATGAGTTGCGTAATAGCGCGCGAACTGCCAATTCGCGCTGCATTCAGGTTATCCAGCCTTGGCCCCATCCAGTTAAACGGACGGAAGAGGGTGAACTGTAAACCTTCTTTTTCGCCATACGCCCAGAGCACCCGATCAAGTAATTGTTTTGAAACCGAATAAATCCAGCGAGGTTTATTCACCGGGCCGACGATTAAATTAGAATGGTCTTCATCGAAGTATTTATCGCTACACATCCCATAAACTTCTGAAGTCGACGGGAAGATGATTCGCTTACGGTACTTCACGCAATAACGGATAATGCGCAGATTCTCTTCAAAATCGAGTTCAAATACGCGCAGCGGGTTGCGGGTATATTCAATCGGTGTGGCTATCGCCACCAGCGGCAAGACGACATCACATTTTTTGACGTGATACTCAATCCATTCGGAATGAATACTGATATCGCCTTCGACAAAGTGAAAATGCGGATGATTCAGAAAACGGCTTATCGCATCGCTGCCGATATCCAGACCGTAAACTTCATAATGATCTTCGCGCAGCAGGCGTTCTGTCAGATGGTTACCAATAAAGCCATTCACTCCGAGGATGAGTACCCGGGTACGGCGTCGGGCAGCGCAGGTTGATTGGCTATTTAATCGTGAACCTTGCACCAGCCCCAGCGTTTGCGCTAATTGTGAGCCTTGCATGGTAATGCCGTCGCCCGCCTGTCCGGTGACGATTTCCAGCGTGCCATAACCACAGGCAATCAACAGCGGTGAAACAGAAATCACGCTGCCCGACTGTGCGGCAGTAGTAAGGGAATGAACGCGGGACGACCAGACTGTAAATTTCTGATTGCCAACATAGCTAAAGGCGCCAGGCCAGGGATCGGCAACGGCACGCACCATGTTGTGGAGTTCACAAGCCGGTTTATGCCATTCGAGGCGGCTGTCCTCCGGTGTTCTGCGACCAAAACAGGTGGCTTCGTTCTCACGCTGGGCGATTTCCAGAATATTACCGTGTTTAATAGCGGGTAACGTCTGTTCCAGTAACTGACGCGCGGCGTGGCACAATTTATGATGTAGCGTAATGGCAATATCATCCGGCGCAATGGTAACGCGTAGCTGGGCAATAATGGCCCCGGCATCGGCACGTTTCACCATTCGGTGCAATGTAACGCCCGTTTCCGTTTCACCGTTCACCAGCACCCAGTTCAGCGGCGCGCGACCACGATATTTCGGTAACAGCGAACCATGCAGATTAAATGCGCCTGCGGGAGCAAGCTGCAAAATCTCGTCGCTGATCAAATGGCGATAATAAAAAGAGAAAATCACATCAGGTGACAGTTGGGCTATGCGTTCTACCCACAGCGGATGGTTAACGTTATCCGGCGCGTAAACCGGAATGCCTCTTTCCGCCGCCAGACGAGCCACCGAACCATAAAACGCTTTTTCGCCAGGATTATCGGTATGAGTAAAAATGGCGCTAATTTCGTAACCGGCAGCCAGCAAGGCTTCAATGCCCAGGCATCCCATATCGTGATAGGCAAAAACGGCGGTTTTCATTATTCATTTTCCTTGCTGGATGGACGGATAACTTGCTGAACAAAATAGCGGGGGCGGGCGCGGACATCGGTGTAGATCCTGCCGATATATTCACCGAGCAAGCCCATGCCGATAAACTGAGCGCCAATAAAGGTAAACAGCACGGCAAACAGCATAAAGACTCCTTCAGCCGCCCATTGTGGTCCGAAGGTCAGGCGTAAAATCACCAGCAGCACCGCGATGCTAAAACCGCCAATCGCAATAATGCTGCCGAGCAGACTCAGCATACGTAGCGGCGTAGTGGTAAGGCAGGTCACCAGGTCGTACATCAAATTAATCAGGCGCATAAAGCTGTATTTGGATTCACCAAACTCACGCTCGGCATGATGCACCGGAATTTCAATGGCGCGGCGGGCAAAGATATTCGCCAGAATAGGAATAAAGGTGCTGCGTTCATGGCAGTGCAACATCGCATCGACAATATGCCGGCGATAAGCGCGCAGCATACAGCCGTAGTCGCCCATCGCTTTGCCGGTGGTGCGCTGGATAAGCCGGTTAATCATCTTCGAGGCGGTTTTACGAAACCAGCTGTCCTGGCGATTCTGGCGCACAGTCCCTACCACGTCGTAACCTTCATCGGCTTTTTCCACCAGGTGGGGGATTTCTTCTGGTGGATTCTGGAGATCGGCATCAAGAGTAATGATTAAGTCGCCGGTAACGTGACTGAATCCCGCCATAATTGCCGAATGTTGTCCGTAATTGCGGTTAAGCAAAATAGACACAATATGGCTGCCCTCCGCTTGTGAGGCATCGACCAGCATTTGTGCGGAGTTGTCGTTACTGCCGTCATCAACCAACAGTATTTCATACTCTTTGCCCAGTGATTCACAAGCTGCGGTGGTGCGCCTGATTAATTCCGGTAAACTTTCCTGCTCGTTATAAATGGGAATAACCACCGAGACTTTCTTAACAGGGTGGATTTCAAACATGGCTTATTGTCCTGCGAGTTGCTGAAGGGCAGTGATGACGCGATCGGCATCGGCGGTGGTCATATCCGGGAACAGCGGCAACGAACAGATGCGTTCGCTATTCCATTCCGTATTCGGCAACGACAGCGTTGGAAAACGCTCGCGATAATATTTTTGCGTGTGGGCGGCGCGGAAATGTAACCCGGTTCCAATGCCTCTTTCTTTTAACGCTTCCATCAGAGCATCGCGGCTGATACCACAACGTTGTTCATCAACACGAATGATAAACAGATGCCAGGAGTGAACGTGTGACCATGCAGGAACGCTTAAAGGCTGGAAAGGGAGAGTTGCCAGTGCTTGCTGATATTGCAGGGCAATGTCGCGACGGCGAGTATTTAGTTGCTCTAATTTATTCAACTGCGTCAGAGCTATCGCAGCGTTAATATCGGTCAGATTGTACTTATAGCCTGGCGTTAATACTTCAGCCTGCGGTGTGCGGCCCCAGGTTTGTCTGTCGTATGCATCGACACCCAGACCATGAAATTTCAACATGCGTAACTGGCGGGCGAGGTTTTCATTATCGGTAACAATCAGGCCGCCTTCCGCGCAGGTAATATTTTTGATGGCGTGAAACGAAAAAATAGCGGTGCCCTTTGCACCAGTATGCTGACCTTTGTAATACGTACCGACGGCGTGGGCGGCATCTTCAATGACCGCGATACCGTGGCGTTCAGCAATGGCGCGAATGGCGTCAATATCTGCTGGCGCTCCGGCATAATGCACCGGGATAATCGCTTTGGTGTAGGGCGTAATGGCCGCTTCGATCGCTTCAGGCGTGATCATCAGCGTATCGCAATCAACGTCCACCATCACCGGCGTTGCGCCCAACAGGGAGATCATATTGAGGGTTGAAACCCAGGTCATGGAGGGGGTGATGACTTCATCATCAGCGCCAATCCCCAGCGCCATCAGCGTGATATGCATTCCAGCAGTGGCCGAGCTGACTGCGATGGCATGTTGATTTCCTGTCAACTGGCAAAAGGCCGCTTCCAGTGCTTGATTCTTCGGGCCAGTGGTTATCCAACCGGATTCGAAAACCTCTTGAACTGCAGCGAGTTCTTCCGCGCCTATTGCCGGACGCGAAAAAGGTAAAAAGTCTGACATCGTTTTTCCTTCGGCCATTGAATACCTTTCCCTGTTATTCGCTAATATCTGTCATAGGGAACGTTATGTGTATTTTGCCATTTGGAATGAAATTCTAAGGGTAGAATATTAATTTAACCTTAAGGAATGAATATAAGGCTTAAATATTATTTTTTTTGTTTTTGTATCTTATTCAGGCTTTTAATTTGACAAGATTTAAGGCATTTTGCGTGCATCGTAATGTTTTAATACTATCCCAGCCACTATTTACCGGTGAAAATGTCGTTTGTTTTCGCGGTCATTTAGCTGGCTACGCTTGTCTATAGGTGGAGCTTAAGTGTTAGCTTTTAGTGGGACTTCGTTGAAGTCTAAAAAATATATCTACATTTTACTGGCGCTTGGGGCGATTGTGGGGCTGGGTACACATGCTGCCTGGAGCAGTAATGGTTTGCCGCGTATCGACAATAAAACGCTGGCCAGATTAGCGCAGCAGCATCCGGTTGTGGTTCTGTTTCGCCATGCGGAACGCTGCGATCGCTCCTCTAATCAATGCTTGTCAGACAAAACAGGCATTACGGTGAAAGGTGCTCAGAATGCCCGTGAACTGGGCAAAGCTTTTAGCGCGGACATCCCTGATTTCGATCTTTATTCCAGTAATGCCGTTCGGACTATTCAATCAGCGACCTGGTTTTCTGCTGGAAAAAAACTGACGGTAGATAAACGGTTTTTACAATGTAGAAATGAGATTTATAGCACAATTAAGGAGTTGCAAAGCAAAGCTCCAGATAAAAATATCGTTATTTTCACCCATAACCATTGTCTGACCTATATCGCAAAAGATAAACGTAGCGTGACATTTAAACCAGATTATCTGGATGGGCTGGTAATGCATGTGGAAAAAGGCAACGTTTTACTGGATGGTGAGTTTGTTAATCGGTGATTTGTTAATATGACAGCCAATAATGGCTGTCATTACTGTTACATCAGACCTTTCAAACGTAATGTTTTCTGAGTGGCGACATTCAAATCATAGTGCGCAAGATCTTCAGGTTTTACCCATGCGTATTCCTGAAACTCTTCGTTAATTTTCACTTCACGGTTGGCAGAGACGCAGTCAAAGATCAGGTAAATCATATAAATCTCTTCCTTGCGGCCATCTGCATATGTCTTGATGCGAATATCATCACTGAACGTCCACGGCGTGATGTCAGTAAGAATCAGTTGCTCGCCCAGCTCTTCTCTGATTTCACGACGTAATGCTTCTTCAATGCGCTCACCGGGTTCTACGCCGCCGCCAGACAGCGCCCATTGTCCGGGGAAAACGCCGCGATCGTCGGCCATTTTACACAGCAGATAAGCACCATCATTTTGAATTAAGGGACAAACTATAGTCCGTTGCCGCATGGGAATATTCCTTACCACCAAAAATAAAACAAAAGAATACGGCAATGGATCAACGCGTGAAAGTGGCATTGGTCTTTTTTGCGATGATAATCATGGTGATTGTTTTTTGGGTTTCATCTTTTTGGTGGCTACTTTTTCTGCACTTAATTATTCAAGAAGTATTTAGTTACAATAAGTTAGCAGATCGCTTTTTTCACGCATTGAATCCTCTGTGTCAGGCAGTACAATCCCGCAGCTTTGGGGACTTTTAATTATCTTCTTGCGGGAAAAGGTAAAAATGAAAAAATTTGCACTGCCAGTTCTGGCTGGAATGCTATTGGTTTCTGCATCGGCAAATGCGATAAGCATTAGCGGTCAGGCGGGAAAAGAATATACCAATATTGGCGTCGGTTTCGGTACTGAATCGACCGGTCTGGCATTAAGCGGTAACTGGACACATAACGATGACGACGGTGACGTCGCGGGCGTTGGTCTGGGATTGAATCTGCCGCTGGGACCGTTAATGGCAACTGTGGGCGGTAAAGGCGTTTACACCAACCCGAACGACGGCGATGAAGGTTATGCCGCAGCGGTAGGCGGTGGCTTGCAGTGGCAAATTGGCGATAGCTTCCGTCTGTTTGGTGAGTATTACTACTCTCCGGATTCGCTCTCCAGTGGTATTAAAAGTTATGAAGAAGCGAATGCTGGCGCGCGTTACACCATTATGCGTCCAGTCAGTATTGAGGCGGGTTATCGCTACCTGAATCTGTCGGGTAAAGACGGTAACCGCGACAACGCCGTGGCTGACGGCCCGTATGTCGGTGTTAACGCCAGTTTCTGATGCCTTCCGGCGCGGCGTTCTGCCGCGCCATTCAGTTTCTTACTACGCCTTATCTCCCTTTGCGTTATAGTGATTCGATAACAAAAGCAGGAGATAACCATGTTAAAAGTGGAAATGTTATCCACCGGGGATGAAGTGTTACACGGGCAAATCGTTGACACTAACGCTGCCTGGCTGGCGGATTTTTTCTTTCACCAGGGATTGCCATTATCTCGCCGCAATACGGTGGGCGATAACCTTGATGATTTAGTGACCATTCTGCGCGAACGTAGTCAGCACGCCGATGTGCTGATCGTCAATGGCGGACTGGGGCCGACCAGTGATGATTTAAGCGCACTCGCCGCAGCGACAGCCAAAGGTGAAAGCCTGGTTCTTCATGAAGCCTGGCTCAATGAGATGGAACGCTATTTCCGCGAACGTGGTCGCGTAATGGCGCCGAGTAATCGCAAACAAGCGGAGCTGCCTGCCAGTGCTGAATTTATCAATAACCCGGTAGGCACCGCTTGTGGTTTTGCCGTACAGCTTCACCGTTGCCTGATATTCTTTACCCCCGGCGTACCGTCGGAGTTTAAGGTGATGGTGGAGCATGAAATCCTGCCGCGCCTGCGCGAGCGTTTTTCTTTGCCGCAGCCGCCGGTTTGTCTGCGGCTGACAACTTTTGGTCGTTCGGAAAGCGATCTGGCGCAAAGCCTGGATGCGTTGCAACTACCGCCAGGTGTGACGATGGGCTATCGCTCTTCCATGCCGATTATTGAATTGAAACTCACTGGACCGGCAAGCGAGCAACAGGCGATGGAAAAACTGTGGCTGGACGTTAAACGCGTCGCCGGGCAGAGCATGATTTTCGAAGGCACAGAAGGACTGCCTGCACAAATCAGTCGCGAACTGCAAAGTCGCCAGTTCAGCCTGACGTTGAGTGAGCAATTCACCGGTGGTTTATTGGCTTTGCAACTCGCGCGCGCAGGTGCGCCATTACTGGCATGTGAAGTGGTTCCTTCACAGGAAGAAACTCTGGCGCAAACTGCACACTGGATTACAGAACGGCGGGCCAACCATTTTGCCGGGCTGGCACTGGCTGTTTCTGGTTTCGAGAACGAGCATCTCAACTTTGCGCTAGCCACACCAGACGGCACTTTCGCTCTGCGTGTGCGTTTCAGCACTACGCGCTACAGCCTGGCTATCCGTCAGGAAGTGTGCGCAATGATGGCACTGAATATGCTGCGCCGCTGGCTGAACGGGCAGAACATCGCCAGTGAGCATGGCTGGATTGAGGTTGTTGAGTCGCTGAGACTGTCGCCGCAATAATAGTCCAGGTGCCGGATGCTTCCGGCACCTGTTCGCGGGTTTATTGCTGTTCATTACGGAAACGAAAGATAAAATGTCGCATCCGCATCCGCTTTTCCTGGCGTTACATTACTTTCTGTCTGAATATATCGCGCACTAAAATTCAACGACGTGGCTGATTGCTGAATATTACTTAACTGTAAAACGTAATCAGGTTGATTAAGGGGGATAATATTTTTATTCTTATCTAAGATCTGTACGCCAACCCCAGAGGCAGAATTATTCTGTTGAGTTAGCTTCAGGATTGAATTATTACTTCCACTTACCGTATCGCCTTCAAAACGTATGGCGACATTGGTTCCCGGATCACACGTTAGTCCGATATTAAAATCTACCAGCGCCGAAGTGGAGTTAATCCCTTTGAAGGTGGTGTCGGAATTAATTCCTGCGGCGGGTGATAATGAAACTGGAACATCAGGCGTGTTCAGGTCGCAGCTCAATGAGTGAAGATTAATAATGGTGTTGCTAAATTCGAGAGAAAATGCCTCAATATTATTCCACCAAATGCCAGCATTACTAAAACGAGATAAATCAATTTCACCACCCTGTAATTCCCCGATGACTTTTAATTGTATGCGGAAATTACCCTCAACGGAAAAGTTGTTTTTATTTGCAGTGCTGGTGCGTTTAGGGTATTCCATGCAGTAATTGTTTGGGGTGGTATTATTATTCTTTAAATCGTAAAATATTTTAATGCCGACGCCAGAATTTTTTCCATTAGTCAAAGGCACATTGAATAAACAGATATCACTGCCGACTAAAGTTGAAGGAGAAGTGGCAAACCCTTCACTGTAATCAGGATAATTATCTGAGCATGTGATCTGTCCTGAGTGACTGGAATGGTAACTTCGATCAAAAATTATGGTTCCTGGCGCTGTGTTTTTATTGTATTCAGAATTGATCGAAATATCAGAAAATGAAACTAATGCCGGTCCACCACTGGTGTAGCTACATGTTTTAGCGAAACTAAGAGAAGGAACAAAGGCTGCTATCAAAATAACCAGCAGCAATAACGCTTCACGACTTGTAACTTTATAAGTACTGATGATTTTTATCTTCATGATGTTAATCACACGCTGCGGTGGCAATAATAAGATTAGTCATGTTTTGCGGTGTCTGAAGTAGTTCTGGTAATATACGAACCTGGCAACTTTCAGTGGCCGATTTTCCCCACTTGACTTGCCATTTTTGATTAGCTTGTGCGCCGGATAAATACGTTTCACCGTTTCGCCCAACGAGGGTTGAAATTTGCTCATCTTTAGCAGTGACTACGGCTCCAAAGGGAACAAATTTGTCTTTATGCATTAAGGTTAAAAGTAATTTCTGACCATATCGCGTTGAAAAATTGGCTACGACTAATGCGCCTTCCGTAGGAATAACTTCTTGTACCGGTTCCGGTATTTCAACATTTGACGGCAAGGTTTGCGTATTGATGGCGATACGGTTGCGCTGAAATGCTGATGCGTAAGGGATGATGGAGTATCCTCGCCAGTCGGTATAAACCGACGTTCCTCTGTTAATGCCCAGCCCACTGGCATCAGGGGCGCGCACCAGAATCGATGATTCACCTAAAGACTGAGCAAGGGTTAATCCATACGGATGCAGAACAATTGCGCCCTGCATATTGTAATTTAATTGCCGTTGATCCTGACCATAGTTCCAGCCTGCGCCAATTACGCCTTTACTGGAGCGATAACTGAGTGACGTATTGCCACCATAACCTTGATCGCCATGACTTTGTTGCAGACTATAACTGAGATTATTATCTTCCAGCGCAGTACCGTTAAGCGCCACACTGTTTAAAGTGTGACCGCTATTACTGCTGGTGTTATTGTAATTAACATGCGCACCAGGTAACCATTTTCCTAGTGGAACGCTGACAGAAAGTGAGAGTTGTTGATCGTTCTTATTATTGTCTGGCATTCGTGTCAGTAAATAACTTAGGCTAAAACTCACATTTTCCCAACTATGACTATACCCTACGCTGAGGCTGCGCTCTTTACCCCCGAGTCCCCAATAATCTTGTTGATAGCCCGAAATATTGAACTGACCAAACGAGGGGATCGCCTGATTAATGGTAAGTTGTAACCGACGATGGCGGTTATAGTTGTTACGGTATGAAAACGCGTCGTCCTCATCATACTCTTTATTATTTTGTGCTTCGCTAAAGGTATAGAAATTCTCTGTGGAATAACGGTAGCCAGCAAGCGTGATATTCGTTTCAGTGCTGGAGAAATTTTTCGAGTAAAGCAATCGGTAAGATTGTCCTTGTTGTGAACTGTCATCAACCGTCTGGCTATATGAACGAGTAATGTCTGCTGAAAGCGAGCCAAAGTGTTGTAAATCGACACCTGCGCCTAATGCGCCAGAACGATAATCACTGGCAAAAATTGTGCCACCATAGAGGGTAATGCCTGCAGGTAAACCGTAAATCAGCGTCGCCTGAGCAAAGCCGGGTTTATCATGGGAGTTATCAGATGAGCGATATTCTCCGCCAGATAAACTATAAGACATGGCTCCTTCTCGGCGCATGACAGGAATTGAAGCTGATGCCTGAATATATTTTTGTTCGCTACCATCAGATTCTTTTACCGTGACTTCCATATCCCCACCAGAAGAAACAGGAGAGACATCATGTAATTCGAAAGGACCTGGGGATACCGTACTTTGGTAAATAATATAATTATTTTGTCGAATCGTCACTTGCGCATTGCTTTTGGCAACGCCGCGAATAACGGGGGCAAAACCTCTCATGCTGTAAGGAAGCATATTTTCATTACTTTCCAGTTTTACCCCGCGAAACTGGAAACTATCGAAAACGGCTGAATCTGTCCAGGTATCGCCAAGAATGAGTTTGCTGGTTAACGCAGGGATATTTCGCCAGATATAGGTATCAATATTTTGCCAGGTGCCATCGTTGTAATTAATGTTATTTCTTAAACGCCAGGGGCCAAGATTAATACCATTATTCAGATTAAGGTATGAACTATTATCTGAACGACCATCTTGCCAATTATGTGAGCCGCTAAAATAGTAATTTGTAAACAACGCAGGCAATCCATTATCCCATAAAACCGGATCAATATACCCGTTTGCGGCATTGTTCATCGCCAGTTGTGGAACTGACAGATACAGGCGCAGCGAACTCTGCTCAAAGCGCACTGATGAAAAGGGAATATAATTTTCTAAATTCGTCACGATATCGTCATCTGCCAGCGTGGCAAATGACGCGGAGGGGCTATTGGCAACCCCCATAGCGATATACTCTTTTTTGCTTAACACAGGTAAGAGTTTGTTCGCTTTATCATCAACGACAAAATCAATATCTTTACGTGTAATGCGTTGATTATTCATAAAAACATCGACCCGATATTTACCGGGCACCAGGCCATCATTTTTGTCAAAATTTTTAATGGCTTCCAGTTCGCTTTCTGAAGCCCCTGACTCTAAAAGTTTGTAATTAAACACCTCGCGGGCGTAACTGTTTTGTAACAGTGTCAATGGCACTATTGTTACAACAACATGCAAACAAAATAGATGTAAGGAGTTCATGTTATTATTACTTTCCTTGTACGAGATAATTCCTGTCGTTTTCCTGAACAATCTATTGCGCTTATAACCGGGTCTTTATGGTATTTGTCGTACCGCCGTAATCATTTATTGCTGACCATTCAACACTATTGTTTTCAGAAGAGGATGCGGTCAGAGTATATGTTTGCTCGCCAAATGGATTGAGCATCATTTTCACAACGCCGTTTCCTTTATACGATACGGGCTTACCATTCACTGCCAGAGTGCGGAAGGTGACAAAGTAAGGTGTTGGGTTTTTGGCGATTAGCCTGTTGCCTTGTATCCGGAAAGCGATTTTGCTATAGGCGGTATTGGCATCATCAGCAAGCCCCAGCGGACGATAAAAAACTTTGAGCTGGCTCTGAACGGCAAATTGCAGTTGATTCGGCACCTGTGAAGACTCTTCTGACATCCCAGGAATGGATTTTACATTTAGCCAAAAAATGGATTCACGATCCTCCGGCAATTTTTGCGTACCGGTATAGATTAAGCGGAAAAGCGTGTTTTTCTGAGCTTCCAGTTTAACTAACGGCGGAGTGAGTACAAATGGCGTTTTCTTATTTGCATCATTGGCAAAGTCACTCATCCAGGCCTGAACAAGGTATGAACGCTCTTTATCTTGATTCGTCACTTCTACAGGGATTTCCCGCGCCGTGGACGGGTAAATAATTCTTGTTCCCCGAATAACCACTCCCCCGTAAGCAATGTTGGCAAATAATACAATCAGTAATAAAGAGTATTTTTTCATGCATTTTTACTTTAGTAATTAAGGGGTGTAGTAATTTCACCCCTTTGAAATATATCATTAATAGTAAGCGATACGATAATCCGCAGTCGCGTTACCCTGACCTTCAGTAATTGTATCTGCTGTTCTGACATAAACCGCTTTATAATTAAAGCTATGCTTGCCATCACCATTGGTTGGGCTAATGGATGAAAGTGTTACCGCAGAGCTTTCTGCATCGGTACGATCAGTAGCAAAATTAATCGGTGAAGAAGCACCTTCACGATAAATACGAATCCCTACGCCTGTTGCTTTATCTGCACCGGTGTCAATTGCCAGGGCTGTATTATCGGTGGCATCGGTGGTATTACCGCTAAATTCAAGGTTGATGCTACCTAATTGTGTCGTACAACCGGTAAGATTAATATTAAAATCTGTTGCAGAGTTTGCTGCTTCATTACCTACAGCAGCGCCAAAATCAGCAACGTCCACTGTCTGAAGCGTTACGGTCTGGTCATTCTGTCCCTTGCCTGTACCTTGCTCTAAGTCACAAGTTGATGCAGTAATTAGCCCATTGAAATGAACTTTACCGGCGGGAGTGTCCGCATAACTTAAAGCCGATATACCCATCAGGAGAACAGATAACGATGGAATGAGAATTTTTGCTTTCACTTAAGTTCCTTTTATATTGATGAATGGAATAATATTATATTTTTAATATATTAAACAGGCGGGATTATATACGCAAATAAATATTTATAAACAAATTTTTTTGCGGGAATTATCAAAGTAATTCTAAACATATAATGCTGGTGAATATGTTTAATTTTTAATAATCGTATATTATTATTCTTTGATGTT
>NZ_PTRF01000015.1:0-64065 GCF_002965705.1 Escherichia sp. MOD1-EC6842 | reverse complement strand
TTGAATCGCTATTCATTGAAAGTGCAAGGGTTGCTGGGGCGTCGCTGCCCAACGCCAATGTTATCAGGCTTCTGGAAGAACGATCCGTTCAGCCCGGAAGAGGATTCACGATTAATCACTTCGTCATCTGCTGACGGTAAATTGTTAGAAATTCCATTTAATCCGGTGTATCGGAATTTTGACAAAGCACTCCAGGAAATTACTAACTGGCTCGAAAAGCGATTGTGTTAAAAATTTGCTAAATTTTGCCAATTTGGTAAAACAGTTGCTTCACAACAGGAGATCGCAATGACGTTACCGAGTGGACACCCGAAAAGCAGATTGATCAAAAAATTTACCGCACTAGGCCCGTATATTCGTGAAGGTAAGTGCGAAGATAATCGATTCTTTTTCGATTGTCTGGCTGTATGCGTCAATGTGAAACCGGCGCCGGAAGTGCGTGAGTTCTGGGGCTGGTGGATGGAACTGGAAGCGCAGGAATCCCGTTTTACCTACAGTTACCGGTTTGGTCTGTTCGATAAAGCAGGCGACTGGACGCATGTTCAGGTAAAAGATGCGGAAGTGGTTGAGCGGCTGGAGCACACCCTGCGAGAGTTTCATGAAAAGCTGCGTGAACTGCTGGCGACGCTGAATCTGAAGCTGGAACCGGCGGATGATTTTCGTGATGAGCCGGTGAAGTTAACGGCGTGAGTGAAAAGTGCCGGATGCATCGCATCCGGCAATATTATTAAAACTGATATGTCATTCCTATCGCGACAATATCATCATTATTAATATTCAACTTATTATCGCTATCCAGTTGGTTGATTTTATAATCAACAAATGCTGACATGTTTTTGTTGAAATAATACGTGGCACCGATATCAATATAATTGACCAGATCCTCATCACCGATACCTTCAATATCTTTTCCTTTCGATAGCACATAACCTAAAGATGGACGCAGACCAAAGTCGAATTGGTATTGAGTGACCGCTTCAAAATTCTGTGTCTTATTAGCAAAACCGCCAGAAATTGGCGTCATGTTACGCGTTTCAGAATAGAAGGTTGCCAGGTAAATATTATTGGCATCGTATTTAAGACCCGTTGCCCACGCTTCGGCACGTTTGCCCGTACCACGGTTTTGCAGGTTCTGCTCGTTGGTGCGATCAGAGTTGGTATAGGCTCCACTGATAGCGAAATCGCTGCCGCCAAAGTCATACGTCAGTGAAGTACCAAACCCATCGCCGTTCTGCTTTTTCACATCGCGGTTTTCGTTTTTCCCTTGATATTGCAGGGTTAAGTTCAGGCCATCGATAACGCCGAAGAAGTCGGTGTTCCGATACGTCGCCAGACCGCTGGCGCGTTTGGTCATAAAGTTGTCGGTCTGCGCCGAGGAGTCGCCACCAAATTCCGGGAACATATCGGTCCAGGCTTCGACGTCATACAGCGCGCCCAGGTTACGTCCATAATCGAAAGAACCTAAATCCTTATATTTCAACCCGGCAAAAGCGAGACGCGTTTTTTGCTGTGCGGTATCACTCTCAGCTTTATTTCCGGCAAACTCCGCTTCCCACCGACCATAACCGGTCAGTTGATCGTTAATTTGCGTTTCGCCTTTAAAACCAAAACGGATATAACTCTGGTCGCCATCTTTACTGTCGTTATCACTCATATAATGCATGGCTTTAACTTTGCCATAGACATCCAGTTTATTACCGTCTTTGTTATATATTTCTGCGGCCTGTACGGATGCAGATGCCACAATACCCATCACCACTAATGCCAGAGTGCTCTTTTTCATTTTCATTCCTGATTTTAATTAACGCGCGAATATTCAGCGGGAGAGACCCGTTGAAAACAGGAAAGTTTTTAACCTGAGATTGTTAAAGATATATTACAGATTAATAATATTCTTAAAATGTGGTAATTTATTAAATCTGTAATAAAAACGTAAACAACTGCCGCTACGCTTGCTGATCCCGCGCAACAAAACGCTATGCTTTGCTCGCAGATGGTTGGCAACCGGCGACAGTCCTGCTAAAACGTTCGTTTGATATCATTTTTCCTAAAATTGAATGGCAGAGAATCATGAGTGACAGCCAGACGCTGGTGGTAAAACTCGGCACCAGTGTGCTAACAGGCGGATCGCGCCGTCTGAACCGTGCCCATATCGTTGAACTTGTTCGCCAGTGCGCGCAGTTACATGCCGCCGGGCATCGGATAGTCATTGTGACGTCGGGCGCGATTGCCGCCGGACGTGAGCACCTGGGTTACCCGGAACTGCCAGCGACTATCGCCTCGAAGCAACTATTGGCGGCGGTAGGGCAGAGTCGACTGATTCAACTGTGGGAACAACTCTTTGCAATTTACGGCATTCACGTCGGGCAGATGCTACTAACCCGTGCCGATATGGAAGACCGTGAACGCTTCCTGAACGCCCGCGATACGTTGCGTGCGCTGCTCGATAACAACATCGTTCCGGTAATTAATGAGAACGATGCTGTTGCTACGGCAGAGATTAAAGTCGGCGATAATGACAACCTTTCTGCGCTGGCGGCGATTCTGGCGGGTGCCGATAAACTGTTGCTGCTGACCGATCAAAAAGGTTTGTATACCGCTGACCCGCGCAACAATCCGCAGGCAGAACTGATTAAAGATGTTTACGGCATTGATGACGCACTGCGGGCGATTGCCGGTGACAGCGTTTCAGGTCTCGGAACCGGCGGTATGGGCACCAAACTGCAGGCCGCTGACGTGGCTTGCCGTGCGGGGATCGACACTATTATTGCCGCAGGTAACAAGCCGGGCGTTATTGGTGATGCGATGGAAGGTATTTCTGTCGGTACGCTGTTCCATGCCCAGGCAACGCCTTTAGAAAACCGTAAACGCTGGATTTTTGGCGCGCCACCGGCGGGTGAAATTACCGTTGATGAAGGGGCGACCGCCGCTATTCTTGAACGCGGCAGCTCCCTGTTGCCGAAAGGTATTAAAAGCGTGAGCGGCAACTTCTCGCGTGGTGAAGTCATTCGTATTTGCAACCTCGAAGGTCGCGATATTGCCCACGGCGTCAGCCGTTACAACAGCGATGCATTGCGTCGCATTGCCGGACACCACTCGCAAGAAATTGATGCAATACTGGGATATGAATATGGCCCGGTTGCCGTTCACCGTGATGACATGATTACCCGTTAAGGAGCAGGCCGATGCTGGAACAAATGGGCATTGCCGCGAAGCAAGCCTCGTATAAATTAGCGCAACTCTCCAGCCGCGAAAAAAATCGCGTGCTGGAAAAGATCGCCGATGAACTGGAAGCACAAAGCGAAAATATCCTCAACGCTAACGCCCTGGATGTTGCTGACGCGCGTGCCAATGGCCTTAGCGAAGCGATGCTTGACCGTCTGGCACTGACGCCCGCGCGACTGAAAGGCATTGCCGACGATGTGCGCCAGGTATGTAATCTCGCCGATCCGGTGGGGCAGGTGATTGATGGTGGTGTGCTGGACAGCGGTCTGCGTCTGGAGCGTCGTCGCGTCCCACTTGGCGTGATTGGGGTGATTTATGAAGCGCGCCCGAACGTGACGGTTGATGTCGCTTCCCTGTGCCTGAAAACCGGTAACGCGGTGATCCTGCGCGGTGGTAAAGAAACCTGCCGCACCAACGCTGCAACGGTGGCGGTGATTCAGGACGCCCTGCAATCCTGCGGTTTACCGGCAGGCGCAGTGCAGGCGATTGATAATCCGGATCGCGCATTGGTGAGTGAAATGCTGCGTATGGATAAATACATCGACATGCTGATCCCGCGCGGTGGCGCTGGTTTGCATAAGCTGTGCCGCGAGCAGTCAACGATCCCGGTGATCACCGGCGGTATTGGCGTCTGCCATATTTATGTTGATGAAAGTGCAGAGATAGCTGAAGCCCTGAAAGTAATTATCAACGCGAAAACTCAGCGTCCGAGCACATGTAATACGGTAGAAACGTTGCTGGTAAATAAAAACATCGCTGATAGCTTCCTGCCCGCATTAAGCAAGCAAATGGCGGAAAGCGGCGTGACGTTACACGCAGATGTAGCTGCGCTGGCGCAGTTACAGGCAGGCTCTGCGAAGGTGGTGGCTGTTAAAGCCGAAGAGTATGACGATGAGTTTCTGTCATTAGATTTGAACGTCAAAATCGTCAGCGATCTTGACGATGCCATCGCTCATATTCGTGAACACGGCACCCAGCACTCCGATGCGATCCTGACACGTGATATGCGCAATGCCCAGCGTTTTGTTAACGAAGTGGATTCTTCTGCTGTTTACGTCAACGCCTCTACACGTTTTACCGACGGCGGCCAGTTTGGTCTTGGCGCGGAAGTGGCGGTAAGCACACAAAAACTCCACGCGCGCGGCCCGATGGGGCTGGAAGCACTGACCACTTACAAGTGGATCGGCATTGGTGATTACACCATTCGTGCGTAAACAAAACCGGGTGATGCAAAAGTAGCCGTTTGATTCACAAGGCCATTGACGCATCGCCCGGTTAGTTTTAACCTTGTCCACCGTGATTCACGTTCGTGAACATGTCCTTTCAGGGCCGATATAGCTCAGTTGGTAGAGCAGCGCATTCGTAATGCGAAGGTCGTAGGTTCGACTCCTATTATCGGCACCATTCTAACGTCTCCCCAAGTCTACTCAAGTATTTAAAAACCTCTTATAATCCGCATGTTAGCGCCCCTTTTAGTCTTTTGACGTCTACTTAAGTACCCCAAAATCTACAGTCAATTGGGGGTACTTTTGGGGGTATTTGCTGTTCGGTTTAGTGGAGGTACCCCCAAGTGAAACTCAATGCCCGTCAAATAGACACTGCCAAGCCAAAAGAGAAGGCTTACAAGCTGGCTGATGGTGGTGGTCTGTATCTCTTGGTAAAACCTAGTGGAGGAAAATATTGGCGCTTCAAGTATCGTGTAGCTGGTAAAGAGAAGCTGTTAGCACTAGGTGTGTATCCTGAAGTTACCTTGGCTGATGCTCGTGCAAAACGTGAAGAAGCTAAAAGGAGTATCGCTGGGGGTATCGATCCGATGGAAGCGAAACGAGAGGAAAAGATTGCCCGGGAAACGCAGTTAAACAACACCTTCAAAGATATTGCCATTGAGTGGCACAGCAGCAAATTAAAAAAATGGTCTGCTGGTTATGCTTCAGACATCCTCGAAGCCTTCAACAAAGATGTGTTCCCTTACATTGGCAAAAAACCAATCGCCGAAATCAAACCACTTGAACTGCTGAATGTGCTGCGGCGTATCGAGGGGCGCGGTGCTACCGAAAAAGCCAAAAAAGTGAGGCAGCGATGCGGGGAAGTTTTCCGCTATGCAATTGTCACTGGACGTGCTGAGTATAACCCTGCACCGGATCTCACCAGCGCGATGCAAGGTCATGAATCTAATCATTATCCTTTCCTCACAGCCAAAGAATTACCTGATTTTTTCAAGGCATTGTCCAGTTACTCAGGAAGTGCATTGGTTGTTATGGCGGCTCGTCTACTGATTATCACCGGTTTGCGGACTGGCGAACTGCGCGGTGCATTATGGGATGAAATCGATCTCAACAAGGCTATCTGGGAGATACCTGCTTCACGGATGAAAATGCGTCGCCCTCATGTGGTGCCTTTGTCTAAGCAGGCTCTTTCTCTTATTGGGCAGATTAAAGAATTAACTGGCAATTATCCGCTTATGTTTCCCGGCCGTAATGATCCAAGGAAAACAATGAGCGAGGCTAGCATAAACCAAGTATTTAAACGCATCGGCTATAACGGAAAGGTTACTGGTCATGGATTCCGGCACACCATGAGCACCATTTTGCATGAGCAGGGCTATAACACCGCGTGGATAGAGACACAGCTTGCACACGTCGATAAAAACTCAATTCGTGGCACATACAACCATGCGCAATATCTGGATGGTCGCCGGGAGATGCTCCAGTGGTATGCCGACTATATGGATTCGCTCGAGCATGGCGGAAATGTGGTGCATGGTGAGTTCGGAAAATGCGGGTGACTGGTTGAGTATACAGTAGTAGACTTTGAGCGATTAAGAAAAGGCTGTGTCTAGGGTCGCTCCTGAAAACCCGTACACCTCTGCGGGCTGGCACAGCCACTTTTACAGAGGGTGCGAGGTAGCACAGAGTGACTTACAATTCAAAAAGCTGTAGTTCTCTTGAAAAGGCATATTACACTCCAATTGAAGCGGCGCTACGTTGGTGTAATTTAATTGCTCATGAAGTTTTAATATTGGAGCGAGTGGGAGATGGAGTTTTACCTAGCGTTGGAATGTTCCCTCAATGGCCTTGCTTGCGTGTTAATGCTGAGAAAATTTTAGATGCAATCCATAATTGTGAAATTCCTTATGGCCGTGATGGTAAAACTGTTCAACCTGGAGAACAGGTTGCTAAGCACCGTTTAACCGTCCGCCATTCCGATCTGAAATCATGGATGTCAAAAAACTATCCCAACCAAAAACCAGCTTTCCTTTTTGATGCTGTTGAGCAGCAGTTACATGCTGGAATTACAGTCGAGGCATATCAAACTCTTCAGGCTGAAAACAAACGTCTTAATATTCGCTTAGATAATGCTATGAAGACTTTCCAACAGCAGAAAAATGAAATTTCCGAATTACAAGGGGAACGTGATTCACTACGACGAATGGTTGATAACTCCGTGCAAAACATTGACCAACGTTCTGAAACAACATATTTAAACATTATTGGAGGGTTGCTTTTTCTAATGTTAGGGCGTTCACCTGCTGGTATTAAGCAATCTGTATTCGAAAATCAAAGCTCTATTATTAGTAATTTATTGGGGCATTTTGAAGGTAAGCCGGGGATGAGTTCAAGAACGCTGGAAGCAAAGTTTGCTGAAGCCAATAAATCAATTAAATCGTAGTTCTAGTCCTATACCGCAATTGCGGTATCATTCACCGCAATTGCGGTGATATCCAATGTCTTACCTGCTTCAATGTCTCCCGTAGGCATCAATAAACAACGGGAGACGATTATCATGTCACAATCTTTAATTCGTATGCCAGAAACCATGCGCCGTACAGGCTATGGCAGGGCATGGATCTATAAACTCATTGCCCAAGGGCGTTTTCCTAAACCTGTAAAAATTGGCTCGCGAGCGATTGCTTTCGTTGAGAGTGAAATTGACGAGTGGATTAATCAGCGTATTGCGGAATCACGCGGAACAGCTACCTGATTAAATGGCAACGGGGCCAGGCGCCCCAGCTATCCACCAGCAAATAAAAAGTAACTTAATTCGATAGCGGAGTTTTTATGAAACTGCGAAAAACGCCCGTACAGGGGCAGGGCTTCATTCGACCTGAAAACCAGAATCTGCAAAATTTTGGTGAAATTATCCCGGTTATTTCCGGCGTTATTGGCGGGCGTGAAACCAATATTGTTAGCGCCAGAGCGTTGCATAAGGCGCTCGGGGTAGGCCGTGATTTCACTACCTGGATTAAAGGACGTATTGATGAGTACGGATTTAAAAATGGCGTGGATTTTGAAGTTGTAGAAAATTTGTACTTTGATTCCCCGAAACGGGGGAACCAAAGTGTAAATATTGAACAGTTTGATTCTGATTGGACAACAAAGCGCGGCGGTGATCGCCGCAGTGAAGACTATTTGATCTCCACGAACATGGCGAAAGAACTGGCGATGGTCGAACGCACCGAACAGGGGCGCGCCGTTCGTCAGTACTTCATCAAATGCGAGGAAGAGCTACACAAGGTTGCGCCTGTACGTTCCGCAGCGTTACGCCGGGAACTGAAAGCCCGTATCACAGTTGCCAGCTACTTTAAGCCAATGTGTGCCGCGCTGGAGGCGTACCGGGCTGAACTGGGTAAAAACACTCTACAGCACCATTACACCACGGAAGCCAATATGCTGGCGCGTATCGTGCTGGGTGGCATGACTGCAAAACAGTGGGCACTGGCGAACGGCATCACAGGCGAACCACGCGACCACATGAGCACGTTGCAGCTTGAGCACCTTTCTTACCTTGAGCAGAGCAATATCACGCTGATTGAGTTAGGCCAGGACTACCACCAGCGGAAAGCTGAATTAATTCGCCTTTCGCAGCGTTGGTTAGCCCGTCGCATGGAGGAAAACAGCCATGTGTAACGCTCTGACCGTTACAAAAAGAGAAAGCGCCCCGTTGCCGGAGCGCCTTTGTGAACGAATTACCTGTAGCACCATATTGCTTACTGTCTACGAGGCAGATTATAGCGTTGTGGTCGCACAGAGTGAAGGCGCTGATCACCGTTACTACAGCACGCCAGAAATGCAGAATATTTTGCTGCAAAATGTCGTTGGCCACATCGTCCGGAAAGCAAAAAATTTTGCTGGTGGCGCGACTGATACGATTTTTTCTGGGCGCCCGGTGTTGATCAACTACTCCTGTTCTTTGGCCTTGCGGCGCTGGCGGTACTCAACTTCTCGCTTTAATGCTGCTGTTACAAACTGCCCTGTACTTTCACCAGGCATTTTTACTGCCTCAACATTGTTCATAACTTCATGCGGAACCCTTGCCGCAACTGTTTGTGATTTTGCGTTTACTGCTTTTGTCGCCATGTTGTGTCCCCCTCACAAAAAACAAATGCAGTATGCAGGAAAAAAAACAAGTGTTCAACACTTGACGTGTTTAACACCTAGGTTTAAATTGGTGTTAAACACCTTGTTGATGCAAGGTGCAGAAACGACGAAACCCGGCAGTGCGCGAACACTAACCGGGCTTCTAACCACCAACGATAGCAACAGTATCGAGGTAGCTATGAGAAATCATACCACACACCCGCAAGGGCGGGACTCGCACAACCTGAATAAATACATCTGGCGTTTTATCGCCCTGAGCACAGCACAACAGCGCGTAATTCACATCGAGGCTACCAGCGAACAGGAAGCACGCCAGCAATCTCCTGATGGCTGCGTGATGGTATTTGCCACCCGTATTCGTCAGGGGATGCGCCATGCATAACCTGTCAATTGCTGACCTTAACAGCATTCAGTTTGACGAGAAATTTACCGGGCAGCTACTGGTCCATGTGGAGAACGGGCGCATAGTGCGTAATTACAACCTGCCGGATGGTGCAATTGCCGGAAGCGTTGAAGCATTGCTGGAACTGGCAGAACGTGCGCGACTGATTAAGCCGTTAACGAGCCATCACGATGATGATCTGCATTTTACCGGACGCATGGTGAGTCACTACGAAAACGGCGTCGAGGTATCCCGCGAATGTCTGCGTGATGATTGCTGTTTCGGCACACTGCCGGAATTTATCGAATTGCTGACCAGTTGCGGTTATCAGGTCATTCAGGGGGTGAATCATGGGTAATAAGCCAGCAACAATGACAATTACCCTGAATGTGCCAGAGGATTTCACCGGACGCGTACTGGTTTACCTGGATAAAGGGAACGTGAAATCACAATGCCGGCTGCGAAATAATGAAATTGTAAGTACGGTAGAAGGCTTTTCTGAACTCTGTATTCGTGCAGGAATAAAACCGGAACTGCTGACAGGAAAATAAAACCATGAAAAAGAAAAATTCTGGCTTTACTGCCAGCGGTCTCTCTCGGCCTGAAATCAGACACGGAGATATTTACCGCGACACCAGACGTGGTGGACGAGTGGTTATTCGTCACGTTACGCCAGGCAATATCACCTACCGCCGTGAGGCTTACGAATATGACTGCGTAATGCCGCGCCGTCAGTTTGAGCGTGATTTTATTCTGGTGGAAAACAAACAACAGGCGGTGGCGAGACGTGCAGCCACGAATATTAAAAAAATCCGGGCAATGTTGGTTGCGGGAGGTAAGAAGTGAAAAACGCACCGAATTTAAAATATCAGCCGAAGGATAAATTCACTGAGGTAATCATTTTTGCCGGGACGGACGCTTACGCCCATGCTCAACACTGGATTGAAAGCGAAGGACGAAAACATGGCGATAGCGTGCCGCCTGTTTACCTGGGGCCAAAGCAACTTGCAGAGCTTGCGAATATCCGCATTGTCGACGATGAGCGCCGCTTTGCGCGTGTTTATATCGCGGGGGAGATTGAGCCAATCCTGATTAACGCTGTCGCCGAAAAACTGGCGCTGGCTGGCGTACAGGAGGCGAAATTATACAAAGGTATCCCCGACCGGGAGCCTGAGAACTGGCGCGACTACCTGCAACGGATCCGCGAACAGGCAGAGCGCGGGGAAACCATGACGGAGGAAGTCAGGAGAGCGGGTGGATTGCCCGGAAGAACAGATCCCATGAAACCGCATATCACCGAAAAAGATGGTGCGCTCTGGTATGTCGAGCCAATACCCAATACCAGAGCAGAGGAGCTGAATCATAAGGAAACCTGGTTGAGTGACAGGATGCGCACAGCGGGTATTGGTAATGATGGTCGGGAAGCGTATCTGATAATTGAAATGATCCCGGAAGGAACACAGAAAATTATTTACGAAGCGATGCCGCGCAATGAAATCGGTATGCCAGCAGGATGGGCGAGGTTACGTGGACGGGGTGTTGCAATCACCACCAGCGCCCATTTACTGAATAAACTGGCGGAATACCTGCAACGTCAGGGAGATCGTACTGTGTGGGAGGTCACATCAACAGCCGGATGGCATTGTGGAGCCTATGTTATGCCAGATGGTGAGGTGATTGGTGTACCGGATCGTCCAGTGGCATTCTGTGGCGGATCTGCAGCCATCAAAGGCTATATCGTCAGGGGGACGGTACAGGAATGGAGGAATAATGTCGCCTCCCTGATGCGAGGTAATCACTCAATGATGCTTGGGGTACTGGTCGGACTGGCAGCACCCCTTAATTCTCTTGTGGGCGGAAGTTGTTTTGGTATCCACCTTTTCGCGCAGTCGTCAGCAGGGAAAACCACGACAGTGGAAGCTGCCACCAGTCTTTATGGCGATCCTGAAATGCTCAAACTTTCGTGGGATGCCACCCGGCACGGACTGACGGTGGAAGCTGCCGCACGTAATGATGGCTTTATCCCCATTGATGAAATTGGTCAGGGAGGAAGGATTAATGACATCGCGCAATCCGCCTACAGCCTGTTTAACGGTGTGGGGAGAATTCAGGGACGAAAAGATGGCGGCAATCGTGCAGTAATGCGCTGGAAAATAGCGGCACTAAGCACAGGGGAAGAAGATTTTGAGACCTTCCTGTTAAAAGGGGGGATCACCCCAAAAGCCGGGCAACTGGTGCGGCTGCTAAGCGTTCCCTTTACCGATACAACGGTTTTTAACGGGTATGACGATGGTGATCAACATGCCAGAGCAATAAAGCGACTTTCATCAAATTATTGTGGAGCTGCGGGGCGTGAGTGGGTGCGCTGGTTATCCGCTCATAAGGAACTGGCTATTAACACCACTTCCGATAAAGAAAATACCTGGCTGGGAAATCTGCCTGAAAATGCATCGTCACAGGTCAGACGTGTGGCTTCACGCTTTGCCATGCTGGATGCGGCCGGAGAACTTGCCACCGCAATTACTGGCTGGACAGCAAAAGAATGTCGGGCAGCAACGCAACGGGCTTTTGATGACTGGTTACAGGATTTCGGGCTGGAAAACCGGGAAAAATACCAGGTCATCAGCCGCGCCCGTGATTTTATTCAGCGCCATGCCCTGAGCCGTTTTCAGCCTTATACCTACGGGAAAAGCAATGGAGATATGGATAACCACTATGCATCCCGTATAAATAACCTTGCAGGGTATCTTGTCAGCGGTAAGCGGGAAGATGGAAAACCCGAATATCACATTATTCCGTCAGTGTTTGATGGAGAAATTTTATGCGGCATATCCAGAAACTTTGGGTGCCAGGCGCTGGAGGAAGCCGGAGTGCTGGTTTGTGCAGAACCCGGTCGCTGGACATCGAAAACGGTGAAGATTAACGGAACACAGCAGCGATTTATCGTGCTGATTGACCTGGCTGAAGACGAATAAAACCGCCTACGCTCGCAGAGGGTCAAAAATCGCGGGATATGCGGGATATCGGGATATGAAAAATATATTACATAAATATCAATTGCTTATGTGTTGCTATCGTATCCCGCCATATCCCGCCGTATCCCAGTATTTTGGTTTACGAATGGTTTAAAAATAAACGAAATCACTGTATCCCGGAACGTATCCCGAAATATGTTATTGATGCATAAGCAAAAAAAAACTTACCGGGATATGGCGGGATACGAAAAACCACATAACATAATGAAAAATAAGTTGTTTTTTGTTTGTATCCCGATATCCCGGTAAAAATGGTTTTTTACGCCTTATAGAGTACAGAAAAGTGATTGCTCAAATTTTGTATTACGGGTGGCTACCGTCAGCCATCCGACCAGAAAAAGGCATAAAAGCAGATATGTAATTTTGACAATCAGACTGTTTTGATGATTACACGCCGATATGACGGCAACAATGATGGGGAAGAGCATGACAAAGCTGACCATTAACAGAAAGCCAAAAGGCATTTTCGGCACGACGCAGAAAACGACGCAGTCGGCACAGGAGCAGGATAAAACCACATCGGCGCATAAAGTGATGCCCGGTAACCAGAAAGTGCAGCAGAAGCCCACAGGGGCGACACCGTGGCGGCATATGACCAAACGGCAGCGCAAAAACCGCCACTGAGTTGTGGCCTGAATTATTCAGCCGGGAAGCACCGAAGCCGCTTAAGGTGGGGGATATTCGACGACCTGATGCAGGATATCGCCGTCAGGGGGCTGGCATTCGGGCTAAGGGCATTACGTGCGACGCTGGCATCTTATGCGCAGTCTCCGCGCTATTACCGCGCTCTGGTTGCTGGTGGAGTGCGTTACGACCTGAAAGGCCAGCCATGCGGCGAGGTGACACCACAGGAACAACAGGACGCAGAAACGCGGCTGATGGCGCTGAATGAGAAGCACAAGCGCCAGCGTAAGGCCATGAAGGAGGGAAAAAGCGCATGATACGCGACAGTAAAGCGGAAGCACTGGAAGCGCGTGGCCTGTACCGGAGAGCGGCGGAGCGATGGGCTGAGGTCATCATGCTGGCGAATGATGACAAAGCACGGGAACAGGCGGCAAAACGTCGCGCGGAATGTATACGCAAGGCAGCACGCCTACCGGCAAGGCAGGATAATTTCGGGGAGATGCGCGAAACCATCAGCCGGGCACATGCCGGGATGGGATTACATCAGCCCAATGGTAAGGCATTCAGGAATTACCAAAAAAGAACAATTGTAGTCAGTAACAGAGGATGGGATTCTCTTGGTTTTTTGTTGATGCTTTCTGAAGAAATCTACTACGTTGCTGAGCAGATGAATATTCAATTGCATCTGGGTTCCTGATAAGATTAATCTGAATATTTTCATTTGGAATAGGGATATGAATAAAACTTTAATTGCAACATTAGTCGGTATAGTAATGTTAACCGGATGTGGGCCAGAAGAGTTAACTCCAGAACAGAAACAGGAAGTAGCGGCTCTTAAAGTTGAACTGTCGCAAACGGAAGGTGAAATATCAGCAGCTAAGGAAGTTGACCAGCAGTTTTCTGGTGGGTTGATAAAAAATCTGACAACAGCAAGACTGGAAATATTAGGAACTAATAAAGCGATTTTGGAACAGCGTATTAATGCTATTGAATCAGGTGCTAAAATTGATGTTGTTGTATCTGGAGTTAAACCTGATCCTGAGCTTGCGGCTTCAATTAAAACTGAAATTGACAGCTTAGATGCAAAAATCAACGAAGCCAAAGCTGATGCTCGTCAGTATAGCGGTGGTCTGATAAAGGTACTAAAATTATCTACTGTTGCCACTGAAGAGCAGACCATGGCAATGTTGCAGCAAAAGTACCTCACAGCCAAGTATGGCCTCGCTGAAGTTAAGCTGGCATCAGTACAAGATAATGACGCAAAAAACAGTACTGAAACGGAAGTAACAGCCAAAAATTCCCAAGAGCAACTTCCTTTACTCCCGCCAGCGGATGGTCCGTTCGGCTTAGAAGCCGGTCTTACACAGAAAAACATCGAAGATATGATCGGTGCTAAGCTCAAGCCACTACCAGACAGTGTAAATCTGTATACTTCTGATAAATTACCGAAGCAAAACGCAGATTTTGAAATGTATGGTTTGTTGATCTCCCCGAAAGCTGGTTTATGTCAAATACGGGCTTTAGGAAAAAATATTGATACTGATAGCTATGGATTGGCTCTTAAATCCAAGTTTGAAGAATTGAGAAATTCTTTAAGTTCTCTGTATGGAAAGGCTGATACTACAGACTTTTTGCTGGCTGGTTCAATTTGGAAAGAGCCTCAGGACTGGATGAGGGGGCTAAACAAAAAAGAACGCTTCTTATCTGCCACATGGAAGGGAACAAAAGAAATACCATTAAAAAACAATATTGATACTATCTCTATTGAGGCCAGAGCGAACAATTCCACTCAGGGATATGTCTATCTGCAGTACTCATTTACAAATGACGAAATTTGTCAGGCAGAAATTGATGGGGCGAAAAAAAGTTCCCTTTAAACAATCCGCGCAAAGCCCCTTAGTAAGGGGCTTTTATATATTAATGTTCAACGGGGGGATTAGATGAAAGATAATCTAGAAAAACTAATTGAAAATACTTTAAAAGATATTCTATTAGCTAATGCTGCTCTAACATTCATTTTTGCAATACCAATGGCTATTATCAGTAGGCATGGGATGGGCATCACAATCTGGTTTATAACTGTGCTCATTTCACCTGCTCTGTGTGCAGTAGGTGCATGGCTTGTATCTCGAACATCCGGCCATGCTGAGGAGTTCTTTCATCGTCGGTGGGCTAAGCGAATTTATGTTTTTTATACTCTTGCGGCTGCCGAGTTTTTGCTTGTGTACTCAATCGCGCAAGTAATGAAAAATCTGATGAAATAATTAACAAGTTATTATCATGGAGCTTGTGGCTGTTAACCTGCAGTGGGGCGACAATCGTGTATTTATAAAAACTTCCCCTTTTCACTCCCCGCTGTTTCTTCTGCTATTTCCTTTATGTTTGCATGCAGCAACATCTGCCATACTTTTGCAGAAAAATCAGAGCATTTAGTGCTGAAGGTTGGTTTATTGATGCTTTTTGTTTCATTTATTGCAATTATCGTTGGTATCATTTCATTTTGTGCAATAATTGCAATTATTGTCATTCAGAAGGGAGCATCATGAAAAATCACGGAGTAAAGCCAGTTTTACTTTCCCGGAGCCAGATCGAAGCCCTGCAACGCATCCAGGACGAAGAGCGTCAGAAATCTGTGCTTGGTGTGGCACCGTCGATTCATGTTATCGCCCGGCAACTGATGGATAAGGCACTTAAAGAGGTGAGACTGTGAAATTAAATATCAGAGTGGATAAACGCCAGCTATGGCAGAAAAAAGAGAACAGCGAGGCATTCAGGGCGTTGCTGGTGGAAAATCTTCAGCACCGGTTCAGTGGAGAGTTGCCTGATGCTCTAGGGAAGAAACTGGAATCCCTGACGGTGGAAATTGGCGATTATGGCTTTGTTGATGTTGAAAGCACGACTGCCAACACAGAAATCGTAAAACAGGTCGTCAATGATGTAATGAAAACCACGCTTAGCCAGCCATCCTGGCGCAACTGAATCAGTAAGGGGCGGTTATTGCCCCTTTCCTCCATACCCACAACGCATTCCCTTTCCGCATGAAATTATTTTTTATCGTATACGCATGAGGTGAGCTACATGTTGATGAGTAAAGCCGAATACGCCAAATACAAAGGCGTAAGCCGCCAGACAGTTTACGACTGGATCGAGAAAGGCGAAGTGATCATGTCCGGTAAAAAAATCGATGTGGAAGCGACAGAGCAGCGGAACAGCCCACCAGCACAGGGAAAAGACGCAGTTTCTGAAATGTGGCCAGAAAGAACGCTGGAAATGACGTGGGGCGAGTTCTGGAAAGCAGTTAAGGCCAGAGACGGTAAAATTCCTGCGCCAGCAACGGACGAGGGCATACAGCAGCGTGTGCTGGATGCAGCCGGGGAATTAGGCTGGGAAGTGCAATTTCTTGATGATGGTGCTATCTGCCTTGAGGATTGCGACGGGCAGCATTACTTTGAACAATACAATTTGCGGGGTAATGCCAGGCTGGCAATTCGTATGCTGCGTTGCGAACTCTGCTATGTTGCAGGTGATTATCCCGATGAACTGGAATCATGGAGTGAAGCCGGGCTAAACGCCCTGGCTGAATGGGAAAAATCAGACCATCAATGACATCAAAAAGTGTCAAGTTGAGCAGCTTGCCAGGTTGACACTTTACACTCTGAACGCGAAAAAGTGTCAACCTCGCTGGAAGCCTCGCCATTACTGACTTTGCGCCAGATTTACCACGTCAAAAAGCCGAAAAAATCGCGAAAAGTGTCAAGTTGCCATGCTTAGAAATGCTAAGGTTTGATAAGGTTTTTCGCGAAAAAGTGTCAAGTGTGTCAACCTGCGATGTTAAGATTTGTTAAGGTCTCAAGCCGGAAAGTGTCAACCAGCCCCTAAGATTTCCTAAGGTGTAAATCATGACCATCACCGAAGCCGATTTGCTGGAGATGATCCGCAGCATTGCCGAAATCAAACAACCAGCAAGCAAAATTAACAGGTGTTCAGCGCCTGTTTCCGTTGTGCTGCAACAGGAACGCCACCAGCAGGATGATGTGAGGCCGTATCAGTGGAAGAAACCGGACAGGCCGCGACGGTGAGCGGAGCGTTACGGTAAGCCAACAGCCAAGCCAAACATTAAGCCTAAGGGTAGGGCTTTTTTGTGGCTGGTGGTGTAATGCCAACATTGTTACATGATGTTTTGAGGTATTATCTGCATGTTCGTGGTGAGGAACCACCAGAACTGATGAGCTTTTGTTTATGCCTGTACTGCATGAAAACTGTCCTATAAAGTGGGGGTAGGTGTGCTGAGGAGAACATTGTGAGCTACGCCAAATTAAATTGTGTCGGGGGTGAACAAGTTTCTTGATAGGTGTCAGTAGGCACCTATAGTTATAGGCTTCTTCAATTTTGTGTGCACAATATTTTGTATTGATTGGGGATAGGGTTGCACGCAAAATTAAAAAATGTATATTTATTAACGTGTATTTGATGATTTTTAAATAAAATATTTCTCTATGTTTATCATAAAAGGTTTTTTATGAGCGTGGCAATAAAAACAATGACACCAATGTCATATTCTATAAAAGTTGATGCGATTAAGAAAAGATTGTCATATTTTAGTGATGTTTCTTTTTTGAGAAATTTTTATGAACACTTCCAAAAAGTAAGGGATGTCGAGGTGGGTATTGTTTCCAATTTCCCTTGGTGTTGCTATCTGGCAATGAAATGGAAGTTTTGCATGAAGGAAAAAAGCCTGCAAAAGAAATGAGTAAAAATGATTTTATTGATATTATCAACTTAATCTATAACTTGCAACTAGAAGCATCTAATTTAATCGTTGATGATAAAGTTATGCTAAGCCTTAGACGAATGGTGATAAATCAGTTGCTTTATCAATCAACTGATAAATTTAATGCCAATTCATTAACAAGACAGTATATTTGGTATTGCTTGAATGATGAATTATATTATAAAGATAAGTTTTTAGAATGTACTGGTTTACATTTGGAAAGCTATTACAAAATGGCATGTTATTTTACCGCTATTTCATGTATTAATCCTGATGTAGAATCAGAGGTTATTCCATTTAAACACTTGATAATAAACTTGGTTCCGATATTTGGTCCGGAACAAGTGAAAAGATTTTTGGAATTAACATGCTTAAAAATTGATGGTGTAAGAGATTTTATTGCCCCATATAAATTGGATAAAAACATTACCGCTGAGTATTATGAAGATACACCATTCCTCAGTAAACCAATGTTTTTAGATGGCGATGGTGTAGTGATATTATGCAAAAGAATCATGAAGTCAGGGTTTGTCAACCTAGTTCCAGAATTGTTCAAGCAGGTCTATAAGGAATCTTATAAAGAAAAATTTGGTAAGACGATGGAACTTTATATTTCTCGCTTTCTTGATAAGTACAATTATAACTTTAAGACTGAAAGGGAGGTTAAGAAGATTTATAGTGATAATGCAATAAAAAATTGCAAGTCCGTAGATTTTGTTATTTCAGAAGGAGATTCAATAGTTTATGTTGACTCGAAGGCAATAGAGCCTGCAAAGTTCGTTAAAACATCTAATAATGCTCAGTTGCTAAAGGAAAGGTTGAATAAGAGTTTTATTAAAGGGATTTATCAAGGTCAGGAATGTGCTTTTAATTTAAATAAAATAGAGATGAGAAAACCATCTTCGAAAGATTCAATGTTAATTGTGGTGCATCGGGATCATCATATATCAAATGCAATGGTTGTGCAGGATTTAATTAACCCTGATCTATCAACTGAGTTATCTGAAAAATATCATAGTATCCCCATTGATCTAAAAAGAATTTACTATATAACAATTGATGAGTTCGAATTATTACTTATGATGTGTAAACAGAAAGAACTATCTATTAATGAGTTTATTGGTATGTGTGTGGAAAAAGATTCATTCCCTCATACTCAGAAGTCTAATCTAAGCATGCACATATATGAATTTGCACCAGAGGGTATTGATGATGATCAATTGATTGTAAAAGGAAGAGACTTACTGATTGATGATGTTATTGAAAATATGAAAGAGAGTGCATCAAAATGGTCTGGGAAAGTTGATATGTATCTTAAAATAAAAGATTATATTTTTAATTGGTAATTAAGCAAGGGTGTTATTATCAACACCCTTGCTCATAGTCTTACAATATTAAATGTTGTGTTTTTTATTTATATATTTTATTGCCCATCAAACTATTAATTTATCTCGTTGTTTGAGATAGGTTGAGCATTTGTATTTTTTTATCAATTTTATCTGTATGAGCTTAAGCAGCTTCAATAATATCTGCGTTAAATTACGCTTCATTCAGAGACGTGCTTGCTATTGACATGTAATCCATGTGCAACAAGATTCCAGCCATAACTTATGCATTTCAGAGCCGAATCATGGACTGCTTTAAGTCATTTTTGTAGGGAAAACATGTTCACATGTCAGCACTGATTTGTTTCATCATATCCACTATCTCGAATTCCTGTGTCGATAGATGAATGCAGACGGAAATATGTAAATTTTGTGCACGCTCTGCTATTAAGCGAAAACGAGCGTGGGTATATCAACTAATAATTGCCATCATTAACATAGGTGGTGGCGGTATAATCTCTGTAACCCAGTTGTTCGTGACTACCCACCTCGTCAAATTTTCACACCCGCGAAATAAAAAATACTTCACACTAGTGGTTATCCTTGGGCATCCACCAGCCCTTCATCATTGCCTGCCGGTGAGGCTGAGGCTCGAAGAAAAAGAGTGCTAGATAGTCGATTTTTGCCCAGTTTGGGATAAGGGAAAATTTATTGGGGGTACTTTTGGGGGTATCTATAAAAATGAAACATGAAAATATTATTAAATATCAATGTATTTGTTGTTTATGTTTTGTTCCTATTATCGCACCATTTAAATCAAGCAGTTACTCCATATTTAAATGCTCCATGTTTTCCCTCCTATGCCGTATTTGTGCCATTGCAACCCTGGCAATTTATCAAAATACATGCTCTGGCATGAGGCAGTGTAGGTGCAGATAATTAAGCCAATTGCTGTCGCCATTCCTTGACGTGGTCAATCAGAGCGCGGAGCTTTGGTGCAATATTGCGACGCTGAGGGAAATACAGATAGAAGCCAGGAAATTGTGGAAGAAAGTCATCAAGCAGAGATACGAGCTTACCACTTTCAATATACGGCCTGAAAGTTTCCTGAGTGGCAATTGTTATGCCTCCGCCGGCAAGAGCCAGCCTCAACATCAGACGCAGATCATTAGTCGTAATCTGCGGTTCAATCGCAAGGTCGAAAGCTCTCCCGTTTTCTTCAAATGGCCAGCGATAAGGCGCAACATCCGGGGATTGACGCCAGCCGATACACTTATGATTCACAAGTTCACGCGGGTGAGCAGGTGTGCTGTTGGCTGCGAGATAGGAGGGAGAGGCAACCACCATTTCACGCTGCCTGGCGGTAAGGGGAACAGCAATCATGTCTTTTTCAATGACTTCTCCGAGCCTTACGCCAGCATCGTAACCTGCGGCTACGATATCGAATTCCTCATCTGTGACTACAATATCAAGCGTAACGGCAGGATTGGCAGCGGCAAACGAAGCGATTAGCGGACCTGAAAGAAATTCTTCAGCTATCGACGTCACCGCGATTCTGAGAAGTCCACGTGGCATATGGTCAGATACCATTTCTTCAAACGCCGCCTCAATACCGGATAAAGGTAATGACAGCGATTTGTGCAGCCGTTCTCCTGCTTCCGTCAAATTAACTGAGCGCGTGGTCCGCATTACAAGCATTGTCCCGAAAGTATCTTCAAGCCGTCTTATTCCCTGACTGACCGCTGAACGGGTAACGCCCAGCCGTGCGGCGGCTTTACTGAAATTACTCTCTTCTGCTACCGCGATAAAAATGGGTAAAAGATTAAGATCGATTTTCATTGTTTAATGCAGCTAACCACTGAGTACATTGAAAGCAGGATACTGGAACCAATCATAAAGTTCTATTATCTCTCCGAACACATTTGAAGGAGAACGTAATGGATAAGGTCATATTAATCACCGGTGCATCAAGTGGTATTGGGGAAGGTATTGCCAGAGAGCTGGGAACGACAGGTGCGAAGGTTTTACTGGGAGCACGCAGACTTGAGCGGATCGGAGCCATTGCAGCAGAAATCTGTCGCGCAGGCGGTATTGCTAAAGCGCGGGCGTTGGATGTTACAAACCGACAGTCCATGAGCGGTTTTGTGCAAGCTGCGCTGGATAGCTGGGGCCGGGTTGATGTTCTTATCAATAATGCGGGCGTTATGCCGCTTTCACCGCTTGCAGCAGGAAAACAGGATGAATGGGAGCTCACTATTGACGTGAATATCAAGGGCGTGCTTTGGGGAATTGGCGCCGTACTTCCGGTGATGGAAGCACAGGGTTCCGGTCAGATCATCAATCTTGGTTCTATTGGTGCTCTTTCTGTCGTGCCTACTGGCGCAGTCTATTGTGCAACTAAGTTTGCTGTACGGGCTATTTCTGATGGCTTACGGCAGGAAAGTTCGAAAATACGCGTGACCTGCGTAAATCCTGGCGTTGTAGAAAGTGAGCTAGCGTCAAGCATTACCCATGTAGAAACCATAAAGGCAATGGACGCCTACCGTTCTGTTGCACTTCAACCCGCAGATATAGCTCGTGCAGTAAGGCATATTATTGAATCTCCTGAAAGCGTTGATACAACTGAAATTACCATCAGACCCACGGCGTCTACAAACTGAAGGATAATGTTAATGTTTACATTCCCGTTTTATTCAATATATCGGGAGGAAATTTCATATCCCTCTGTCGTGCCTGGCAAGATTCACTAAATTATGCATTCTCACCCCGAGGGAGATAGAGTTTTAATTGCAGTAAAATGATTTTATCAGGGAATAAACTGTCGCTTGTTTAATTCCTTTGCATATAAAAAGTCATACTCTTAATTATCAGGATAATAACCATGAATACTACGTATTCTTTAATTTTCATTGCCGCTCTGTCTTTATTGTCCTTCAGTAGCGTCGCCAAAACTGTTACTGCCGTCGGTTCAACCATTGACAGTGCTGAGAAAGAAATATCTTTACAGGCAGAAAAACAAGGAAAATCATATAAAATTCTTGGAGTGTTTTTTAAGAACAGAGTTTATATGATAGCAAAGTTAACACCTGTCAATAAAAAACGCTTTATAAAGCAAATGAATTAAATTGTAATACATTACCAGAAAGCTTGTATATTGATTCAAAATTGTCATTGTTATGGCAATGGAATGCCTGACAAATGACTCTATTCCAACCTACTGTACCAGTTATTCTGCTAGTTTTACGGATGCTTCGGTTTGGTGTGCTAAAGTAATATTTGCCACAGTTTTATTTACTCTCTCTTTCGCATTCTATAAATGAACAGGAATAATACATCCTTAAGTGGTTAATGCTGGTGTCATCAATAGGCCAGCATTAATCACAGATGATTATGTTGCCAGTCAGACAGATATTGTTAAACCGTCGAATTCATAATCAACACTTTTTCTTACGCCGCTAAATGGCTTGAAAAGCAGGGGGGGGTACATATTTTAAATATCACGCAAGTGAATTGTTTTATGATGTTATTAATAGAAATGGAGGAACAAATAGGCGTATTCTACAATTGCAACAAAAACAACGATATTAATCAGTTTATTACTGATTTGCTGTATTTTATTCTCTTTCATTAGTACTTCCTCGCTTTAAAAAAGAGTGCACTTCGTAAGTGCCCTTATATAAATAACGAGTTTGGTCAACCAATTTTTTGACGTGTATCACAAATTTGAAAAGATGTATCACATCAGCCATCACTTATGACAGCAAAGTCATCGATATACATCACCTGAAATCATCTCCGTGGATGCGTCTGCTCTCATGAGTGACCAATTCTGGCGTCGATTGGCACAGGGGAAACATATCACAACTGTTCAGAATGTCGGATCTCTCAGGGTATTATACAAGATATCGTTATTGGTAATCAGAGGACGTATCGGGTTCTATTAAGCTGTCAACAGTGCCGAATATATGGAATAGTCATTACTGGATTACACCGCAGGCACGCCATATGCAAGAGTGTGCTGCGGCGACGGGTTAATTATCTAAAAGAGTTTGTGAACCTGAACAGAGTTCGAGTTTGCTTGATAGTTTTACTATTATGTGAACAACAGGTTATCGCCTCTCCAAAGGAAATAGATATTTAATCCATTAACGGAAACCAGCCAGTTCCTTTCGATGCCTGAATTTGATCCCATAGTTTATCCGGAATGGTTAATTCAGGAACGCGCTGTGGATTAAGGGTTGTTTGAATTTCATGACTTCTACCTGATTCAGCTAAAGTCACCCATTCTGGATTAATCACCAGCCCTTTACCGATTGCAACAAGTGGCAGGCCAACAGAAATTGCCTCTTGAGCCTGAGACGGCGTGCGTATTTTACCTGCGGCGATTACCGGTACTCTTCCTGCGATATGATTTAAAATCAGCTCAATGGTTCGTGGTCCATTTGGCGAATCAACGGGGTAGCTATCGTTAACACTGACCAGCGAGGTATGTATATACGAAATACCGGATGAAATTAGCCGGTCCAGGAGTTTATAAGTATCCTCTATCCGCAGCCCCCCTGTTGCAGATTCTTCAGGGGATATTCTGTAACCGATAGCAAAGGGCCTGGTCGCATATTCATAGACTACATTTTTTACTTCCTGTAATACGGCCAGCGGGAAGCGCATACGTCTTTCGAGATCACCTCCCCATCGATCATTACGACGGTTAAAGAGAGGAGAAAAGAAATTCTGCAGAAGGAATCCATGCGCGCCATGAAGTTCAACGCCATCAAAACCTGCTTTAATGGCTCTCTTTGTGACGTCTCCGAATGCTCTGATAGTTTCCTGAATTTCGTTTTCAGTCATTTCCCTGCTTTGTACCACTCTCTTCATAAAATCACCGGATTTTACGCTTGATGCGCTGGCACTAATAACATCGTGATTCGGCACAAGCTCTGGGATAGCTTTATTACCGGCGTGAAAAATCTGCAGGATTGCCGGAGCTCCGCCACTTTTGGCTGCAGCAGCTAATTTTTCAAGGCTGTTAATGAAACGGTCATCATATGCGGCAAATTCATGAGTAAACCCAATGCCGCTTGGCGTGACATAGGTGCATCCTGTTATTACCAGACCAACATTTTGTGAACGGCGTTTATAAAATTCGAGTTCCTGTTCAGATATGGTCCCATCAGGATTCGCAGACCAGGTCGTCATAGGCGCCATAACGATACGATTACGTAATTTTATTTCTTCTGTCAGCATAAAAGGAGAAAACAATGATGGATATTTGTTTGTCATAGCAATACCTCAGATGTTTATCTGATTGTCGAACTATTTATTTGAAAAGGTTTTTACATGAAGCCGGGGCTATGTATTTTTGATACCTGGCTGTTTAGTTCGATAATTATTATTTAAAGTAAGTTTAAGTATTATTGGTAACTCTATTGGTTTCATTAATTCTTGATTTATTAAACTATATTTATTTCTCGTGCTTAGTAAAAATTTTGGCGCCGGCAATCAAGAATAATACTCTTTAAATTCAACTTATTACCGTAAAGGTGAATATCAGGGAGATAATGTATCTCCCTGCAGTATTCTTATAAATGTTTTTTATAAAAAGGAATTAATTTATCGAGCGCCTGTTTCACGGGTTCTGGCTTATCATACAGGTCGTAATGTGAATAACCTTCCACAACGACCAGCTCTTTATGTTTTGAGGCAGCACGACCAATAATTTCGCAGCCGTCACGGTATGCACCAAAAGCGCCCACTCTATCACCCACTACAACCATTAGTGGTTGAGTTAAGAGGACTTCTGCAAGATGAAAAGCATCCCAGCCCACAGCAACAGTCTGATGAGAAAATAGTGAACGATTTACCCCATTTGGCGCACAGCCTCGTGGCGAACGATAATATTCTGTTGCTTCAAAAAGATCTATTTCTGTTAATCCCGCTTCAAGAGCTGCGTCCGGAGAAGAGGGGAGTAAATCATCTACGCGAAGTTTTGCGCCATTAGCTTCGTCTGTTCTTTGTTGCGCCATTGCTTCGAGTGCTCCGATAGGATCAAACGCCGAAAACCCTTCACGCATAAGACGCCCATAGTTTGCACCCGTGACAGTACCAATAGCTTTAATTCGACGTTCTGTCATTGCGGCATTAATAGCATATCCACCCCCACCACAAATGCCCAGAACACCAATACGCTCGGCATCAACGTAAGGTAAGGTGGTCAGGTAATCAACGACAATGCTGAAGTCTTTGACTCGCATTGTTGGATCTTCCAGATAACGCGGTTCTCCACCACTGCTTCCCTGAAAACTGGCATCAAAAGCAATGACGATAAAGCCTGCTTTTGCCAGTGCTGCTCCATAGACGCTACCCGATGTCTGTTCTTTGCAGCTTCCAATAGGATGGGCGCTGATAATGGCAGGATATTTTTTCTCGCTATTAAAATCGTCAGGGAAATAGATATCAGCAGCCATATACCAGTAGGTATGTTTTATCGAAACAGTTTTCATTTCAAGCTCCGGGGATTTGCCTAAACAGATTTAAATATCATTTCTATTATCCGCAACTGGCATTCGTGTTCATATCGCGAACGGCGTAATAGTATGACTTGTATTGGTTATCATCAATGGTCTAATATCTATCACAGTGTTAAGTTAAGGTTTACAATGATGAAAATAGAGCCTTCAATTTTGCCTTCTCTTGCCTGGTTTGCATTGATTGTTCGAGCCGGAAGTTTCTCCAGAGCCGCTTCTGAAATGGGTATTACGCGGGCGGCATTATCCCAAAATTTAAAATCTCTTGAGGAACGTCTTAACACCAAGCTGATATACCGTACAACCCGCAATATGTCGCTTACCGAAGAGGGGCAGCGTCTGTATGACGTGCTGGTATCTGCTTTGGGGCAGATTGATGATGCTTTGAAAGATGTCGGTGATACCCAACTTGAACCTACTGGCCTATTGAGAATAAATTCCTCCCGTGTTGCAGCAAGGATGCTTGTTGAGCCTCATATTGGCGAGTTTCTTACCCGTTACCCCAAAATAAAGATAGAACTGATTATGGATGACGGTTTATCTAACATTATTGCGGACGGCTGTGATGTGGGCATACGCCTTGAGCAAGGGCTGGATGAGCATATGACTGCCGTTCCTGTTTCTCCGCTTATTAAACTGGTTACCGTGGCATCACCAGATTATTTAAGAGAACACGGTATTCCTGAAACGCCTCAGGAACTGAGTAACCATAATTGTCTACGGTTGCGGCATAAAAGTAGCGGTGCACTCTCAGCATGGGAGTTTTCTAATGTCACGGGGAATAATGAAGAGTTCGAAATAGAGGTGTCAGGGAAGTATATTTCTAATGATGACGAAAGCATGATACGAATGGCGCTTAATGGGACAGGTATCATCCAACATCTGGATTTTGCAATCGCTGAACACATCAATGCGGGCAAGTTACAGCCGATTCTTCAGGATTGGGCCGTTTCATTTCCTGGATTTTATATTTATGTTTCATCACGGGTGAGAATGCCCTCTAAAGTTCGTGCTTTTATCGATTTTATGGTGGAGAAAAGAATAGAAATCGAAAATTAATGATGTGTGTCAGAATATCGGTAAGAAGAATAGCGCAATCGTGAGGGTACGTTTATTCATAATAAATTTCCTGAGAGTTCAGACTTATAGATTATCATTATTACCAATAATACGGCTAAAATGATTGTGTCTATGAACACCCTTCATAAGTACGTTTTGAAGGGAATGCTTCTACAAGGAAATCGCTAATGCTCAAAGAAAACTTCAATGAACTGCAAATCTTTCTTGTGGTGGCAAGGGAGCGAAGTTTTACCAAAGCAGCGGGCAAACTTGGTGTTTCTCAGTCAGCTCTCAGCCATGCGATTAAGGCTCTGGAGGAAAGGTTAAATATCCGCCTCTTAACCCGAACGACTCGCAGCGTGGCTCCCACAGAAGCGGGGGAGAGAATAATCGCCTGTCTTGAGCCTCGTATTGACGAGCTTGAACAGGAGCTGGAATCACTTATTCAACTGAACGGCACGCCCTCCGGGAATATTCGGTTATCTGCCGGGGAACATGCCGCGCGCAGTCTGATCTGGCCGAAGCTAAAACCCTTTCTCAGAGAGTATCCCGAAATCAATGTCGAACTGGTGGTGGATAACGGTTTTGTCGATATTGTTGAAGGTCGCTTTGATGCCGGGGTACGGCTGGGCGAAAGCGTGGATAAGGACATGATTGCGGTAAGAATTGGGCCGGACATGAGAATGGCTGTAGTGGGTGCACCGTCTTATTTCGCTACAAACCCTGCGCCTGGAACGCCTCACGAACTACAAAATCATCGCTGCATCAATATGCGTCTGCCAACTGCCGGTGGACTTTATCACTGGGAGTTTGAGCGAGAAGGGAAACTGTTACGGGTCAGAGTTGATGGGCAACTGACATTTAATTTGCTGCCAGAAAGAATTGATGCAGCATTATCAGGATTTGGTATCGCCTGTGTTCCCGAAAACGCGGTTCAGGATCATATAAAGTCAGGCGAGCTTATTCAGGTTTTACAGGAGTGGTGTCCTTATTTCCCCGGATATTACCTTTACTATCCAAGCCGTAAGCAGCACCCGCCTGCTTTTGCGCTGATGATCGATGCACTTCGCTACGCAGAATAACGGAGCCGCATTTTACTGTGGCTCCGTTTGAGCATTAACGGCCTACGCGAGCCTGATGCTCAGGCGAGTAACGTTCACCGACGATTTTAATCGTTTCCAGTGCCTGGGTTATCTGCTGAGTATCATTCTGCGAAAGAACGATGTCGACAGCGGCCAGGTTTTCCTCCAGCCGGTGCAGTTTAGTGGTGCCTGGGATGGGAACAATCCACGGCTTTTGTGCTAACAGCCATGCCAGTGCGATTTGTGCAGAGGTTACCCCTTTCTCCGCAGCCAGTTCGCCTAACAAAGTGACCAGTTTTTCATTGACTTCAATGGCTTGTGCAGCGAAACGCGGTACGGTGCTACGGTAATCATCCTTACCGAAAGTTGTCCCCGGCTTAATCGACCCCGTCAGGAAACCTTTACCTAATGGGCTGAACGGTACAAAACCAATCCCCAGTTCCTCCAGCAACGGCAGGATTTCCTGTTCAGGTTCACGCCACCACATGGAATATTCGCTTTGCAGGGCGGTGACTGGTTGTACCGCATGGGCACGACGAATGGTTTGTGCCCCCGCTTCTGACAAGCCAAAATGTTTGACCTTACCTTCTGCGATTAGGTCTTTCACCGTTCCTGCAACATCTTCAATCGGGACATCCGGATCGACACGGTGTTGGTACAGCAGGTCAATAACATCTGTCTTAAGGCGGCGTAATGATCCTTCAACGGCTTCACGGATATGTTCCGGGCGGCTGTTTAGAATCTGCTGCTTATTATCATCGCCGAAGGTAAAACCAAATTTAGTCGCAATCACCACGCGGTCACGAAACGGTCTTAAGGCTTCACCGACCACTTCTTCATTCAGATACGGACCATACACTTCGGCGGTATCGAAGAAGGTGACGCCGCGTTCAACCGCAGCACGAATGAGTTCGATAGCCTGACGGGTATCTGTCGCCGGGCCGTAGCCGTGGCTTAAACCCATGCAACCTAGCCCAAGCGCGGAGACTTCGAGTCCGGATTTACCCAGATAACGTTTTTGCATTGAATGAATACCTCTTTTATCGCGGCTTAAACATCAAGTTTGCGGCCAGTCAGCCATTCCACCATCGCCGGGTCGCGGTGAGAGAAGAACGCGCTGGTTGCGGTATCCAGGGCGGTAATTTGCAGTATATCTTCAGGACTGAGTTCAAAATCGAGAATGTTGATATTCTCTTCCATGCGTTCTTTGCGCACTGATTTTGCCAGTGAAACGATGCCTCGTTGGTAGATCCAGCGAAGAACAACCTGGCCCACGCTTTTGCCATACTTCTCGCCAATTGCCGTTAACACGGGATGCTGGAACAGACCATTTTTACCTTCCGCAAACGGTGCCCAGGCTTCTGGCTGAATGCCACGGCTTTGCATCCACGGAACGGCATGAAGTTGCTGGTTGAAGGGGTTAACTTCAATCTGGTTGACCGCCGGAACCACTTTATTAAAGGCGATAAGGTCAGCCAGTCGGTCAGGATGGAAGTTACTGACGCCAATAGCGCGGATCTTGCCTGCCTGGTGCAGCTCTTCCATGGCACGCCAGGCACCGTGGACATCGCCGTAAGGCTGATGAATCAAATACAGGTCAACGTAATCTAATTGCAGCCGATTCAGAGAGCGTTCGAATTGGGCTTTGGCTCCTTCGTAACTGGTATCCTGCAACCAGAGTTTAGTAGTGACAAAGAGTTCGTTACGCGCGATACCGCTTTGTTTCAGCGCATTCCCGACCTGAGTTTCATTCTGATATGAGGCGGCGGTGTCAATCAGTCGATAACCAGTATCAATAGCGTCAATGACCGCTCTTTCGCATTCGGTGGCATCGGTCATCTGAAATACACCAAAACCCAGCAAGGGCATTTCAATACCGTTGTTCAGTCTTACAGTTTGCATGGTGTTAGCCTCCCGTTATTGTTCATTGGAAGCATAACGTAAAGAGAGTTATTCAATTAGACGGCGGGATTTGTCAGGGGCTATGAACAAAATTCATTAATCTGCCAGAATGCTGATTGAGTAGCACTGTTATCGTGTAGGTCTATTTTATTGATGAATTATTTGCATAAGTGAAATCGATATTTACATACTAATCGAGAGTCGTATTTTAACTTAGAATAATAAGTCATACCTGATGGAGGTGCTTACCGTGGTGTTTTCTGTATTAAGCAACAACCTAAAAATGCCAATGATAGGGTTTGGGGTTTTTCAGGTTACCGATAAAGAAGAGTGTAAACAGTCAGTGTTAAGTGCTATCCGAACCGGGTATCGTCTTATCGACACGGCTGCGGTATACGGTAATGAAGATGCTGTCGGTGAAGCTGTTCGTGAGGCCATTTCGGAAGGTCTTTGTACCCGTGAGGAGTTATTTATTACGTCAAAACTGTGGGTGCAGGATATGGTTAATCAGGATACAGCAAAAGCAGGAATTGAAGCATCGTTAAAAAAATCGGGACTTGAATATTTTGACCTCTATTTATTGCACCAGGCGATGCGTGATTATTTCAGTGCGTGGCGAGCCCTGGAAGCCGCTTATGATGAAGGCAAACTGAAAGCGATTGGTGTTTCCAATTTCTATCCTCATGTATTAGCAAACTTTTGTGAAACAGTCAGAATAAAACCAATGGTGAACCAGGTTGAGCTGCATCCCTATTTTGCACAACCAGAGGCGCTGGCAACCATGAAGCACTATAATGTGCAACCTGAAGCCTGGGCTCCGCTAGGCGGTGGAAGACATAAGCCATTTGAAAACAGAATGCTTCAGAGTATTGCTGATGCCCACCAAAAAACGATTCCTCAGGTGATATTGCGCTGGAATATTCAACGTGGCGTGGTTGTTATCCCAAAATCAACTCATCAACAGCGTATTGAAGAGAACTTCGCCATCTGGGATTTTTCACTGACAGAGGCAGAAATGGAGCAAATTAGTTCGCTTGATTTAGGCTATGTTGGTGAATCCGTAAAACATTTTAATCCTGAATTTGTTCGTGGTTGTCTTGGCGTAAAAATACATGACTGATTTTAGTATTTGTTGGGCTATATTATTTGGATAATGACGTTTTTATCTGAGCTTACAGGTTTTGTTTTATAAAATAGTAAAATCAGACAATATGGGTTTTAACCAGCGATTTAAGAATATGATTCTTAAATTATTAATCATTTCATAATGAAGAGGCACTTTATGAAAACTATCGGTTATGCCGCACTCTCTTCCGACGCAAAACTGGTTCCTTATCATTTTAAACGTCGTGAGTTACGGGACAATGATATTGCCATTGAAATTCTTTATTGTGGTGTTTGTCACTCAGATTTACATACAGTTAATGGTGACTGGGGGCCTCAGCCTTATCCGTTAATTCCGGGGCACGAAATTGTCGGTATCGTGAGAGCTGTGGGGCAGGGGGTTAAAAAATATCAAGTAGGCGATCATGTTGCCGTTGGCTGTATGGTCGATAGCTGTATGCATTGCGACCAGTGTGAACAAGGCGAAGAACAGTATTGCCGCCACGGGATGACGCCAACCTACGGTGCTAAGGATCGGATCAGCGGCGAAATTACTCAGGGAGGCTACTCCAAACATATTGTGGTTCGTGAGGAATTTGTACTGCGGATCCCTGAAAATATGGATTTAGCCAAAACTGCGCCGATTCTCTGTGCCGGAATTACCACATTCTCACCATTACGAACCTGGAATGTTGGCCCAGGCAGCCGTGTTGGCGTTATTGGGTTAGGCGGTTTAGGTCATATGGCTGTAAAACTGGCTGTCGCGATGGGGGCTGACGTTACTGTGATCAGCCGGACTAAAAGCAAAGAGGCAGACGCAAAATTGCTCGGTGCAAAAGGCATTCTCCCGTCTTCAGATCCTGAGGCATTACAGATGTCAGCCTGTGCATTCGATTTGATTATCGATACGGTTCCCGTTAAACATGACCTGAATATCTACACCCCATTGTTAGATATTGATGGTGCATTAGTTATTGTTGGACAGGTTGGGCCAATGGAAGAACCGTCTACGATCCCTCTGATTATGGGGCGTCGCCGTGTTGCTGGCTCACTCATCGGCGGTATTGCAGAAACACAGGAAGTGCTGGATTTCTGCGCGAAGCATAATATCTATCCCGAATGTGAAATGATCAATATTGATCAGATAAACGATGCTTTTGCTCGCCTTGCAAAAGGGGATATGGCACATCGTTTTGTTATTGATATGGCGTCACTGAATGCTGAGTAACGGAATAATTCACTGCAGTGTATATTTTCCAGCAACTCACAAGAAAGGCGTTCAATAATGGAACCAAAAATGTGTTTGAGAGCAGGAATTTTCGCTGAGCACTAACAGACATAATGATATTAAAAAGCCAGAGCCTTGCGATAGCCCTGGCTTTTGTCTGCCTGATGTTCAGTTTTTTTTATGATGGCGTAGCGCATCAACAACCAGCTGGAATGCTTTTGAGTGATTTCTGTTTTCCGGGTAATAAATATAATAACCATCCCAATAAGGACACCAGTCTTCAAGTACACTGATCAGTTCGCCGCTGGCGATGTATTTTTCCGCAATATCGCGTGGAACATGCGCCAGGCCGTAGCCCTCTAACGCCGCCTGCAAATTTTGATAGATACGGCTAAACACCAGTTGACCGCTGACTTTTACATTCAGGCTTTTTCCTTCTTTTTCAAACTCCCACGCATACAGATTGCCATGCGTTGGAAAACGAAGATTAATGCAGTTATGACTAATAAGGTCATCTGGATGTTTTGGCAAAGGGTGTTGAGAAAAATATGCTGGCGAACCGACAACAGCAAAGCGCACGTCGGGACCAATACGTACAGAGATCATACCGCTGGATATCTGTTCTCCCAGGCGCGTTCCTGCATCGAATCGGCCGGATACAATATCCGTTAAAGTATAATCATCAATTAATTCCAGATTTATATCCGGATATTCTTTTAGTAATGGCTCAAGTTTTGGCCAGATGACAGACCTGATAGCGTAATCAGATGTGGATATTCGAACGGTTCCAGCAGGCTTCTTGTTGAGATCTTTTAGTTGCTGCAATGTTCCCTGAATCCCATCAATATAAGGCCCCAGCTCATCAAGCATTGATTGCCCTACATCCGTCAGCGATATGCTGCGGGTGGTGCGAGTGAGGAGTTTCATACCCAGACGAGATTCAAGGGTGCGCATACTGTGACTCAAAGCTGATTGTGATATCCCCAATTGAGCAGCAGCCCTGGTGAAACTCTTTTCACGCGCAACAACGATGAATGCCATTAAATCATTAAGATTTTCTCGTGCCACTCTCTGCCTCTCATTGCGGAAAAAAGATATCTGTTTACATGTTAGCGTGAGAGATATGGTAAGCCCCAACCTTAAACAAGGAAACATTGAGCATAAAAATAGCGTCAGCCTTACCTGTACAAAGGGAAAACTGACGCCTGAAAAATTAAACAACAGATTCTGTTCTGATTATAAAGGGTTAAATTTTAAAATCTGAATATGACTCATTACTTCGTTGTTTAAGGATTTCCCGCGCCGAATCAGCCATTATCATGACTGCGCCAGCCAGCATCAGGGTATCTTTCAACACCAGACGACCGGCTCCAGATAAATAGGGAAAACCATGATGAGCATCCCCCAGAGCCGGCACCCAGGCTTCAGGAGTGGTGATTAAAAATGAGAGTGTTACCAGCGGTGTGGCAAATGACATTAATCCACCCAATAAACCCAACCACCGGTTAACAGGATTTGCTAACACCAGCAGAGCAATCATCACCTCCACGACGCCAAGGCCATTGGAAAAACCATAGGTATTATTAGCAATTTGCCATGTCCGGGCTTCCGGCTTATATTCGCCTTCGTGAGTCAGGTACTGTTTATATTCTTCTGGATGTTCATAGAAGAACGACATTAGCGGACTGTTCGCGACGAATGGTGTAATGCTGTCGGCCTCGTAAGGGACAAACTTTAATAACCCAATCCACATAAAAACAATCGCAATGCTCAGACGAATCAATGTCAGGCCAATTTTATCTCCCCGACTTAACAGGTGCAGGTATTTTTTCATTATCAACGTCCTTATTTATACAATACTGCCGTCGCGGTTGAGTTGTTATCAATCCGCATGGAGGTAATTTTCCATGATGATGCGTCATGTTTTCTGGCGATATCAGCAATGGCATCCTCCAGAACTGTCGGTGATGCTGATACTGACGAGACGCTGACATGTTTCAGAACTATTTTGTCATCTGCATTGGTGGAAAAAGCCATAACACCAGATAATAGCATTGCAAATAAAACAGTTTTTTTAAACATATAAAATACCATCAATGAAGTGATTGAGGAATTATAGAATAAGCAAAAATTGATAAAATTGTTTTCTCTGAGACGCCAGAATATTTGTCCTGGCGTCTGATTTTAGGTTTATTTGACTAATGAAAATAGATCATTGAGTGATTCGCTCATCGACGGATGAATAAATATCTGATCGCGTAATATGCTATAAGGCAGCCCGGCATCCATCGCCATTTTCACAATATTGATCATCTCGTGGGAGTCAACACATAGCAGTGATGCCCCTAATATACGTTGGGTTTTATTATCGATAATCGCTTTTAATACCCCACGGGTATCGTTCATCACTCTGGCGCGCGGAATTGCCGCTACAGGCAATGTAACCACCTGAATATCTGCACCACTCTCTCTGGCTTGTTCTTCTGTCATACCAACCCGAGACAGTGGAGGAGTCATGAATACGGAATAAGGCACATTTTTCCGATCATCAGTATTACGTTTGCCTTCTCCCAGTAACTCATCGCGCACAATGCGGTAATCATCCAGTGAAATATAAGTAAACTGCAGCCCGCCGGTAACATCTCCCATCGCCCAAATATTGTCTGCGGTGGTATGTAATCGCTTGTCAACGACAATTGCCCCGCGCTCGTTCACCGCAACCCCGGCATTTTCTGGTTTTAACGAGGCGGTAGCAGGCTGGCGACCGGAAGCAATTAACAGGACATCCACCGCCAGTTGAGTGTGTCCGGTATGCACTTGTACTTTATTTTTATCGTGGCTGATACGCTGCACATGGGCGTTGAGGATAATATCCACTCCCTGCTCGCGTAAAATAGTCGCGATATTATCAGCAATGTCCCGATCTTCCCGAGGCAAAAACAGAGGCGCTGCTTCGAAAATAGTCACCTTACTGCCAAAATTAGCGAACATAGAGGCGAACTCAATGCCAATATATCCCCCGCCCAAAATACCTAAATGTTCGGGTAATTCCTTCAGGTTAAGTAATCCGGTACTATCATAGACGCCTGGCGTCGTGGTTATTCCTGGAATTGATGGAACCACAGTTTGTGCGCCGGTATTAATAAAAATTTTCTCACCGTGAATCTCCAGATTTCCCTCTGGTCGATGAATACGCAGAATATGATTATTGATAAACTCCGCTTGCCCGACGATCACGTCGATATTGGGCATATCCGCAAGATTATGGAAATTCTTATTGCGTAAGAATTTGACGACCTCATCTTTACGCTGCATGGCACGGGAAAAATCTGTGTGCTGTTGTGCGTCATGAACCAATGTTTTGGTTGGGATGCAGCCGATATTAATACATGTCCCGCCATACATTGCATTCGATTGTTCGATGAGAGCCACACGCCAACCCGCTTTAGCCAGCGTGACGGCTAATGTTTTTCCTGCCTTACCAAAACCAATAATAACTGCCTGATATTTATTCATGATAATTTCCTGTCGAAACGTATTCATTTGACGTAATGACTATAGACGTAAATGCGCAAATAACACTTCTTCACAACGCTTGATATTTTGTCTTATCGTCTGATGTTCGTTGTTTTTTAATCAGGGTCACAATATAACGATGATGATTAACTTATTGATGATATTGGCTTAAGTCTTATATAAGATTATTGCTATCTATAATCAAAAAACTACTCAGGAGTCTGATATGGATGCCCTTAGCCGTTTGTTGATGCTTAACGCTCCACAAGGAACGATCGATAAAAATTGCGAGTTAGGAAGTGACTGGCAGCTTCCACATGTTGCGGGGGAACTATCGGTTATTCGTTGGCATGTGTTAACACAAGGTGCGGCGAAACTGGAAATGCCGGCGGGGCAGACCTTTACATTGCGCCCTGGGAATGTGGTTCTGCTACCACAAAACTCAGCTCATCGCCTGAGTCACATTGAAAATGAATCGACCTGTATCGTATGCGGCACTCTTCGGCTGCAACGTTCGGCGCGTTATTTTTTGACCTCTTTGCCGGAAGCTCTGTTTTTAGCACCGGAAAGTGACAGCGTGGAGTTTAACTGGCTGAGGGAGGCGATTCCTTTTTTACAACAGGAATCCAGAGCGGCAATGCCGGGAGCGGATGCTCTGTGTAGCCAGGTATGCGCCACACTCTTTACACTCGCCGTGCGTGGATGGATCGTACAGGCTAATACGGAGAAAAATATTCTCAGTTTGTTGCTTCATCCTCGCCTTGGCGCGGTGATTCAGCAAATGCTGGAAATACCTGGCCATCCCTGGACAGTCGAATCGCTGGCCAGCATCGTTCACATGTCCAGGGCAAGTTTTGCCCAACTTTTTCGTGATGTTTCTGGAACCACGCCACTGGCTGTATTAACAAAGTTGCGGCTACAAATAGCGGCTCAGCGGTTTTCCCGGGAAACGCTCCCCGTCGTGGTGATCGCTGAGTCAGTAGGCTATGCCAGTGAATCATCCTTTCACAAGGCTTTTGTTCGCGAGTTTGGCTGTACTCCAGGTGAATATCGGGAAAGAGTCAGACAGCTTCAGGAGGTTATCTTATAAGCTAAGTATGGATAAGATTACCTGTTATAAAAATAGAGCAAGTCATACTCAGCGTAGCGGGGAAAAACAGCCGGATGTTCTGGTAGAAATAAAGAACATCCAGGCATTCTAAAGGTAAGATTTCTGTTACTTAATCTTTGTGTGCATCCTTATCCATATAAAAGCGTATGGTTAAGAAAACCACTTTATCGCATAAACCAGAAATAAAAGAGACCTACTTTTAAGCCAAGTATTGCGATGTAAGCACAGCAGTATTTCATGGTGCCAGACATTATTTGATTGGCTTGCCCTTCCATTTTTGTGGCAGAAACGGCAATGGCAATACTTTGCGGTGAAATCATTTTCCCACCCGTGGCACCGGAAGTATTTGCCGCCGCCAGCCAATTGGGATCGATATGCAGCTTGCTGGCTGCAATAGTTTGTAGTTTGCCAAACAAAATATTCGAGTTAGTATCGCTGCCGGTGACAAAAGTACCCAGCGCACCAATGACCGGCGCGAGAAAGACGTATGAACTTCCGGTGAGATCGACAATTGACCGTGCCAACGTAGAAATAATGCCGCTGAGATCCATAACTGTTGCCATGGCGACAATGGCCATAATCGCAATAATAGAATTTTTAAGCTGGAATACGGTTTTGATAAATACTTCCAGCATACCGCGTGCTGATGCCCCCTGAATAAAACCGCCGAGAATAGTTGCAAAGATAATCAACATTCCAGGCGTTGTGAGCCATTCTATTTTTAACGCTAATGTCCCGCCATCGACCAGTGAAAAATGCAGCACTGAAGCCAGCTGAGATGCTGCTGCTTTTATCGTTGGGAATAACGGTGAGCACAGCAGAATAAAGACAAAAATAAACAGGTAAATAGAACCGACCCGGAACAGCACCTTTGCCGAACGTGGTGCCATTTCACGGGTATGGCTGGCTTCAATACGCCACTCTGGGTCTACTTCACCTTTGCGCAGACGGCTGGCAATTGCGACAGCGAAAAGGCTAGCCAGGCTGCCAGCAAAAGCGGGCAATTCGGCACCAAGATGGACGGCAACAAAGTATTGCGGAATAAGTGTCGCGATGCCACATAGCAGTGTGATAAGGAATACGCCGCGAATCGCTTTCACGCCGCCGCCAATAATACAAATAATGACAAAGGGCAGCAGGAGATTAAAAATCGCTAATTGAAGAATAATTGTGCCACCTAAGGTGTAAACAGACAGATTAACCTGCTCGGCGAGGATTGAAACCGGAATACCTACCGCCCCAAACGCTGTAGGCACCGTATTGGCAACCAGTGAAGCAATTGCGGCTTTCAGTGGGTTTAATCCCAACGCGATGAGGATACCAATAGGAATGGCGACCGCAGTACCGTAGCCGGCAGCAGCCTCAAGAAAACCACCAAAACACCATGAAATAAGGAGCACCTGGATACGCTTATCTTCGCTAATACTGGCGAGAATATCGCGGAGAATATCCAGAGCTTTGGTTGCCTGCATGACGTTATAACTGAATATTGCACCGAGGATCACAATCACGATCGGCCATAATCCTTTGAGTGCGCCATAACCCACTGAGGCTTTCAGATTCTGTATTGGCATGTCCCAGAACAGGACAGATAAAGCCGCTGTAAATGCCAGTGATATCAGAACTGAATAATGAACAGGCATCTTCAGTTTCAGAATCAAAAATACCATAAGGAGCAAAGGTGAGAGTGCAATAGCAAACATTAAATATCCGTGCATTTCTATTCCTGACTATATTTATCGACCTTGTTTATCTATTTTTCCGATGGAGGTTATCTCATTATTAAAATAAAAAATGCAAACTGAATCGCTTCAGTAAAATAAAATTACACATTGTTAATGTTTGTATATTTATTGTTAATGTTCTGATTTATAAAACAATACATGTATATTTTAACAGCTCCTGAATGAGTAACTCTAAATAGGTATTCAAGGTCGGGTTTATGAATTTTGTGACCCACTTAAGTCAAATTTTCACCCCAGTGTTGATAGCTGATGTCTTTATAAAAATGTGAGCGATGCCGAAAGAAATAAAATTAGTTATTGCATCCAGGTATTGAATGACGGATTATCTGTTTTGTCATACAAATGAGTTTGGAATTGTATTTTATTACTTAATAAAAAAGAGCCCCTATTTTTATTGATGATTGATAACCCAGAAGGGGTGGTTGCCATCGGGCATAAACAGAAATGAAGTAATGGAGTGTTGGTTGTGAATGTAAATTTCTTTGTTACCTGTATTGGTGATGCACTGAAATCAAGGATGGCACGAGACTCCGTGCTGCTACTGGAAAAACTCGGCTGTCGCGTAAATTTCCCGGAGAAACAGGGATGCTGTGGTCAGCCTGCGATCAATAGTGGTTATATCAAAGAAGCGATTCCGGGGATGAAAAATCTGATCGCTGCACTGGAGGATAACGACGATCCCATTATTTCACCTGCTGGTTCCTGCACCTATGCCGTAAAAAGTTACCCGACGTATCTGGCGGATGAACCTGAATGGGCATTACGTGCCGAAAAGGTTGCCGCGCGTATGCAGGATCTCACCTCTTTTATTGTTAATAAATTAGGGGTAGTGGATGTCGGCGCCAGCTTGCAGGGGAGAGCGGTGTATCACCCATCTTGCAGCCTGTCCCGTAAGCTGGGGGTGAAGGACGAGCCACTTACGCTGCTGAAAAATGTACGCGGACTGGAGCTGTTGCCCTTTGCCGAACAGGACACTTGCTGCGGGTTTGGCGGCACGTTCTCGGTCAAAATGGCCGAAATATCCGGCGAGATGGTGAAAGAAAAAGTTTCGCACCTGATGGAAGTCCGCCCTGAGTATTTAATTGGCGCTGACGTGAGTTGCCTGCTGAACATTAGTGGGCGATTACAACGTGAAGGGCAGAAAGTCAAAGTGATGCATATTGCTGAAGTGCTGATGAGCCGCTGAGGATATAAAGATGTCGATCAAAACCAGTAATACAGAATTTAAGACACGCATCCGTCAGCAAATTGAAGATCCGATCATGCGCAAAGCGGTGGCAAATGCGCAGCAGCGTATTGGTGCAAATCGGCAAAAAATGGTTGATGAACTAGGGCACTGGGAGGAGTGGCGCGATCGCGCTGCCCAGATACGTGATCATGTTCTGAGTAATCTTGACGCTTATTTGTACCAGCTCTCAGAAAAAGTGACGCAAAACGGCGGTCACGTCTATTTTGCAAAAACCAAAGAAGACGCTACCCGCTACATTTTACAGGTCGCCCAGCGTAAAAATGCGCGGAAAGTGGTGAAGTCGAAATCAATGGTGACCGAAGAAATTGGCGTCAACCATGTGTTGCAGGATGCTGGCATTCAGGTGATTGAAACCGATCTGGGGGAATACATTCTGCAGTTGGATCAAGATCCGCCATCTCATGTTGTGGTTCCGGCTATTCATAAAGATCGCCACCAGATCCGCCGGGTGCTACACGAACGCCTGGGTTATGATGGCCCGGAAACGCCTGAAGCGATGACCTTATTCATTCGCCAAAAGATCCGCGAAGATTTCCTCAGTGCTGAAATCGGTATTACCGGCTGTAATTTCGCGGTGGCAGAAACCGGTTCGGTATGTCTGGTGACTAATGAAGGTAATGCGCGAATGTGTACCACGCTGCCTAAAACGCACATTGCGGTGATGGGTATGGAGCGTATCGCCCCCACGTTTGCCGAGGTAGACGTATTGATCACCATGCTGGCGCGCAGTGCCGTTGGTGCGCGTTTGACGGGATACAACACCTGGCTGACAGGACCGCGCGAAGCAGGACACGTTGATGGCCCTGAAGAGTTTCATCTGGTTATTGTTGATAACGGACGCTCCGAGGTGCTGGCCTCTGAATTTCGTGATGTGCTGCGCTGTATTCGCTGCGGAGCCTGTATGAATACCTGCCCGGCATATCGCCATATTGGCGGTCACGGATATGGCTCTATTTACCCAGGACCAATCGGCGCGGTGATTTCTCCATTGCTTGGCGGCTATAAAGATTTTAAAGATTTGCCTTACGCCTGCTCTTTATGCACGGCCTGTGACAGCGTTTGTCCGGTGCGTATTCCTCTGTCGAAACTGATTTTACGCCATCGTCGGGTGATGGCTGAAAAAGGAATCACCGCAAAAGCAGAGCAACGGGCGATCAAAATGTTTGCTTATGCCAATAGTCATCCGGGATTGTGGAAAGTCGGAATGATGGCTGGCGCCCATGCGGCAAGCTGGTTTATCAATGGCGGCAAAACACCGCTCAGGATCGGCGCAATTAGCGACTGGATGGAAGCACGCGATCTTCCTGAAGCTGACGGAGAGAGTTTCCGTAGCTGGTTTAAGAAACATCAGGCGCAGGAGAAAAAGAATGGATAATCGGAGCGAATTTTTGAACAACGTTGCTCAGGCACTGGGGCGCCCGCTGCGACGTGAACCGCAAGCAGAAGATGCGCCGCTTAACAACTATGCTAACGAGCGGCTTACCGAACTTAATCAACAGCAGCACTGTGATGCGTTTATCCAGTTTGCCAGCGATGTCATGTTGACGCGTTGTGAACTGACCAGCGAGGCGCAGGCGGCAGAAGCGGCATTACGTTTGTGTAAAGAGCTGGGAGATCAGTCGGTCGTGGTGAGTGGCGACAAGCGACTGGAGGAGCTGGGGATCAGTGGACGTTTACAGCAGGAATGCAATGCCGCTGTTTGGGATCCGGCGAAAGGTGTCGAGAATATCGCTCTGGCGGAGCAGGCGAAAGTTGGCGTTGTGTATGCTGAATATGGCTTAACAGAGTCGGGAGGTGTGGTTCTTTTTTCCGCCGCTGAGCGCGGGCGTTCATTGAGTCTGCTACCTGAGTCCTCTATTTTTATCTTGCGTAAAAGCACTATTTTGCCCCGAGTGGCGCAGCTGGCAGAAAAATTGCACCAGAAAGCGCAGGCCGGTGAACGTATGCCATCCTGCATTAACATCATCAGTGGTCCCAGTTCAACAGCGGACATTGAGCTTATCAAAGTCGTTGGGGTTCACGGGCCGGTGAAGGCGGTGTACCTGATTATTGAGGATTGTTGAGAGAGAGATTGGCGGCCATTCTGGTATTCAGCAGCCAGAAAGACATCGATAGCGACTATATCGCTATTACTGATTTGCACTGCGGGACACAAGTTTGCGCCATGTCCAGGATATGGCGCACTTTCTTATACCTCTGGTGCCATCATCACTGTGTAGATAATCATGTATCCTCTCGCAGATGTTATATCTATACAGCGCAGCCATTAGTTTAGATTGGTGGTCTGCCAGACAGCGAATTATAAAAAAACATAAAAAGAAACATTGATGCCTAAAATTACCACTGGGCTGAAAACATTGTTCAATAAGCTTATTCTTATTTAATGCAATTAAATTGACATATTTGAGTTGCAACCTTATTCATGAAAGGCGTGTAGAGTCAACGCGTCAGATTCAAGATAACCATATGTTATTTAAGGTTTAATTATCTGTGCGTGATATTTTATTGGATGTTTGAAATGTTATTTTTTCTTAATCTCTCATTAATATTTCAATGCAAGCTGAATGGATTCAGTCCTAAAGCTGATGGAATCAAAACATGCGCATAGCATGAATAATTTGCATGTTTAACACGCATCTTTACTCATTTTGTAATCGGATGTTGACGCTATGTTCATATCGATGGGGATATTTTAAGTTGATTTGGATTGTTAAATTCATATAATGCGCCTTCGCTCGTGACTGAAAGTCAGTACTTAGTGGTAAATTATAAATATAGTAAAACTACTTCTCTAGTACCCAAAATGAGTTGACTGAAATTTTTGGCTTTAAATATTAAATTTGCGTGATTATCTGCTGAGATTCACTTGTGATGACATTTCTGAGGTATTTAACGTAATCGTTATTGAGTAAACATTAGAGGTAACGATAAGCTGCTTGATAGTGGTGTTTGTTGTTATAGATACGGCATCGCTGATGTTTATGGTTACCCCTTATGCGTACTCAGGAATCCACCAGTAGTAACTCATACTGAACAGCGATAAAAGATAAAAGGTGTGTTCATGGATTCATGTGATTTTCGTGTTTTTCTGCAAGAGTTCGGTACAACGGTTCATTTGTCATTGCCCGGTAACGTATCCGAGAAAGAACGACTGCTACTCAAGCTGCTGATGCAGGGGATGTCGGTAACAGAAATATCACAATACAGAAATCGCAGTGCAAAGACAATTTCACATCAAAAGAAACAACTCTTTGAGAAACTGGGGATTCAGAGTGATATTACTTTCTGGCGCGATATTTTCTTTCAGTACAATCCGGAGATCATATCTGCCACTGGTAATAACAGTCACAAATATATTAATGACAACCGTTGTCACCATATTGTCACGCCTGAAGCCATCAGCCTGGCGCTGGAAAACCATGAATTTAAACCGTGGATCCAACCTGTTTTCTGCGCACAGACAGGGGTACTAACAGGCTGTGAAGTGCTTGTTCGCTGGGAGCACCCGCAAACGGGAATTATCCCTCCGGATCAGTTTATTCCTCTGGCGGAGTCATCTGGCCTTATTGTCATAATGACCCGCCAGTTGATGAAACAGACTGCGGATATTCTGCTGCCGGTAAAACATTTGCTACCGGACAATTTCCATATTGGTATCAACGTCTCGGCGGGCTGTTTTTTGGCTGCGGGATTTGAAAAAGAGTGTCTGAACCTGGTCAAGAAATTAGGTAATGATAAAATCAAGCTGGTTCTTGAGCTGACAGAACGTAACCCCATTCCGGTAACACCAGAAGCCAGAGCGATATTTGACAGCCTTCATCAGCACAACATTACCTTTGCGCTGGATGACTTTGGTACGGGCTATGCGACCTATCGTTATCTGCAGGCGTTTCCGGTCGATTTTATTAAAATTGACAAGTCGTTTGTGCAAATGGCGAGTGTTGACGAAATCTCCGGCCATATTGTGGACAATATTGTCGAACTGGCGCGTAAGCCTGGTCTGAGTATCGTAGCGGAAGGGGTAGAAACCCAGGAGCAGGCGGATTTAATGATCGGCAAAGGAGTTCACTTTTTGCAGGGCTATTTGTACTCTCCGCCAGTACCGGGTAATAAATTTATCTCTGAATGGGTAATGAAAGCAGGTGGTTGATGTAAACCGCTATTCACAGCGCATCGGGAGGTTGGCAGCGATTAATTCTCCCGATGCAGTAAATCCTGATAGATCCCCGTTAATATGCCATTTGGCGAAAATTGTTTTTTAATCCACTGCGTCACCTGACCGGTGGCAGAGTGCTGGGTCGCCAGTAACATGCGTGAATCCTGGCGCGGATTATGGATTTGTCGGGTAACCAGCAGGGATTGCGCCATCGCCTCACGGACCATGTAATCCGGCAAAAAACCAATTCCTTCGCCTAAAATCTGGCACTGACATTTGGTGTTGAAATCTGGCACCAGAATCGACTCCTGCCCATGCAGCAACCAGCCCACTTTTTTATTAATCGTATGCGCGGTGTCCTCCACCATGATATTAGGATAGAGACGCAGTTGGCTTTCGGCGATGGGTTCCGGCACAAAGGCTAATGGGTGATCCGGGGCGATAGCAAAAGCCCAGCGAATTGCGCCAATCTCCGTGTAATCAATGCCGCCGCCGTCCAGCAGTGTGTCGGGCGCGCCGATAGCAATATTCGCCTGATTATTAATAATCGCATCCCAGACGCCGTTATACACTTCGGTCGTCACGGTAATCTGGCAGGTTGGAAACTGCTTTTTCAGTACCTGTAATAAGCGTGCGGTGTGTTTGGGCGTATAAAGCAGTTGGTTAATACAAATGCGCACCCGTGCTTCTATACCCTGCGAAATAGTATCGATGCTGCGTTTGATGGCGTGAAAATCATTCAGCAGGTCGGTAGCTTTGCGGAAAAAATAACGCCCGGACTCCGTTAACTCAATGCTTCGGGTACTGCGAGTGAACAGCACCACATCCAGCCCTGTTTCCATTCGCTTGATGGTGTAGCTAATGGCGGAAGTGGTTAAACCCAACTCTTCTGCGGCTTTACTGAAACTGCCAAAACGCGCAGCGGTAGTAAATGCCAACAGATTCTCTTCGGTAAAAATTGAGTTCATTAAACCATTCCCGCCATTATCTACTATGAATTTCTCCAGCCATGACTGTAGAGGTATCGGTTAAAGATAGATAATCATTTTTGAATAACTTTTAATACCCGTCGTGTTTAGTCGTCGCTTCGCTTAATTTTTGTCCGCCATATTCTGAAATTATCCCCACGCAGTTACCCGCCAGAAAACCCAGTAATGTCACCGTCCAGTTCATCCCGCTGGCAAAAAATAGCGTCATGCCGAGAAAGCCTCCGGGAATAAAAGACAATAAACCGAAACGTCCTTGCCAGACCACCACCGCCGAGAAGGGTACAGTCATAATCACGCTCGCCCAGAACGTGGACAATCCACTCACCGAGGCCAGCCAACCGGCAGCCAGCGCGGCGAAAAACGCCCACACCATCCCGGAATAATTAACCGCCAGGCTTCTGATAAACCCCGATTTACCGCCGCCTGCGGCATAAAAACTGCAAAAGGCGACGAAGCCAATGGTTCCTAATAATTCCCATCCCTGAGAGAGCCCAACATGTGAAGACACTAACTGCCAAAGCCCTGCACAAATACCGACGGTGACACCCGTTGCCGTGAGTCCGTTCATCTTGTTCCCCTCTGGTTAGACATGGACGAAAGCTACTCTTACATGTGCAGACTATAGAGAAATAAAACCTGATTGAGTGAAAGGGTATCGGGTCAAAGAAACAAATATTGCACTACCGCACACTGCGAAAAGATTGTTGAACATCATTCAACAAAAAGGCGAAATACGGCGAATTAAATTTAAGCGGGTTCTTTTATCAGATTATCGTTGCTATTCTCAATTCATCGAAAACAGCCACAAAAACCAGGGGAATGTGAATGACTATAAAAAATCTACCTGCCGACTATTTATTGGCTGCACAACAGGGTGATATCGATAAAGTAAAAACCTGCCTTGCGCTGGGTGTCGATATTAATACCTGCGATCGTCAGGGGAAAACGGCAATTACGCTGGCAAGTTTATATCAGCAATATGCTTGCGTTCAGGCATTAATTGACGCCGGAGCGGATATTAATAAACAAGATCATACCTGTTTAAATCCTTTTTTAATTAGCTGTCTGAACGATGATTTAACCCTGTTACGGATTATTTTACCGGCTAAACCCGATCTTAATTGCGTCACCCGTTTTGGCGGTGTCGGCCTGACGCCTGCCTGTGAAAAAGGCCATTTAAGTATTGTAAAAGAGCTTTTGGCGCATACGGAAATTAACGTTAACCAGACCAACCATGTTGGCTGGACGCCGCTACTGGAAGCAATTGTGCTTAATGATGGCGGGATTAAACAGCAGGCGATTGTCCAGTTATTGCTTGAACACGGTGCCAGCCCGCACATGACGGATAAATATGGCAAAACGCCGCTGGAACTGGCGCGGGAACGAGGCTTTGAAGAGATTGCGCAGTTACTGATTGCCGCAGGTGCATAATCCGGGAGGCTTGCTATCGACACACCACAAAGACGGTGTGTGTGGGCGCTAACTGCGGATGCGGATTTTCTGGCGCAGCGGGGGCAAGGACAGGTTGAACAGGTCTTTGCCAGAGCGGTAAATATCGCACTCCCGGCTCGCCAGCAGTTGCTGACGCTGCTTTGTGAAGAATACGACAATGCACCAAACAGTTGTCGGTTGGCACTCACTCACTTTGATGGTCTGTTCCATCATGGCGATAAGGTTCAGTTTGACGAGCACGGGATTACGATTGGTAAAGATATTCATATAGATAAGCATCGTTGTCAGCGTTGGCTGTCCCCAACACTGCAAATGACCGCTCTGAATTTTCACCTTATCGCCTGGCAACAGTGGTACGACATTATTCATCAGCATCTGGGGGAAAATGAAACCCTGTTTAATTATCGCGGCGATAATCCATTTTATCAGGCGTTAAATAAAGAATTACATATCAGGCGACGTGCTGTTATTCAGGCATTAAACGATAAACAAAATATCGCGTCAGCGGTCGCTAATATGATTGGGTTAGGGATTGGTCTGACGCCTTCAGCCGATGATTATTTAACAGGTCTGGCGCTTGTTTTATTTATTTCCGGGCATCCGGTAGAAAAATACAAAGAGGAATTTTATCTCGGCCTGCAACGCGGCAGAAATAATACCACGTTATTAAGTGCCATAACGCTGGAAGCCGCATTACAACAACGCTGTCGGGAAAATATTTATCACTTTATTCACGGCATCATTAATGACATCCCTGAGAACGCCACTCAGACAATAGAAAAAATTAAACATATTGGCTCCAGTTCCGGCTGCGACATGCTGTATGGCATGGCCGATGGTTGTGCGCTGAGCCAAACCTACGGAGGGAATTATGTCAGTTAAAATAGTCATTAAACCGAATACCTATTTTGATTCTGTCTCGTTGATGTCCATCTCCACGCGTGCAAATAAACTCGACGGTGTCGAGCAGGCATTTGTGGCGATGGCGACCGAAATGAACAAAGGCGTGCTGAAAAATTTAGGGCTGCTGACGCCGGAACTGGAGCAGGCGAAAAACGGCGACCTGATGATTGTCATCAATGGTAAATCGGGTGTGGACAACGAGCAGTTGCTGACGGAAATTGAAGAACTGTTCAACACCAAAGCGCAAAGCGGCTCGCACGAGGCGCGTTACGCCACTATTGCCAGCGCCAAAAAGCATATCCCGGAAAGTAACCTGGCGGTGATTTCCGTCAACGGCCTGTTTGCCGCTCGCGAAGCGCGTCAGGCGCTGCAAAATGACCTCAACGTGATGCTGTTCTCCGATAACGTCTCGGTTGAAGATGAACTGGCGCTCAAGCAGCTCGCTCACGAAAAAGGGCTGCTGATGATGGGGCCAGACTGCGGCACGGCGATTATCAACGGCGCGGCGCTCTGCTTTGGTAACGCCGTGCGTCGTGGCAACATCGGTATTGTTGGTGCGTCCGGCACCGGCAGCCAGGAACTGAGTGTCCGCATCCATGAATTTGGCGGCGGCGTTTCACAACTGATCGGCACCGGCGGGCGCGACCTGAGCGAGAAAATTGGCGGCCTGATGATGCTCGACGCCATCGGCATGTTAGAAAACGATCCGCAAACTGAAATCATCGCCTTAATTTCTAAACCGCCAGCGCCGGCGGTGGCTCGCAAAGTGCTGGAACGCGCGCGCGCCTGCCGCAAACCGGTGGTAGTCTGCTTCCTCGGTCGTGGCGAAACGCCAGTGGATGAGCAGGGGCTACAGTTTGCTCGCGGCACCAAAGAAGCGGCGCTGAAAGCAGTGATGCTTTCCGGCGTGAAACAAGAACATCTCGACCTGCATACGCTAAACCAGCCGTTGATTGCTGACGTGCGCGCTCGCCTGAAGCCGCAACAGAAATACATTCGTGGCCTGTTCTGCGGCGGTACGCTGTGTGACGAAACGATGTTCGCGGTGATGGAAAAAAATGGCGATGTCTACAGCAACATTCAGCCCGATCCTGAATTCCGCCTGAAAGATATCAACCGCAGCATCAAACACACCTTCCTCGACTTTGGCGATGACGACTTCACCAACGGCAAACCACATCCAATGATTGACCCCACCAACCGTATCAGCCGCTTGATCGAAGAGGCGCGCGATCCCGAAGTGGCGGTGATCGTGATGGATTTTGTGCTCGGATTTGGATCGCATGAAGATCCGGTTGGTTCCACCATTGAAGCGATCAAAGAAGCGAAAGCGATCGCCGCTGCCGAAGGCCGCGAGTTGATCATTCTCGCCTATGTGCTGGGTACCGATCTTGATACGCCATCGTTAGAACAACAAAGCCAGATGTTGCTTGATGCCGGAGTGATTCTGGCGAGCAGCAGCACCAATACCGGATTGCTGGCGCGTGAATTTATCTGCAAAGGGGAGGAAGCCTGATGAGCCCGTCACTGTTTAGCCAACCGTTGAACGTTATTAACGTCGGTATCGCCATGTTTAGCGATGACCTGAAAAAGCAGCATGTAGAAGTGACTCAACTCGACTGGACGCCGCCGGGGCAGGGCAATATGCAGGTGGTGCAGGCGCTGGATAACATTGCCGATTCGCCCCTGGCAGACAAAATCGCCGCCGCTAATCAGCAGGCGCTGGAGCGCATTATTCAGTCGCATCCGGTGCTAATTGGTTTTGATCAGGCGATTAACGTGGTGCCGGGCATGACGGCGAAAACCATTCTTCACGCCGGACCACCGGTCACCTGGGAAAAAATGTGCGGCGCGATGAAAGGCGCGGTCACCGGGGCGCTGGTGTTCGAAGGGCTGGCGAAAGACCTCGACGAGGCGGCTGAACTGGCGGCTTCCGGGGAGATCACCTTCTCGCCGTGCCACGAACATGATTGCGTGGGGTCGATGGCGGGGGTTACCTCGGCCTCGATGTTTATGCACATCGTGAAAAACAAAACCTACGGCAACATCGCTTACACCAACATGAGCGAGCAGATGGCGAAGATTTTGCGTATGGGCGCCAACGACCAGAGCGTGATCGACCGCCTCAACTGGATGCGCGATGTGCAGGGACCAATGCTGCGCGACGCGATGAAAATTATCGGTGAGATCGATCTGCGCTTAATGCTGGCGCAGGCGCTGCATATGGGCGATGAGTGTCATAACCGCAATAACGCCGGGACGACGCTGCTGATTCAGGCGCTGACGCCGGGGATTATTCAGGCGGGCTATTCCGTCGAGCAACAGCGCGAAGTGTTTGAGTTTGTCGCCAGCAGCGACTACTTCTCCGGCCCGACGTGGATGGCGATGTGTAAAGCGGCGATGGATGCGGCGCACGGCATCGAATACAGCACCGTGGTCACCACCATGGCGCGTAACGGCGTTGAGTTCGGCCTGCGGGTCAGCGGCCTGCCAGGGCAATGGTTTACCGGTCCGGCGCAGCAGGTGATCGGCCCGATGTTTGCCGGGTATAAGCCGGAGGATTCGGGGCTGGATATCGGCGACAGCGCCATCACCGAAACCTACGGCATTGGTGGATTTGCTATGGCGACCGCGCCTGCGATCGTCGCGCTGGTGGGCGGCACGGTGGAAGAGGCTATCGATTTCTCCCGTCAGATGCGAGAAATCACCCTCGGTGAAAACCCGAATGTCACCATTCCGCTGCTCGGTTTTATGGGCGTGCCGTCGGCAATCGATATCACCCGCGTGGGCAGCAGCGGCATTCTGCCAGTGATCAACACCGCCATCGCCCATAAAGATGCGGGCGTCGGCATGATTGGTGCGGGTATTGTGCATCCACCATTCGCCTGCTTCGAGAAAGCCATTCTTGGCTGGTGCGAACGTTACGGCGTCTGACTTAGATGTTTATGCCGGATGCGGCGTGAACGCCTTATCCGGCCTACGAATGGCACAAGAGTTTGTAGGCCTGATAAGACGCGCGAACGTCGCATCAGGCATTTTTCACCATTGCCGGATGGCACAAGAATCTGTAGGCCTGATAAGCGTAGCGCATCAGGCAGTCTGGCGTTGGTCATAACCCCATCACCCTCTGTCGCGGACATAACAACATGAAAGAACTTGTGGTCGTTGCCATTGGTGGCAACAGCATTATCAAAGATAACGCCAGCCAGTCGATTGAGCATCAGGCGGAGGCGGTGAAAGCCGTCGCCGATACGGTGCTGGAAATGCTGGCTTCCGATTACGACATTGTGCTGACCCACGGCAACGGGCCGCAGGTCGGGCTGGATTTACGCCGCGCGGAGATTGCCCACGAGCGTGAAGGGCTGCCCTTAACGCCGCTGGCGAACTGTGTGGCAGATACGCAAGGCGGCATTGGCTACCTGATCCAACAGGCGCTGAACAACCGACTGGTGCGCCACGGCGAGAAAAAAGCCGTCACCGTGGTGACTCAGGTTGAAGTGGATAAAAACGATCCGGGTTTTGCTCATCCCACCAAGCCCATCGGTGCATTCTTTAGTGAAAGCCAGCGTGACGAATTACAAAAGGCAAACCCTGACTGGCATTTTGTTGAGGATGCCGGACGGGGCTATCGCCGCGTTGTCGCCTCGCCGGAACCGAAACGCATTGTGGAAGCGCCTGCTATTAAGGCGCTGATCCAACAAGGCTTTGTGGTGATTGGCGCGGGCGGTGGCGGAATTCCGGTGGTGCGCAGTGAAGCAGGCGATTACCAAAGCGTGGACGCGGTTATCGACAAAGATCTCTCTACCGCGCTACTGGCCCGCGAAATTCACGCCGACATTCTGGTGATCACCACTGGCGTGGAAAAGGTGTGTATTCACTTTGGCAAGCCGCAGCAGCAGGCGCTCGATCGGGTGGATATTACCACCATGACCCGCTATATGCAGGAAGGGCATTTCCCGCCCGGCAGCATGTTGCCAAAAATCATTGCCAGCCTGACGTTCCTGGAACAGGGCGGCAAAGAAGTGATTATCACCACGCCGGAATGCCTGCCAGCGGCGCTGCGCGGTGAAACGGGCACCCATATTATTAAAACGTAAGGACGTAAGATGAAAGAAAGCAATAGCCGTCGTGAGTTTTTGAGCCAGAGCGGTAAGATGGTTACCGCCGCCGCGCTGTTTGGTACCTCTGTGCCGCTCGCCCACGCGGCAGTCTCTGGCACCGCAAACTGCGAAGCGAATAACACCATGAAAATCACTGACCCGCACTACTATCTCGACAACGTGTTGCTGGAAACCGGTTTTGATTACGAAAACGGCGTAGCGGTGCAGACCCGCACGGCACGCCAGACCGTGGAGATTCAGGACGGCAAAATTGTTGCCCTGCGCGAGAATAAGCAGCATCCGGACGCCACGCTGCCGCACTATGACGCTGGCGGTAAGTTGATGCTGCCCACCACCCGCGACATGCATATTCATCTCGACAAAACCTTTTACGGCGGGCCGTGGCGCTCGCTCAATCGCCCGGCAGGCACCACCATCCAGGACATGATTAAGCTTGAGCAGAAAATGCTGCCGGAGCTGCAACCTTACACTCAGGAGCGGGCGGAAAAACTGATCGATTTATTGCAGTCGAAAGGCACCACCATTGCCCGCAGCCACTGCAATATCGAACCGGTTTCCGGCCTGAAAAATCTGCAAAACTTGCAGGCGGTGCTGGCGCGACGTCAGGCGGGCTTCGAGTGTGAAATTGTCGCCTTCCCGCAGCACGGTTTGCTGTTGTCGAAATCGGAATCCTTAATGCGCGAAGCGATGCAGGCGGGGGCGCATTACGTCGGCGGGCTGGATCCCACCAGCGTTGATGGCGCGATGGAAAAATCTCTCGACACCATGTTCCAGATTGCGCTGGACTACGACAAAGGCGTCGATATTCACCTGCACGAAACCACGCCGGCAGGCGTGGCGGCCATCAATTATATGGTTGAAACCGTAGAGAAAACGCCGCAACTGAAGGGCAAGCTGACCATCAGTCACGCCTTTGCGCTGGCAACGCTTAACGAGCAACAGGTGGATGGACTGGCAAACCGCATGGCGGCGCAGCAAATTACTATCGCCTCGACGGTGCCGATTGGCACGCTGCATATGCCGCTCAAACAGTTGCACGACAAAGGCGTCAAAGTGATGACCGGCACCGACAGCGTTATCGACCACTGGTCACCTTACGGCCTGGGCGACATGCTGGAAAAAGCCAATCTGTATGCGCAGCTCTATATTCGCCCTAACGAACAGAATTTGTCCCGCTCGCTGTTTTTAGCCACTGGCGATGTCCTGCCGCTGAATGAAAAAGGCGAGCGCGTCTGGCCAAAAGCGCAGGATGACGCCAGCTTTGTGCTGGTGGACGCCTCCTGTTCCGCCGAGGCGGTGGCGCGTATCTCGCCACGTACCGCAACGTTCCATAAAGGGCAACTGGTATGGGGGCGTGTGGCAGGTTGATGTCCGTTTGAAATGTCTTCAACGGTGAGTCGTAAGAGATTTATCGCCCCAGGGAGTGGGGCAACTTGAATATGGGTTTGTTGGCCTTGATTCTTCTGAGCCGGAGACATTGTGTGTGGCACCGCTAACCACACAGTAAACCTTACGAGCCGCCTTAAGCATCCGGCAACGCATAACACTTCACCGGTTTTCCGTCTTTCATTTCCACCAACATGCGGCTGGTCTGCAACGGCTTGTCCAGCATATTTTGCTGGAATTGGTCGAACGCCATGCGGGCTTCCTTAATTGCGACTTTTTGCGGCATTAAGCGGTTATTGCACCATTTTCGCAAAATGACTTTATTGGCGCTGGTGGTATTCGCCTGTTCCGCTACGGCGCCGATGCTATCAATTCGTGACTGTAATTGTTTTTCTACCTTGCTGATAACCGTATCGAACTGCGCATAATGGTGTTCTATAGCCTGCTGACGACGTTCTACCAGCATCGTCTGACCCTCACTATGGCTGACCAGATGTAATGCTTGCCCGCGTACCCTCATCGCTAAATCCCACTCCATCGTCCGTTCTTCAATAATTTTTTGTTGCGCCTGAATTTTACTGGTGATGGTTGCGCTACTGAAAAAACTGCCGTCATTTATAGAGGCTACCTTCTCGCCAGCAAAGGCAATATCCGTCAGCAGATGATCCTGGAGCGTTGAAAAATCCTTTTCGATAGCTTCAAGTATTTGCCGTATTTCTGGCGAAGATTGCCCCTCAATGACGACAGGTGTGATTTGCTGTAAATACTGAATAGCGCCGACAATTTCAGATTTGCGGGCATTGTTCTGGAACGCAGAAATCTCCCGAATAGTTTCAATTATCTGCGTCAGTTTATTGCTGATATCTGCCAGATGTTTTTGTGCCAGTATCGCCGAAGCGACATTCAGTAATATGCTGGCATTGACTAATTGATTCAGTTTGTCAGGGTTCAGCAAAACTGCGTGCGCTTTAATTCCTTTTTCCCCAAGACTGAAGCCACGATATCCCGAGCCATCTTTCACTTTCGCCAGTGCGCCATCAATTATGACTTCCATATAGTGATGACTGGCGACATGGGCGGCGGTGGCGAGCGAAGGAAGCGTCTGTAAGAGTGGGCCTAACCGTGAAATTTCAGTAATGTCATGCCGTATCAGAGTGTCGGGGTGGGTAATTTCATTTAAAGCGATAGACGATACAGTTAAAACGCGCTGCGACTTTTCATTTTCAAACACCCAGCGATTGCCATAGTTTGCGGTTGACATTGCCGTTGATGATACCGATTCGCTCAGACGGTGATGGCGGGAATTTTTTAAGCGAATCCAGGCAATTTGCACTACACAGGGCAAGGTGATTCGGAACGCCGGGTTGGAAATATCATAAGCGGTATATAAACCGGTGAGGGCTAACCCGACAGGACCGGTGAGAACGCCCAACACGCGACCTATCCCCAGACCCGCAATTAGCGGGAGTGCCTTCCCCGTGGCGATCTGCGCCAGACCGCTTGCTACCATTGCCGCACGTTGCAAAAGTGGCAGCTCCATACGTGACAACTTATCCAGGCTAATACTGGTGCTAATTCCCATATCGCGGAGAAGCTGACGGCGATCGTCATCTGACATTTTGTTCCAGGATGACGCAAAAACGGCATCGATAATCAGTGATTCTTTTTCTTTTACCGGTGCATTTTTCGCGACTTTAATTTTCAGATGGCTGGCGACATCGTCAACAATTTCGCTATAGCTAACGCCATTGCGTCGGAACAGATTCATTACGGTGTTACCGCCAAAATGTTGCAGTTCGCGAATCAGCAAACGCAATGTTTCCTCATCAACAGCTTCGCTATTTTTACCATCGCGCAAGGCCTTTTTAACGCGGTCAGACTGGGAAAAATTAAATTTTCCGTCTGGGGTAATGTAATCAATCAGCAGATCGATATCGTTTTTGTCGGCGTTCAGTAGCAGAGCAACCAGCGTTTCATCGCCCTTAATGTCAATCTCACTCATTTAATTGTCTCGTTGAATAGTGACTGGACGTTATTAGAAGCAGCGCGCCCTACGAAAAAGTTTCATACGTAAGTCTGGCGGCGAAAAAAAATAAAATCCCCAATCTTTGTGTCATAAAGCATAAATTCTGTGAATTATTTTCACCAAGCGATTTAAATTTCTTACATATGCGTGTGATCAATGTTTTTGTGAGATATATAACGTTTTATTGATGTAAAAATCGAGACTTTTCCTATAATGAGCGGGCGATTTTTTTCCTTGCTGGTGATGTTCTGCCCTGCAAATTTCTTTTCCTTCACTCAAGGTATTTAGATGTTTTCGCTGACTTCGTTCCTCGACACGTTAACCTCTGTTAATCCAGAAAATGTGCCGATTTATGTCGCTATTGTGGTTGGGGTTTTGTTGTTGGGTTTCATTGTCCGTTACGCTATTCCTTCATTTAGGGTTTCAGCGCGCTTTAAACAAAAAGCGAAAGCAATTCGGCAACTTGGCAATGAAAAACCGGCACAACAACTCGAAAAATTAGACGCGTTATTCTCTGATAAATTTTTTGCGCATCCCTGGAGCGAATTTAAAGAGTCTCTACATCGCCAGTTTGAGTTTGACGAAAACAGCGGGCAAAAAAAAATTAGCGCCATCCGTTCAACGGCTCCGTCGTCAGCATGGTTTACGGAACCGTTATTAGTCGAAATTCCTCTCTATACGGAAGCGTTTAAACATCTCCCTGGCATCCTGACCGGAATTGGGATCATCGGCACCTTTTCGGGGCTGATGATTGGTTTGCACCATTTTGACCCCAGCACGCCAGAGCAGGTCAGCGCCAGCGTCGCTAACCTTTTACGCGACGTTCTGTATGCGTTTTTAGGTTCGGCGTTTGCTATTACGTTTTCCATTCTGGTCACCATGTTTGAAAAATGGCGACTGGCGCAATGTTATAAAAACCTTGAACTTCTTACCGCCAGCATTGACCAGCTTTTTGAGGGCGGCGTCGGTGAAGATTACCTTTCGCAACTTCTTTCCAGTACTAAAGAAAACACCACCCATGCGCGGCAACTTAAGGATGGTCTGGTCACTGACCTGCGCGAAATGCTGCAAAACCTGGTGGATAGCCAGGTGCGGGAAAATCAAAAGCTGGCAGAGACATTATCAACAACATACCGCGAGTCAGGCCAACAGTTTGCTGAACAGGTCAGTGGTGCTATCGAAACCAGTCTGAAAAATCCGCTGGATAAAATTGCTGGTGTGGTGCAAACCGCCTCCGGCGATCAGAGCCATCGTGTGCAGTCGATGCTGGAGAACGTCCTGACCGCCTTTATGAGCAAAATGGATAACACCTTTGGTCAGCAATTCACCACCATGCAGGAGATGATGGGGCGTTCTGTGGAAGCCATTCAGTCTATGCAAAGCGGCTTCTCAACGTTGTTGCAGGATATGCGTCAGGCCGGGGATGACTCACGTCAGGGCAGCGCGCAACTGATCTCTCAACTGTTAAGCGAAATGAAAAGCGGTCAGCAGGAGATGCAGGCAGGGATGAATGAGATGCTGCGCAGCTTGCAGGAATCCGTTGCCCGTATTGGCGCAGAAGGTGAGGGCGCGGGCGAACGGATGGCGCAAAAACTGGAAAAAATCTTTGCCGACAGCGAAGCGCGTGAAAAAGCGATGGCGGAACAGATGCGCGCGTTTATTGAGGCTATCCAGTCCAGTGTTCAGCAAGGGCAAAATGAAACCATGGAGAAAATGGCAGCTTCCGTGGATACGCTTGGCAGCCATATGGCGACGCTCTTTGCACAACTGGAAAATGGTCAGCAGCAACTTAATCAGCAGCAAAACCAGGCGCAAAATCTGCTGATGGGCAATATGAGCAAAGGTATCGAAACGCTGACGCAAAACCTGGCGGGAGTATTCAGCCAACTGGAGTCAGGGCAAAAACAGATGAGCCAGACTCAGGAACAGGGGCAACGCGTGCTGCATGAAGAAACTCAGCAGCTTCTGGCACGTAGCGAAGTGCGTGAGCAGGCGGCGGCTGAGCAACAGCAACAGTTTATGACGTCGTTACAGCAAACCATGCATTCCGGTCAGGATGCCCTGCGAGAGAAAATGACCAGCGGTATCGATCATCTGGGTAGCCAACTTGGCAACCTGTTTGGGCAACTGGAAGAAGGTCAGAAGTCGCTCAGTCAGCAACAGCAATCTGCGCAGAGTGCGTTACAACAGGAAGCGCAGCGAATCATTGGTCAGCTTGAAAGTCAGGTTGAGTCGCTGATGCAGATGCTGCGTGAACAGCAATCTGCTTCAGGCGATCTGCTGCAACGGATGGCGCAAAACACCACGCGCCATCTGGAAGAGATACAAACAGGAGCCGATAAAATGCGCGTGGCTGCCGACCGCTTTGAAGCTGCGGGCGATCGTGTTGCTGAGGCTAATCAGTTGACCGCTGAGGTGCTCAATGGCACGCAACAGGCAGGACGCACGCTTTCCAGTGCCAGCGCGGAGTTGGGTGCATTGATTGCCGATTATCGTAATACCCGTGAAGTCGTGGCGAATGCCATAACGGCACTCGAAACGCTGATTAACCGTAGCCATGATGAACAAACATCGCGCAGCCGTTTTGTTGACGATCTGAAAGCGTATTCGGAACGCCTGCAACAATATAACCGTGAGGCTCAGGAGTTCCTGCATAACATTGCCGAGGTAATGGGAACCAGTTTTGAATCCTTTACGACCGGAGTGGAAAACGGCCTGAATCGTTCACTGCAAGAGATGGATACGCAACTGACGAAAGCGGCGGGAGCCTTAAGTTCTTCGGTTGAGATTATCGGTGAAAGCGTGGATACGCTGGAAACAGTACTCCGTCATCGTCGCGCGTAAGGAACAGGCTGATGTTTAACCGGGTATTTAATGGCAGGCAACGGCGCAGCGATGAAGCGGAAAAACCCTTCTGGATCTCCTATGCAGACCTGATGACAGCCATGATGGTGCTGTTTTTGGTGGTGATGGTGGCGTCACTTAGCTCTGTTACGCAGCGGATCCAGCAGGCGGAGGCGGGGGAGAAATCGCGCGGGCATGATATCGCTCGCCTGTGTGAAAAACTTGAGCTTCAGGCGAAAAATCTCAACAAGACGATTCAGGTTGACTGCCATGACAACCGTATCAGCTTTGGTGAAGCAGGGCGTTTTGAGCACAATCGCTTTGCGCTTAACGCCGAAGGATTACAGGCGCTACAGGATGTGGTGCCGTTAGTGCTGGAGGCGGCAAATAGCGATGAAGGCAAAAAATGGTTTAAGCAAATTGTTATAGAAGGTTTTACGGATACTGACGGTTCTTATCTCTATAACCTGCACCTTTCGTTGCAACGCTCGGAATGGGTGATGTGCAGTTTGCTGGATAGCAGAAGTGCGCTACAGCAAAAAATAACCCCGGAACAACAGGTCCAAATCCGTAAATTATTTCTGGCGGGCGGGGTTTCGTTCAACAATGCGAAAGAGAGCAAAGAAGCCAGCCGTCGCGTAGAACTGCGGATGCAATTCTTTGGCCTGAAAGACAAAAAGCGCGACGAAAGCATGGATGTTGTTCCTGGCATTAGTCAGGAAACCTGTCAGTTGGGAGCCATGCAATGACTTCCGCTATTGAAAAACTGAAAACCCGTTTGCTGCCCTATCGGGAGCAGAACGTGCAGCCGACGGTAAGTCATGCTTTTCACTATCTTCAGCGCGTTATCGCGCAACTTGAGAGGAAGGTAGATGCTCGCGCGGTGCAGATGGTTCCCCCTCTGGAGAAACGCCGACAGGCCATTGCCCGGCTGCGTGCGGGGGATACGCCAAAGCCCTTCGAGTGGAAGATGATTTTTTTTGGCCTTAATGACGTGGCAGAAGGCGATCTGTTTGAAATTGCATTGATTGATGATGCAACAAACTTCGCGAGGATTATCGCTGAAATTGAACAAAAAATTGCGCAGCAGCGGTTAACACGCCGCGAATGGCTGGCGCTATGTACCAGCTACTTTGGTCATTCCAGCGATATGCCGGAAAAGAATCCGCAGTGGCTTCAGCTACGCACGCAGATTGCTCGCGGGTTTCAACAGCTAAAAGAGAGTGCGCCGCGTCAGATGTCCTGGATGTCGGTCATTGACACCTATAGCGATATTTTTACCGATAATGCAGGTTTTCTTCTCGGACAACAGCTTGGGCGTGGAGAAATCACGGATATTTCGGTGCTGGAGAAAGTCGCGCAAATTCCGCAAACCAGCTGGTTATGGCGCAAAATTGTTAACCACCTGGTCAATGAGATTTTTTGCCTGACTGACGATGCTTTTCAGCAGAAAATTCATTCTCTTATCGCCTTGAGCCGCCAGCTTACGCGGTTTAAAGATAATATTCTGGCAGCCACTCTGACCCGTTATTATCAGTCGGCTTTTAAACATCAAACGCATTTCGAACTCAAGCAATTAGCCCTGGAATATTGGGGAAATCCGCAGTTAACCAGCCGTAATAAAAGCTGGCAGGTTCACGTTGAAAATCCGGTATTACTGATGGTGCAAGGATGGTTCGCCAAAGACGACCTGAAACTGTTCTTTGAATTGCTGAAAGGCAATCGGGATGTTGACCATGCGCGCCTGTTCTACTGGCTACGTTTTGCCAACCAAATGAGCTATACGCGCATTGTGCTGGGCGAAGATGCGCTGCGATCCAAAGATGCCGATTATGTTGAATTCAGGGCGAAAAACGCAGGGCGATTAAGCCGTCTGCAAGGTTCTGGTTCACGCGATAACAATGCCATGATTATGCGCATTGGTGATTATCTGTTTGTCGAATTTTCGAAAGTGGGGGCGATGTATGCCTACCATATGGGGAATGCGCCCTTTAATCCGGAAACCGGCATTCTTGATATTGATTATGATCTGAAAGATAAGCGGAATAACCGCCGTAAAGTCCGGTTGCGTTTACCGCATTTGTCGCCGGTATTTCTCTACTCACTCAACCGAATTGAGGGGTGGATGAGCCGATATGACGAAGAACTTCGTAAGCTGGGTATTGATTACGTTGCGGAAGATTTAAATCAGTCCTCTGTCACTTTGGATATCTCTCGCTTCAATGCCTCAAAGACCGTGAGTCGGCCTGAACCTGCATCGTTATCTGAATATGAAGTCAGTGATGCAAAGTCAGACCGGGAAGAGCAAATCAAAATCATCGCCTCCTCGTTAAAAGCCAAAAAAGATCTCCCCGACCGGGAACAACAAATCCGGGAGATTATTCGTTCGGTCGATTGCAAAGTGATGGATAAACGAGGGCTGGGGGGCGCAATCCATATTCAGTTCAATGAACCAGACCATGAAGCGGCGCAAAAATTACTCAGCCTTGGGTTTAAACCTGTGCTGGGTAAATTTACTTACTGGAGCAAATAGTGTTCAAAAAATTGTTGGGTAAATTTATTAAAGAGAATACTTCACTACCTGCTTCATTTGCGTCGCTGTATGTAATGAAAGAAGAAGGTTTTGCTTTCCCCTTTAGTCTTGCCGATAGCGAAGATAACTGGCCTGTCGCCTCATGCCTGGAACAGCTTCATGAGGAAGATTATGTTTCACACTGGTCTGATTGCTGGTTTCTTAGCTGGGATGATTTTTACCGCATCCGGAAAAATGACGACTATGCCAGCAGTCTGGCGATTTTTGCTTTCCCTTCACAGCGCAATCTGACGGCTCATCTTGCTGCAACAGGAAGCATTAGCGATGACACTTTTCGCGTTTTCATTGATAAATGGACCCTACCTGATGACTATCGCCCTGTTGAGATAACTTGCACAGGCGCCAGCTTTTCCTCTGCGGAAGGCACCTTTGTGTTAAGTGAAGAGAACTGGCAACTTCTGGACGCACTACAGCAACTCAGGTTGCAGCAGCGACAGACGCTGGGCGAAACGGTCAACCAAACCCGTTGGGCCAAAATACGGCGGCAGGCCAAAAAAGCAGGGGCAAAACTGGATGACTATCTCGCGAAAACGATCGTCATCAGGCCGGAATCGTTGCAGTTAAAACTGCGAAAATCGCTGGTGGTGGATACTCCGGTGCTGGAAATTGAACCTGTTTTTGATGAGCAGCCTGCCAACTGGTTACAGAGTTTTGACCGCACGCAACAGGTGCAGGATCGCTACCGTGTTTTAGGGGACGATGGTGTCTTAAACCATGTCATTCTTTCTCCTGAAGTCAAAGACGTCCTGACCTCCGTGCACGCTATTACGGGGCGTCGCGTGGCGGGGGACGATGCGCTCTCATTTGTTCGCAACCCCTACACCTGGATTGGTGAAGAGGCGAGCCTGGTGCTTGATCCTGACGTTTATGAGCAGAATTTGCAGGACGCCGGGATCTACTTTTATGATTTCCGTCTGGAGCCGCAGATTGATGAAAACAGGCAAATTGCGGCGGTAACGCTTCTTCTCAGCCCCAGAACTGAGCAATCTGTGGCGGATGAAACCTATATCTTTAAACGTCCAGGTGAACTGGCGGCGTTGCTCTCTGAACTGGAGCAAAAGTTAGCGGCACAACTGCCCGCTGGAGTCTGGCAGGGTTACGATCTGGAGCTTTCCAGATTCAGCCAGGAAGAACTGCAAGGTTATCAGGCGTTGCTTGAAAACTGGCAGCACCAGGCGGCGGGAATGAATTTTACCCACGTCCTCGATCTGAACAAATACAGCGACCGGGTTATCGGGATCGGTGAATTTGAAAAAATAAGTTCGCCTTATCTGGTCAAAAGTGAAAGTGAAAAATGGCTTCCGGAGAACCTTGCGCAAGAGATGTGCGAGGCTATGTTCTCTGGCTGGGATCTCGATAATCATCAACATTTTCAGGAACTGGAAGAGCGGCTGGAAGAGGCAAAAGCCACGGATGCGCCGGAAGTCGCCATGCCCTGGAACGACAACCTTTTGCCCCGTGAAGAAGCAGAAATTTTCCACGATAAATGGAAAAAGAAAATCGACGGTGAAACAAATGATGGCGTCAGTAGTGAGCCGGTCAGTCGTGCCGTTCTGCTGATAGAACAAAATATCGAGCAGGCGCTGTATGTTAAACAACGGCGGGATTCCTTGCTCGGCGCACATCAGGCAGAAGTCGAACTGCCGATGATCCTCAAAACGTCCATTCAGCTACGTGAACACCAGCGCAAAGGGGTAGCGTGGCTCCAGCAGTTGTATCTAAAGTCGCCAATAGAGACGGCGGGATGTTTACTCGCAGACGATATGGGGCTGGGTAAAACCTTACAGATTCTAACTTTTCTCATCTGGCATCGTGAACGTTTCCCGGATTCGCCTCCTTCGCTGATTGTTGCTCCGGTGTCGTTACTCGATAACTGGGAGCGTGAGGTTGGGAATTTCTTCCTGCGCGAGCAGGTGTCGATTTTAAAACTCTACGGTAATGAACTTAAGGCTAAGAAATGCGCGAAAGAGAGTATTCCACATGCGCTTAAAAGTAAGGGGATTAAGAACTTACTGCAAAGTGACTGGGTGGGTGACGCGCATATTGTTCTTACCACCTATGAGACGTTGCGCGATCAGGAATTTTCGCTGGCTCGTCAGCCCTGGTCCATAATGGTGTGCGACGAAGCGCAGAAAATTAAAAATCCGGCGGCATTAATTACCCAATCGGCAAAAGCCATTCAGGCACAATTTAAAGTCGCATGTACCGGAACACCGGTCGAAAATACCCTTGTCGATCTGTGGTGTTTATTTGACTTCGTGCAGCCAGGTTTGTTGGGGGCTTTAAATAATTTTGGTAAAGATTATCTGCGCCCCATTGAGCAACAGAATGATAATGCTGTCCTCGAATCGCTACGTAAATTAATAGAACCGCAGACGCTGCGCCGCACCAAAGAAGAAGTGGCGAAAGACCTGCCGGATAAGATTGAAGATCAACGCTGTAAACAGTTGAATATGCTGCCATTGCAACGGGATCTCTATACCCACTCGGTTGCAAGCTGGCAAAATCAACAGGAGATCAGCGAAGGGCTGGATCAACGAGGCTCAGGTATGCTGGGGTTACTGCATCGCCTGAAACTTATTTGCGCATGGCCTTATTCCGTCAGTGCAGATTTGCGCTTACGGAACGATGCCCCGAAAGTAAAATGGCTGCTGGAGACATTAAATACGATTCGCCAGTCATCTGATGACAAAGTGATTATTTTTACGGAACTGCGCGATATTCAACGAGAACTGCAACATCTGATTGCGCAGCATTTTGGCTTTAAGCCTTTTATTATTAATGGTGATACCAGCACCAAATCTGGCAGCGATCAAAATCGTCAGAGCCTGATCGATACATTTCAATCAACGCCCGGTTTTAACGTCATTATTCTATCCACCATCGCGGTTGGGTTTGGCGTCAATGTCCAGAAAGCAAATCATGTCATCCACTTTACCCGTTGCTGGAATCCGGCGAAGGAAGATCAGGCGACCGATCGGGCCTACCGTATCGGGCAGCAGAAAGATGTTTACGTCTATTATCCGACGGTGCGTGATAGCCAGTTAATGACTTTTGAAGAAACGTTGGATGAATTACTGAACCGACGCCGGGCATTGGCGAGAGATATGCTCAAAGGGGCAACCGATCTGAGCGCCGCAGATTTTGAAGCGGTGCTGGCGGGCACTCCCCTGGCGTAGGGAATACCATGGGCGAGTAAATCGACAGGGATTCGCTATTGCTTTATTAATGAACAACGAAGATATTTTGTGAATGTATGAGTTGACATTCATATGAAAAAAATCATAATTCCGTCATGTTCGCGTAGGGCAGTTTCTGTATCTTATGCATCGCACCAGGGCCTGACAGGAAATATGCTGTAAGGTTCGTATCAAAAAACCGCCATTAGCTCATCAGGAAGAGCAGACGACAACCAGGATTGTTGTATGGTACGGGGTTCGAGGCCTCGATGGCGGTCCAACTTTTCAATCGTATTAATTACCAATCATCAGCTCATTGCCGCGTCACCCCTTCATAAATCAGCCGTAGCGCAAATAGACCAATAACCATACCAATAATCCGACTGGCGACCTGCTGCATACGTCCATATGCGCGACGCACGGCGGGTAAAGAAAACGCCTGACTAAGAAATATACGCCAGATAACAGACGCGAGCACAATCCCTGCCCAGGCCATTAAACGCGCCCAGGTCGGCGTTTCTGCACTTAACGTCACTGAGAAGATACTGATAAAAAATAAAACTGTTTGTGGATTCGAGAGATCGGTAATTAATCCACGGCGGAAAAATACATACCAGGGGGCGCTAAGGGGCTGCTGTAACGCGCTCATCTGTGGTGTTGATTGTCGGCGCATACTGTTCCAGGCAAACCATAAGAGATAAGCACCGCCGACGATTTTAATGAGTGAGAAAATCTCTTCACACTGAGTAATGAGCGTTGCCATCCCAAATAATCCCAGCCCGGAATAGATGGCGTCGCCCAACGCCACACCAAGCCCGGTGAGTACGCCCGCGCGACGACCAGAAGCCAGACTGGTTTGAACCACGACAAAGAGATTTGCGCCTGGATTAAAAAACGTGATGACGAACAGTCCGACGGTCAGGTAAACGGCGTGCAAAGGATCCATAGTCATTTCACCCATGAATAAGCTGAATTAACTTCATCATATTTATAGTAAAAATGACTGAATGCGAGCGCGATCACAAAGACCGTGGATCTAAAAAGAGTGCCGCCCGTATCGTGACGGGCGGCAAAGTGGCATTAAAAGAGATATTTCATGCCCAGCATTCCCTGGGTATCGCTGTAACCGTTGTCCCCCAACTGCTGGGCGACGTTG
>NZ_PTRF01000014.1:0-129347 GCF_002965705.1 Escherichia sp. MOD1-EC6842 | reverse complement strand
GGTTTCTTCCTGGGTACATATAAAAAGTTAATATCCTGATTTATTCTCAACATCCTCCATCACTCCACATCCTCCCTGCGTAACCCAATATCCCTCAACCGTTCATCACTCATCTGCTGTAACACCCGCCGGGTCTGTTTTTTCAGCCACCAGCTTCTCACTGCCTGCCAGAGTTGTACGAAGCCAGTAAACGGCGCTTTGGCTCTGTTTTCGTGAAATTCCATCTGCTGCCTCCTCATCTTTCAGAGGCTTAATCATCCGCCTTCTGGCAGTTCACAATACAGATGCAAATATTACTTTTATTTAACATACAGACAGGTTAAAACAGCATCTGCATCCGGTTTTTTAGCCTCATCTGTACCGGTTTTTCTCTCTGTATGCTCCAAATAAGGAATACAGCATGACGCGTTATCAACATCTGGCGACTCTGCTTGCCGAACGGATTGAGCAAGGGCTGTATCGTCACGGGGAGAAATTGCCGTCGGTGCGCAGCTTAAGTCAGGAGCACGGCGTCAGTATCAGCACCGTGCAGCAGGCGTATCAGACGCTGGAAACGATGAAGCTCATCACTCCGCAGCCGCGTTCGGGTTATTTTGTCGCACAACGTAAAGCCCAGCCGCCTGTACCGCCGATGACGCGTCCGGTGCAGCGCCCGGTGGAAATTACCCAGTGGGATCAGGTGCTGGATATGCTGGAAGCGCATAGCGACAGTTCCATTGTTCCGTTAAGCAAAAGCACGCCGGATGTCGAAACGCCCAGCCTGAAACCGCTCTGGCGGGAGCTAAGCCGGGTGGTGCAGCATAATCTGCAAACCGTTCTCGGTTATGACTCATTAGCCGGTCAGCAGGTATTGCGCGAGCAGATTGCCCGTCTGATGCTCGACAGCGGCTCGGTGGTCACCGCCGATGACATTATCATCACCAGCGGCTGCCATAACTCGATGTCGCTGGCGTTAATGGCGGTGTGTAAACCGGGCGATATCGTCGCGGTCGAATCCCCGTGTTATTACGGTTCAATGCAGATGCTGCGCGGTATGGGCGTGAAAGTGATTGAAATCCCAACCGATCCAGAAACCGGTATCAGCGTTGAAGCTCTGGAACTGGCGCTGGAACAGTGGCCGATTAAAGGCATCATTCTGGTGCCAAACTGCAATAATCCGCTGGGATTTATTATGCCGGACGCCCGCAAACGAGCCGTTCTCTCTCTCGCTCAGCGTCATGATATTGTGATTTTTGAAGATGATGTCTACGGCGAACTGGCAACGGAGTATCCACGCCCGCGTACTATTCATTCATGGGATATCGATGGTCGGGTGCTGCTGTGCAGTTCGTTCAGTAAAAGCATTGCGCCAGGCCTGCGCGTGGGCTGGGTCGCGCCGGGGCGATATCACGATAAACTGCTGCATATGAAATACGCCACCAGCAGCTTTAATGTACCGTCCACGCAAATGGCGGCGGCGACGTTTGTGCAGGAAGGTCACTATCATCGCCATATCCGGCGGATGCGGCAGAATTATCAGCGCAATATGGCGCTTTATACCTGCTGGATACGGGAATATTTTCCCTGCGAAATCTGTATTACGCGCCCGAAAGGTGGATTTTTACTGTGGATAGAATTGCCTGAACAGGTCGATATGGTCTGCGTCGCGCGGCAATTGTGCCGCATGAAAATCCAGGTGGCGGCAGGCTCGATTTTCTCAGCTTCCGGTAAATACCGTAATTGCCTGCGCATCAACTGCGCTTTGCCGCTCAGCGAAACCTACCGCGAAGCACTGAAGCAAATTGGCGAGGCCGTGTATCGGGCAATGGAATAAATACGGCATCGTGACGACGCGCCTGAATTTCCTCTGACGAATAGCTTGTGGCTCGTTTTGTCTCTATAGCAACATCTCTACGTTCCAGCATGGCTTAGGCAAAAAGCGTTTTGTTCATGCCGGATGCAGCGCGAGCGCCTTATCCGGCATACAGAATATTGCAAATTCAATATATTGCATGGGCTATGTAAGCCTGATAAGCGTAGCGCATCAGGAAGTTTGGCGTTTGTCATCAGTCTCTGATTATTATTCGATCCCTGAATCGCGGTAACTGTCAGGCAAAGACTGACCTAATGCCTGTATTTGCTCTGATGAATGTCCGGTAATCTTTTGTATCCATTCAGGATCTGCACCATTTTGCAAAAATAATCGGAGAAGGCGCTGTTCCCCTTCTTCTTTGCCTTCGATCCTCCCTTCTTCCCTTCCCAACAGCCATCCCGCATTATGAATTCGCTCTGCAATCGTCATGATTCGCTCCCTGTGTTGTGGCATTCGCCTGGTAAGTTCGCTGATAAACTCCTTAAAACTCGCTTCATCACCAGCCAGTAAAATGTAATTTAACAGCGCGGTTATCTGGCTGTCATTAGCGCACTCTGTAACCAGTAATGCTACCAGTTGATCAATCAGCCCCATCATATTGCGCTGGCGAATATGCTTTTGGATCAACTCCAGCAGGGCGACTCTGCGATGCTGAACAATCTCGTCGTCCGGCACCACAGTGATATCCACCAGCGGGAACGCAGCGGTATAAAGTTTCCGAGCGGTAATCGGGTCGGCAAATTCGTCCAGCCAGCACAAAGACCAGGGGTAAGGACTACGACTGCCGTGATAAAACAGCATCGGAATGACCAGCGGTAGTGGTCGGCGTTTATCATGCTCTATATGACGCTGCATCACCGCCATGGAATATCGCATCAGGCGAAAGGCCATATGAATATCCTCGCGGCTCTGATGTTCAATCACCACATAGATATAACCATCGCCTTCGCGGGTCTTTACCGACCATAAAATATCGGAGTGCAGCGCCCGCAATTTTTCATCGACAAAGCTGGCTGATTCCAGTTTTAAGGTGTCGAGATCGCACAGTTCACGTAAACCTTTTGGTAAGTGGATCTCCATAAAATCCCGCGCGGTGTCAGGATGCGTGAGGAAGGATTTATATAATGCGTCATGCGGCGTACTGGTCGTGAAGTTTGTCATGGCGATCCGTCACCTGTTGAAGAGATAGTCCGACTTTAGCGATTCCTAATTCCGCTCACACCCGGCAATATCTCATTCCCCGAGGCGCTTTCCAGGCTATTTTTGTTCTCCTGCAAGCGATACATTTTTCTGGAAGGCATCTCGATTTTTGCGTGAACCTGCCGTCAGGCTCTATTCTTACGATATGAATAAAATCATTGAACTCCGACGCGCCAAAATGCTGGCGCTCTCTTTACTGCTCGTTGCTGCCGCGACTTTTATCGTTACGCTTTTTTTGCCCCCCAATTTTTGGGTGAGCGGCGTGAAGGCGATTGCGGAGGCGGCAATGGTCGGCGCTCTGGCTGACTGGTTTGCGGTGGTGGCGCTGTTTCGCCGCGTGCCGATTCCGATTATTTCTCGCCATACGGCGATTATCCCGCGTAATAAAGACCGGATTGGCGAAAATCTCGGTCAGTTCGTACAGGAAAAATTTCTCGATACCCAATCCCTGGTGGCGTTAATTCGTCGTCATGAACCGGCGTTGTTAATCGGTAACTGGTTTAGTCAGCCGGAAAACGCCCGCCGCGTTGGGCAGCATCTTTTGCAGATCATGAGTGGTTTTCTCGAACTTACCGATGATGCGCGTATTCAGCGTCTGCTTAAGCGCGCGGTGCATCGGGCGATTGATAAAGTGGATCTTTCCGGCACCAGTGCGTTAATGCTGGAAAGCATGACCAAAAACGATCGTCATCAGGTGCTGCTGGATACTCTGATCGCACAACTGATCGCCCTGCTCCAGCGCGATAAATCACGCAAATTTATCGCCCAACAGATCGTCCGCTGGCTGGAGAGCGAGCATCCGCTGAAAGCGAAAATTTTGCCGACTGAATGGCTGGGTGAACACAGTGCAGAACTGGTTTCTGACGCAGTTAATTCTTTGCTTGATGATATCAGCCGCGATCGCGCGCATCAGATCCGCCATGCGTTTGATCGCGCTACCTTTGCGCTGATCGATAAGCTGAAAAACGATCCGGAAATGGCGGCGCGCGCCGACAATATCAAAGCGTATCTGAAAGAAGATGAAGCGTTTAACCGCTATCTCGGTGAATTGTGGGGGGATTTGCGGGAATGGTTGAAGGCCGATATCAATAGCGAAGATTCTCGCGTGAAGGAACGTATCGCGCGGGCGGGTCAATGGTTTGGCGAGACGTTAATTGCCGATGATGCCTTGCGGGCGTCGTTAAATGGTCATCTCGAACAGGCTGCGCACCGCGTCGCACCAGAGTTTTCGGCATTCCTGACACGCCACATTACTGACACGGTGAAAAGCTGGGATGCGCGGGATATGTCGCGGCAAATCGAGTTAAATATCGGCAAAGATCTCCAGTTTATCCGCGTCAACGGTACGCTGGTTGGTGGTTGTATTGGATTGATACTGTATCTTTTATCGCAAATCCCGACTTTGTTACCCCTCGGCAATTTTTAACCGCGAGAGAGAACAAATAAAGCAAACTCAAATCATGGTAATAATGCGGCCTTTTTCATTGTCTCCCGTGTACGGGGAAGGAAAATCATGCCATTTGTCGCCATTTTCGAGCAGTTCTCCGAAATGCGGCATTCCGCTGGTCGGCACTTACTGCACGTTTATGCCGCAGAAGATGCTAACGGCCTGCGATGCGGTTGCTCCACCTCAACTGAAACTCTCGAAGAAGCAGAGAAAGAGCCTGCGCAATCTTTGTCATTGCGCAACGAGCTGAATGCGATATCTGCCTGCATTCGTCAGTAACAGGAAGAAAGACAGCGACAGGAAATGCATTGCGCATTACGATCTGGCTCCGCGTTAAGGATTCATTAAGATCACTACGTATACTTATCGATATCTTATTGATTTTGTTGGATGGATATGCCATGACAAAAAGGTTTTCGTTAAGTAAACGTATCAGCATTATTATTCTTTTTGCCATTGTGGCAGTGTGTGCTTTCTTCGTGCAATCTTGCGCTCGCAAAAGCAGTTATCCCGCAGGGTTTCAAAATTACCACGTGACTATTGATGGCAAAGAGATTGCAGGTGTAACGAATAATATCTCCTCACTGACCTGGTCTGCGCAGAGTAATACCCTGTTTAGCACTATCAATAAACCTGCGGCGATTGTTGAAATGACCACGAATGGGGATCTGCTCCGCACCATTCCTCTGGATTTTGTGAAAGATCTCGAGACTATCGAATATATTGGTGATAATAAATTCGTCATCAGTGATGAACGCGATTATGCCATTTATGTGATTTCACTTAATGAAAAGTCAGAAGTAAAAATCCTCAAAAAAATAAAAATTCCGTTACAGGAAACGCCAACCAATAGTGGTTTTGAAGGGCTGGCTTATTCTCGCCAGGATCACACCTTCTGGTTTTTTAAAGAGAAAAATCCGATTGAGGTCTACAAAGTTAACGGGCTACTAAGTAGCAATGAATTGCACATCAGCAAAGACAAGGAACTACAACGTCAATTTACTTTAGATGATGTGTCCGGCGCAGAATTTAACCAACAAAAAAATACGCTTCTGGTGCTGTCTCATGAATCACGCGCACTCCAGGAAGTAACGCTGGCTGGCGAGGTTATCGGTGAAATGTCACTAACCAAAGGCAGTCGGGGTTTGTCACATAACATCAAACAGGCTGAAGGGATTGCGATGGATGCCTCTGGCAATATTTATATCGTTGGCGAACCGAATCGTTTTTATCGCTTTACCCCTACATCATCACATTAACAGACTGGCATGTTTCACCTTTTTGTTATTAACTTGTTAACAACAAAAAGACAAGCAAGGTAAAACATGTCCCCGTCATCGCATCCCGTAGAACGCTTTTCCTTCAGCACCGCGCTTTTCGGGATGCTGGTTCTGACCTTAGGTATGGGGTTAGGTCGCTTTCTTTATACGCCGATGCTGCCAGTTATGCTGGCGGAGGGGCAGTTTTCATTTAACGAACTATCGTGGATTGCCAGCGGCAACTACGCTGGGTATCTGGCTGGAAGCCTGTTGTTTTCATTCGGCGCATTTCATTTACCCTCACGTCTGCGCCCGTTTTTATTGGCTTGCGCCCTGGCAACCGGCTTGTTGATCCTCGCGATGGCGTGGTTGCCGTCGTTTATTCTGGTGTTGTTGGTTCGCTTTCTGGCGGGTATCGCCAGCGCCGGGATGTTGATTTTCGGCTCGACGCTCATCATGCAACATACCCGCCATCCTTTTGTACTTGCGGCACTGTTTTCTGGCGTTGGAGTTGGCATCGCACTAGGCAATGAATATGTGCTGGCTGGGCTGCATTTTGCCCTCTCCTCGCAAACGCTATGGCAAGGTGCCGGGGCGCTTTCTGGCATGATATTGATTGTACTGGCGCTTTTGATCCCCTCGAAAAAAAACACCATCACGCCTGCGCCGTTAGCAAAAACCAATCAACAACCTATGAGCTGGTGGTTGCTGGCTATTCTGTACGGTCTGGCGGGTTTTGGTTATATCATCGTTGCCACTTATCTGCCGCTCATGGCGAAAGACGCCGGCCTGCCGTTACTGACCGCCCATCTCTGGACGCTGGTCGGCTTGTCGATTGTGCCAGGCTGCTTTGGCTGGTTGTGGGCAGCAAAACATTGGGGGGCGTTACCCTGCCTGACGGTGAATTTGCTGGTACAGGCTATCTGCGTACTGTTAACCCTCGCCAGCAGTTCTCCTTTATTACTCATCATCAGCAGTATTGGCTTTGGCGGCACCTTTATGGGCACGACCTCGCTGGTGATGACCATCGCCCGCCAGCTTAGTGTGCCGGGAAATCTCAACCTGTTAGGCTTTGTGACGCTTATTTATGGCATTGGGCAAATTCTCGGCCCGGCACTGACCAGTATGCTCGGCAACGGAACGTCGGCGCTCGCCAACTCCACGCTTTGTGGCGCAGCGGCGCTGTTTATTGCCGCGCTCATCAGCACAGTGCAATTATTTAAGCTGCAAACGGCGACTTCATAAGGGGGGATTTTTCTCCCCGCCATACCAGAGAAGAGCGCCCTGGTATTTTCCTTTGGGGCATTTCCCTTGCCAGTCAAGAAACTCAACCGCAATAGTTGCTGTCAGCCTGACCATTAACACCGTTTTACTGCCCGCAATGTATTTAATGGCCAGCACGGTGCAAAATGTCGGTCGCAGCCTGGAGACAGCCGAAGTGAATGCTAAATACCATCTGCATATCATCACGGTCTGCGTGATTAACGCTTTTCTGTCGATCTGGGTTATGCAGTTTATTGTTTAACAAGGAGTTTACATGATTGATTATTCCGCAGCCGGTTTCATCCTGCTGCAGGGAGCGCATTTGTATGCGCCGGAAGATCGGGGAGTTTGCGATGTCCTCGTCGCTAACGGCAAGATTATCGCCGTTGCCAGCAATATCCCTTCTGACATCGTACCGGACTGCACGGTTGTCGATCTCAGTGGGCAGATCCTCTGCCCTGGCTTTATTGATCAACACGTTCATTTGATTGGCGGCGGCGGCGAAGCTGGTCCCACGACACGCACGCCGGAAGTGGCGTTAAGCCGCCTGACGGAAGCGGGCGTCACATCGGTGGTTGGCCTGCTTGGCACCGACTCTATCTCTCGCCACCCGGAATCCCTCCTTGCCAAGACCCGTGCGCTCAATGAAGAAGGTATCAGCGCCTGGATGCTGACCGGTGCGTATCATGTACCTTCCCGCACCATTACGGGTTCCGTGGAAAAAGATGTGGCGATTATCGATCGGGTGATTGGTGTGAAATGTGCCATTTCTGATCACCGCTCTGCCGCACCGGATGTTTATCATCTGGCTAATATGGCGGCAGAATCCCGCGTTGGTGGCTTGCTCGGCGGTAAACCTGGCGTCACCGTGTTCCACATGGGCGACAGCAAAAAGGCGTTACAGCCAATCTATGACCTCCTGGAAAACTGCGATGTGCCAATCAGCAAGTTACTGCCGACGCACGTTAACCGCAACGTTCCTTTGTTTGAACAGGCGCTGGAGTTCGCCCTGAAAGGCGGCACCATCGACATCACCAGCAGCATTGACGAGCCGGTCGCCCCTGCAGAAGGGATTGCCCGCGCCGTTCAGGCGGGTATTCCGCTGGCTCGCATCACCCTCAGCTCCGACGGCAACGGTAGCCAGCCGTTCTTTGACGACGAGGGGAATTTAACGCATATCGGCGTTGCCGGTTTTGAGACTTTGCTGGAAACCGTACAGGTGCTGGTCAAAGACTTCGGTTTCAGTATCAGCGATGCCGTGCGTCCACTCACCAGCAGCGTCGCCGGTTTCCTCAACCTGACAGGGAAAGGTGAAATTCTGCCCGGCAATGACGCGGATTTGCTGGTTATGACACCGGAACTGCGCATTGAGCAGGTGTACGCTCACGGCAAACTGATGGTCAAAGACGGCAAGGCGTGTGTGAAAGGAACGTTTGAAACTACATAAGCGATTGTCTGCCGCCCGAATGGACGTAGAAGCCCGTTCGGACGGCTGACAGAGTAAAACGCAGAAGATGGTATTTAGCTGACTTTTCCCACCGTCGCACTGTACCAACCGCCATGCTGCCAGACCAACTCAAGCGTCAGAGGTTCATCATCGTGGTACAGCATCATCTCCAGACTGATCGTCAGATCGTGGCAATATGCTTCTTTCAGACTCACTTGCAATGCAGCAATACGTGGTTCATGAAATAAAAGAGCGGAACGCAGCTGGCGGCAATACCAGCTCTGGAGATGTTTGTCGCTCTGATTATCCCCTTGCCACTCTGGCATACCTGAAATAAGTAATGCAGGTAGCGGTGAATGAGGAGAATTGAAAAGTTGAAAGAGATCCCGACATACGGAATCACGCAGCGATGATGTATTGCTGCCTGTGTTTTCAGGTAATACGGTCTGAAGTAATTGGCGCATCATTTTGCGCACTCCTGACGTTTAGCGGCATCGATATCTTGCCCTGACGGCTTGACACCACTGGGTTGATGCTCATTTTCCATAGTCATTCCTTTTTGCTCATTGCATCCGTGCCTGATAACAGGCTTGATTCTCGCCCGCAAAGTATAAGACCCTGAACAGAAATGAAGATCCACTTACTTTTTATTTAAAAAGATATAATTTGATAAAAGTCACTAAACCAGACAGAAACAAATCAATATATTTTGATTATTCCGAATAATCACTCAGATTTAAATAGATATAAAATGCTTATAAAAGACATGTAATAAGTAATTATTAAATTACTCATCGTTTATTAATAATATCGGTTATTACGTGGCTAAAAGGCCTGGTGCAAAGCTGCTCAACTTGGCACCAGAAATAAGGGTCAGGCGTCAACTTTATCCAACGGCCAGGAGTCGAAGAGATAGCCGTCAAAATAGATATCATCAACATTGGAAAATTCCAGCAGGCGCTGTTTCACATTTTCCAGATGCTGCCACATTGCCAGCTTCGCCGCACGGGCGTCTTTTTTGATTAACGCGGCGAGGATCTGTTTGTGATCGCCCAGCCACTCTTTGCGGTACAAGCTGTCATCCAGATGGCTGTGCAACTGGATCCACATCGGATTGTTTTCACGCCACTGCCAGGACTGACGGAACAACTCCACCAGCATACTGTTATGCGTCGCTTCCGCGATGGCGAGGTGGAACTGCATATCGCCGCTTTCACTGCTGCCCGGTGCGCTGGAGGCCAGTTCGCGTTCTTCAAGCTGCAATGCCTGGCGCATTTTGACGATATCTTCACGGGTGGCCTGCAAAGCGGCAAATTCCGCGATGTTACTTTCCAGTAACTGACGCGCCTGTAACAGCTCAAAAGGACCGGCGTCATTGCAGACGTTGGCATCTGCGTTGTCGGCAGTGTGGCTGGTTGAACTGTCGAGAACATAAATACCGGCGCCGCGCCGCACTTCTACCAGCCCTTTGATCTCCAGCATGATCAACGCCTCACGCACCACAGTGCGCGTGACCTCGAGCATTTCTGCGATTTCACGCTCCGGCGGCAGCCGTTCGCCAGGATTGTACGGTGTTTTGATGATCAGATCGCGGATCATCGCCCCGACTTCCTGGTAAGGTCTTTGCGCAGAGGTGGCAGATTTCATGATGTTGTGTCCGTTAGGTGCGGTTAATCAAATTATTGCCGGATGCGGCGTGAACACCTTATCCGACCGACAAAGAGTGCGTATTTAATAAGTTGTGATTGATACCCTGGCTCGATAAGCGTGCGTATCTGGCGATCTTACGTTGATCGTCAATGACAAACTATACCATTAGCACTGGAAGTTGGCACGTACAGGTAGGCAAAAAAACGAAAACTGGTCAACCAAATATTGGTTTGATTGACCAGTAAGTCTGTATGGTAATCAGTCAGTTACAGTGCAGCCACGCATTCGCGCGCGCCGCGCTCGCACAGTTGCTGATATGCCGCTGTCACTGCACCAACAAAGTCGGCATTCTGCGGCAGATCATCTGCAAAAATACCGCTCAGGCTCAACAGGGCTTTTACGCGTTCTGCTCCCTGATATTGCGCGTTGATCTTCTGGAATTCAGCCAGCATCGGATCAACTACGTCAATGGCGTTGCCTTGCTCATCCACACCCTGGGTGTAGCGCATCCAGCCCGCCACGCCGAGCGCCAGGTGACGCCAGCTACCGCCGTTTTGCAGGTGCAGACGCACCGGGTCCAGCAGACGCTGCGGTAACTTCTGGCTGCCGTCCATCGCAATCTGCCAGGTGCGGTGACGCAGAGACGGGTTGCTGAAACGCTCGATCAGCAGCGTCGCATAGGCGTTCAGGTCAGTCCCTTCCGGCATCGACAGCGTTGGCGCTTGTTCCTGCATCATCAGGGCAAAGGCGGCTTTGCGATAATCCGGGTTAGTCATGGTATCAGCAATGGTTTCATAGCCACCGAGGTAACCGAGGTATGCCAAGAAAGAGTGGCTGCCGTTGAGCATACGCAGTTTCATCATTTCGAATGGTACAACGTCCGAAACGAACTGTGCGCCCACTTTATCCCAGTCCGGGCGACCATTAACGAAGTTATCTTCAATCACCCACTGACGGAACGGTTCACAGGCAATCGCGCATGGGTCGTAAACGCCCAGTTGATCAGCAATTTCCTGTAAGGTTTCTGGCGTCGCCGCCGGAACAATGCGGTCAACCATGGTGCACGGAAAGGTGACGTTCTCTTCAATCCATGCCGCCAGCTGCGGGTCGCGCGCCTGAGCCAGCCCCAGAACGGCAACTTTCGCCACATGACCATTTTCACGCACGTTGTCGCAGGACATTACGGTAAACGCTTTCAGCCCTTTTTCACGACGCAGGCGCAGAGCTTCAACGATGTAACCAATCGCGGACTTCGGCGCGGTCGGATTTTCCAGGTCGTGCTTGATCAGCGGGTTATTGAGATCCAACTGACCGCTTGCCGCATCGGCGCAGTAACCTTTTTCCGTGACCGTCAGAGAGACAATCGCTGTTTGCGGACGCGCCATCGCGTTGAGAATACCTTCGCAGCCGTCGATTTCCGGGTGCAGGGCTTCTTTCATCGAACCGATAATTTTCAGTTCAGTGCTTTCTGCACCTTTTTCCGCCACGGTGTACAGCAGTTGCTGTTTTTTCAGGTTTTCGATCAGCACACGGTCGTTACCTGGCATCAGGTTAACTTCGCAGATACCCCAGTCGCTGTCGGTGCTTTCCAGCAGATGATGGGTGTACAGCGCCTGGTGCGCGCGGTGAAACGCCCCGCAACCGAGATGCACAATGCGTGATTCCAGACGAGAATGATCCCATGACGGGCGGGCAACCGGCAGATTGCTGTCAACAATAGTAGTCATCGTAAACTCCAGAATCCGTCTTCAGAGAGTGACGGCAAAGAAGAAGGAACCGGCACGGCGCGCAGCCATGCCGGTGGATATTAACGGCTAAAGAAAGCGCGCTGGATCGCCAGTTCGACACCGCGAACTTCGGCCAGGCCTTTCAGACGACCAATCGCGGAGTAACCTGGGTTGGTTTTCTTCTTCAGGTCGTCCAGCATCTGATGACCGTGGTCCGGACGCATCGGGATCAGGTCTTCTTTGCCTTCCGCTTTACGACGGTGTTCTTCTTCAACAATCGCTTTCACCACTTCGTACATATCAACGTCACCGTTCAGGTGCGCCGCTTCGTGGAAGGTTTTCGGGTTATCTTCACGCATGGTGGAACGCAGATGGGTGAAGTAAATACGCGGACCGAACTGCTTGATCATATCAACCAGATCGTTGTCAGCACGCACGCCGTAAGAACCGGTGCACATGGTGAAACCGTTCGCCATGCTGTTTACGGTATCAACCATCCACTGCATATCTTCAATGGTGGAAACAATGCGCGGCAGGCCGAGGATCGGGCGCGGCGGATCGTCCGGGTGAACAGCCATACGCACACCAACTTCTTCGGCAACCGGAATAATGGCTTTCAGGAAGACCGCAAAGTTTTCGCGCAGCTTCGCTTTGTCGATATCTTTGTACAGCTCCAGGTGCTTACGGAACTGGTCGAGGGTGTAGCCTTCTTCCGCGCCCGGCAGACCAGCAATGATGTTACGGGTCAGACGAGCTTTGTCTTCGTCGCTCATAGTGGCGAAGCGTTCAGCAGCCTGAGCAATTTCTTCTTCGGTGTAATCCGCTTCCGCGCCTGGACGCTTCAGGATATGCATTTCAAACGCAGCAAATTCGATCTGGTCGAAACGCAGGGCTTTGGAGCCGTCCGGCAGTACGTATTCGAGGTCAGTACGGGTCCAGTCGAGCACAGGCATGAAGTTGTAGCACACAGTGCGAATACCGCACTGCGCAAGGTTGCGCAGGGTCTGCTGATAGTTAGCGATCCACTGCTCATAGTTGCCGGTATGGGTTTTGATATCTTCGTGAATTGGCACGCTTTCTACGACAGACCACACCAGGCCAGCATCTTCAACGATCGCCTTGCGTTTGAGGATCTCTTCTACGGACCATACTTCGCCGTTCGGGATATGGTGCAGCGCGGTAACCACGCCAGTTGCGCCCGCCTGACGGACATCAGCTAAAGAAACCGGATCGTTTGGGCCGTACCAGCGCCAGGTCTGTTCCATGATTTTTCCTCTTTCACATAGTGGGTTCCACAGCAAAGAGACGCGGAACCCCGGAGTTGTTTAGGTATCCGGATGAACAACCAGACCGCAGCCGTGGCGTCGCACCGGATGAGATGGCGTATAAGTTCTACCTTTTGGTAAGACATGTCAACCCGGATTCTAAAATTGGTTAACCACATCACAAGAAATCTACTCTCCTGCCGGTTGTTGCAAATTACAGCAAAGGGTAAACAACGGTTATTGATCAGGGTATGTGATATTCATCGCAACAATGGTTGACCAATTTACATAACATATCGCCCAAAATAACAATGGCTCAACCAGGTAAGGTAAAACTTTATGCATGTGCTTAACATTCTTTGGGTCGTCTTCGGTATCGGCCTGATGCTGGTACTGAATTTGAGGTTCAAGATCAACTCGATGGTAGCTTTGTTGGTGGCGGCGTTGTCTGTCGGGATGCTGGCGGGTATGGACTTGATGTCGCTGCTTCACACCATGAAAGCGGGTTTCGGCAACACGCTGGGGGAACTGGCGATCATCGTGGTATTCGGTGCGGTCATCGGTAAATTGATGGTCGACTCTGGCGCAGCTCACCAGATAGCGCACACGCTGCTGGCGCGTCTCGGTCTGCGCTATGTTCAGATATCGGTGATTATCATCGGCCTGATTTTCGGTCTGGCGATGTTCTATGAAGTGGCCTTTATCATGTTGGCACCGCTGGTGATCGTGATTGCAGCCGAAGCTAAAATCCCGTTCCTGAAACTGGCTATTCCGGCAGTAGCGGCTGCCACCACCGCACATTCACTGTTCCCGCCGCAGCCGGGCCCGGTTGCGCTGGTAAATGCTTATGGCGCGGATATGGGGATGGTTTATATCTATGGCGTACTGGTGACAATCCCAAGCGTAATCTGCGCTGGCCTGATCCTGCCAAAGTTCCTCGGTAATCTTGAGCGACCGACACCGTCATTCCTGAAAGCAGATCAACCGGTAGATATGAACAATCTGCCTTCTTTCGGCGTTTCGATTCTGGTGCCGCTGATCCCGGCGATCATTATGATCTCCACCACCATCGCCAATATCTGGCTGGTAAAAGATACCCCTGCCTGGGAAGTGGTTAACTTTATTGGTTCCTCGCCGATTGCGATGTTTATTGCGATGGTTGTTGCGTTCGTACTCTTTGGCACCGCGCGCGGGCACGATATGCAGTGGGTGATGAACGCTTTTGAAAGCGCGGTGAAGAGTATTGCAATGGTGATTCTGATCATCGGTGCTGGCGGCGTACTGAAGCAGACCATCATCGACACCGGCATTGGTGACACCATCGGCATGTTGATGTCGCATGGTAATATTTCACCGTACATCATGGCGTGGCTGATCACCGTACTGATTCGTCTGGCGACCGGTCAGGGTGTGGTTTCGGCGATGACCGCCGCCGGGATTATCAGTGCTGCAATCCTTGATCCGGCAACCGGTCAACTGGTTGGCGTGAATCCGGCGCTGCTGGTGCTGGCGACGGCTGCGGGTTCCAACACCCTCACCCACATTAACGATGCATCTTTCTGGTTGTTTAAGGGTTATTTTGACCTGTCGGTAAAAGACACGTTAAAAACCTGGGGTCTGCTGGAACTGGTCAACTCCGTGGTTGGGCTGATTATTGTGTTGATTATCAGCATGGTAGCGTAAAGGAACACCAGAGCCTGCCAATGGCAGGCTCTGACTGATGACAAAGTCTAAAAATGTGCCCAGACAGTCCCCTCGCCCCTCCGGGGAGAGGGTTAGGGTGAGGGGAACAGACCAGCAAAGTGCGCTTTGTGTATGCCTGATGCGACGCTGGCGCGTCTTATCTGGCCTACAAAGGGCTAACATGCAGGTTTTGCAGGTAGCCTGGCGCATCACGTAATATTACGTACCAGCATTAGCAAGCCCTGTGATTTCTTTATTGATAAACAAAAGTCACGCCAATAATCGATTGCACATTACCTGCAGTCACCTGCCCTCCAGTACGTGCGTAATTTGCCGTTAATCCCAGACTTACCGCCGAAGTCCCTACTGCCCCTAATGACACAGTGCTATTCGCTGGAATAATCGTTCCGTTGCGCGTCAACTGTACGCCGACTCCCTGTGCTGGCGAAAACGACGCGGTATTGGTGAAAATCGAGTTGCCCGCATCTGCGGTTGTGCCTGAAAGGTAATACCCCAGGTATTGGCTTTTCGCACAATAAACGGTAAGAGGAATCGGCACCGAACCGGGATAGTCCGGCAGTGTAACGGTGACATCACGAGCGGAAACATCACAGCCGCCAGTGGGCACCACCACATCATTATTGGCGTAAATATTCCAGACGAACTGGAAATCATCGCTGTTATAGTTGTTGGTCTGTCGCAAAATAAGCACGGCAATTAATGAGCCTGCCTTAATCGCAACGCCACCCGCACTGCTGACAGGCGTCAGATAAAGCGCCACCGGCCAGGGCTTATCCGTTCTCGAATTATAAACAATGCGCGGCGTTTCGCTGGTGGTCGGGAAAGGATAGCTACTGCCATTATATTTTACGGTTCCGGAAAAATTAGATAACACACCGCCATAAGCTGAACCTCGTTGCAGTGTGACATAGTCTGTAATGGTTTCCGGGTAATCGTTATGGCAAAAGATCTGCGTCGAAAGATCCACGACCAGGTTTTGCCCCACATTCACGGCGGGCGCAAGGCTGACATAGACATTGGCGCTGCCACCGCCAATTGGGATAGCTGTGCCATTGGCGGTTTTACAGGCGAATGACCAGGCATTTACCGACCAGCCCATCAGCAGTACAGCAAACAAGGTAATAACTCGTTTCATTACAATCATCTCTTCGGGTTCAGCTGTAGGTATAGGTGATGCTAATCACTGCCTGAATGGTTCCCTGAGTGGCACCGCCATTTACCGTCAATGCTCTGACTTGTAACGGGAAGTGCGCTGATTGTGAGGAATCATCCACATGAACAGTTTTGGTTGCGCCGGTGTTCAATGTGTTGCCGCTGTCATCCTGTAGCTCTAACTGGATATTTTGCGCGGTTCCCTGGTTTTTATAATATCCGGTGCTGTCGGCTGCCCCGCTGAAGCTGGCGGTGACCCTGGACGTTCCCACCGGACAATTAGTCAACTCAAGCGCAACATCATGCCAGGCCGATGCCGCTCCGGCAGATATCAGGCTAAAAGAATAAAGATCGCCGAGATCTACCGTGGCATTGGTGGTGGAAACTGTGCACGGTTTGGCGACGACCTTACCGTTCACCGTGATGGTGACATCGGCTGCCTGTATCGTCGCACTTGCGAGCGCCAACATTGCCGCCAATAAATACCCACGTTTGCGCCATTTCATGAGCATCTCCAGTTACTGATATTCAAGAGTAAAGGTTGCCGTGGCATTGATATGCCCCGCAGTGACAGGCACCTGTGTCGCCATTAGCCGGGCGTAAAAATTCAGCGTATTTGGTTTACCCGGCGTCAGGGTCGTCCACGAAATCGCGGACGATGGGGCATTAAGGGGTATCTGATTTTGTTGCTCATTCAGAAGCTGTATTCCCAGCCCTGCGGCCGCTGACACCGTATTTTCAAGTGCAAGCAGGTTGGCATTGTGGCTATCTGAAACACCGGTAAACCCAACCTTTACGGCGGAAACGGCATTACCACAGGGTGACAGCAAAATACGAAAAGGAACGGCTGGAGTCGTCGCCCCAATGTTGCTAAATTGCTTCGCCGCGTTTTCCATCAGATCAACGGTAAAATTGGTTGATTCAGCTGCCACACTACAGCCGTTATCCCTGACATAGCCGCGAATAGTAATTGTGCTATCTGCGGCTCTGGCGTGACTGACAACCAGCGACAAAAAAACGCAGAGAAGATAAAAAGGTTTGCTTTTCATCACGCCCCCTTAACGACATTCAGCTGATAGCTGAGTTAATAACTGCTGCTGACTCTCTGGTGGCAGTTGATAATTGGCGACACAGTGAGCATTCTTCCCTTCTCCCCATTTCACCTGAACTTTTCCCGCTAAAGGCATTCCGCTGAGATAAACCTGGCCATTATCCGCAACAATGCCGCTACTCTGGCTGCTCTCTGATGTGACCATCGCCCCAAACGGCAGCGGCTTATTATTGTGGGTTAGCGTCATGAGCAGTTTTATTCCAACGCGCGCTTTAAACTCTGCTCGCACAATTGCCCCACGGGTGGGAACAACGTTAGCGACCGCGTTATCTAAATCGACGTTATCAGCCAGGGTATTGGTATCCAGCGCCACTCTATTTTCGCGATATTCAGTGGCATAAGGCAGCACGGCATAACCGCGCCAGTCGGTACGCACCCCCGTCTGGTTTTCGACTTTTGCATCTTTTGCGCCAGGCGCTTTAACAAGCACCACCGTATCGTTTAACGGCTGCCCCAGCGTTATGCCATTGGCATGAGCCAATACCCCACCGCTGACTCCGTAATAGAACTGCTTAATATCATCGTTATGGCTGTAACCGATGTTGGCATTGCCGTAGCCACCGCGATAATTCAGCGTGGCGTAGCCTGTACTTCCGCTATTACCATCGCCTCCCCCGGCATAGCCGGTTTGCACGCTATAGCTGAGGTTGTTGTCTTCCAGCAACGTACCGTATACACCAGCCAGATTGGTCATCCGACCGTTGAGATCGTGCGACATGCTGTAGCTGGCACTGGCATATCGCCACTGAGATTTACTGTCAGAACGCAGCCAGTGGCTGAAAGGAATGTTGACGTTAAGAGCTAACATCTGATCCCGTCCTTTTTGCCAGGCGTTTTTCGTCAGGCTATAGCTGAGCGTCCAGTTAATATCTTCGAACGCAGTATTTAATCCAGCCTGGAATTGCTCATCGACATTACTTGTTCCCCAATAAGTTTGATGGCTACCACTCAAATACAGTGTTGATGTGCGCCCGAGTTGCTGAGTAACAGTGAGCTGTAATTTCCCGCGTTTGTTATAAGCGAGGTTGTAATAGTCGGTGAATTTCGGCTTAACCTGAATAACACCATCCTGCGTTTCAATGTTGTAGCCATTCATTCGGCTGTATGTTGTATCAGCGAAATTAAAATATCCGCTGGTCGAATAGCGGTAACCCACTAACTGAATATTCGTGCCTGACTCATTGAGCGATTTGTTATAGAGAAAACGCACCGATTGTCCGTCATGCTGACTTTCATCGGGAAGTGTGGCATTAGCCTGCGTCATATCCACCGACAGAGCGCCCAGTGCCCCCATGTTTTTCCCGATACCGAAATTAAAAGCACGATAACGATCCGCCAGTTGCGTTCCACCATATATTGTCCAGCCAGCCGGAAGGCCGTGGAGTAATGTACTCTGGAAAAAGCGGGGTTTTTCCTGTTGCGCATTTCCACTACGGTATTCTCCTGCCGTAATGGAATAACGTGTATGCCCTTCACGTTGCAAAAGCGGGACTGACGAATAGGGTACGGTAAAGATCTGCGTGCTACCGTCAGCCTCTTTAATCGTTACCTGCAAGTCACCACTATTACCTGCGGCATAGATATCGTTGATGGTAAAAGGCCCCGGTGGCACCGTACTATTATAAATGTCATACCCATTTTGTTTAATAGTGACCTGTGCAGTACCACGCGCAATACCGTGGATCACCGGGGCAAATCCTCTTTGGCTATCGGGTAACATATTGTCATCTGAGGCCAATTGTGCGCCGCGAAAGTTAATACCATCGAAAATATCGCCCTGGGTATAACCATCGCCCAGCGTCAGTCGGGAACGTAACGGAATGATGTCTCGCTCAAGCCAGGTATTGATATGCTGCCATTTATTTTTGCTACCTGATGAACTGTCGCTACTGTTATAACTCCAGGTGGTATTGTCGCGTAAACGCCATGCACCAATATTTACCCCACTCTGTAGGTTTAAATATGCATAATGGCTGTTACCCCCAATCCGATTCTGCACACTATTTCCGCTGAAATTATAATTGAGCAATCCGGCATTAATACCGGGATCCCATAACTCAGGAGGAATATAACCACGCGCGCGATTACTCATAAATGCCTGAGGGATCGTCAGGTTGAGTCGCTGCTGACCAACATCTAAATGCGCAGTAGCGTCATGGATCATTGTGGTTAATGGCACGCAGGCATCATCCGCCAGCAGGTTCATACCGGAGACAGAAGCTGTATTCAGCCCCATACTGGCGAGTTGAGCGCGAGTCAGGCAAGGGACAATCCCTTGTTCACTGTCACCCGTATTAAACGTGACGTCACGCGTCGCCATATAACCATTATTCAAATAGATATCGACGCGATACGTCCCCGGCGGTAATTCTTGCCCATTTTCAAAACGCGATAAATCAGCCACAGCCTGGGGATCATCCGCTAAAAAACGCGGATTAAAATAGAGTTCGGCAGATGACAAAGGTGCCTGTGCGACAAAAGCACAGGCAACAGAGAGTCGGACAAAAAAACCAGCCAGACGAGGCTTACGAATATGTAAGCATTGTGTGTTCCGCTGGTAAAGTCTTAAATTCAGATATGACATTATTCCTCCGGTTAAAATTACCCGGCAGTCAATTCTTTTTATTCAGGCGAAAAATTCCCCCTGCGTTACTCCATTACGCCCGTCATTTTTGGGGTAAGTGCGCCATAATCATTTATTGTTCGGTAAGTAATATTGCTTCCTGCATCAGGAGGCAATTTAACCGTGCTTTCGCCCATTGGAGGCACCAAGGCATTTTCAAGAATCCGTGTTCCGGCATTTAACTCTGTTACCGTCAGGTAATAGGGTGTCGGGTTAATCAACGTCAGAGAATTTGCGCCGCGACGGAATCTTAATTTTTCTGCGGCCTGATCGGGTGGCAATGCTAATTTAACCGGGCGATAGTACAGTTTAATGCGGCTGATAATCGCGAGCTGTAGCGTATTCTCGGTCAATTTTGATTTATCCATTGACGGAATCGCTTTGACATTCATCCAGAACAAACTTTCCCGATCCTGCGGCAATTGGTTATTTGTGGCATCAAGAATACGCAAGGTATTCTCTTTTTTTCCCTTCATCGCAAACAGAGGTGGCGTCACGATAAAACGACCATCCTTTACACCATCGGCATTTTCTACCCATGATTGAATTAAATAGGTGCTATTCTCATCATTATTTGTCACGGCAAGTTGCACTTGTTTTTGCCCTGCAGGATAAATTACGCGTGTCGCACCTAAGGCCACTCCCGCTTCAGCACGTCCGGCAACCATCATTGCCATGATCAACAGGATACCTGCCAGTAAGCAGAATGTTATTTCCTGCGATTTCCTTACATTGACGTTTTTATTACTCACTGTCCTGTTCCTGTTATCACATTGTCTGCTGAACAATTACTGATAGGTTAAAGAGAACCAGGCCTGGGCATTGGCGATGCCGCCAGTAACCCGACGCCCGGTAGCACGATATTTGGCGATGAAATGTAGCGAAGTAGAGCCAGAGTAAAGCCGTTTCCAGTTCACAGGAGGACGATTAATCGGTACGAGGTTTCCTTCATCATCAAACAACGCTACACCAATATTGGTTGCTATCCCTGGCCCCTCTCCCACAGAAAGCACATCCGGATTTTTACCATCCGCGACACCGTGAAACGCCACACCCACACGTTCACTCACCACCGTGCTACATTCCCGTAAATGAATAACAAAAGGCACCGGTGCGCTATCTTCCCCTACCGCATGAAACCGGTTACTGCTGATTTGCCCCATATTGACCGTCATTTGTTTATCACCAGCTTCAACTCGGCAAGTTTCCGCAATAATGACGCCCTGAAATTGCATATTTCCGCCGGGCAACGTGGTATTCCATTTATTTCCGGCCAGAGCAAACATCGGCAGCAACAACGCTACTAGAAATAATCTCGTCCTTTTCATCATTATTCTTATCGCACAAGGAGTGGGCATCCTTGCCCATAATGACGTCCCTAAACCTGAGTAGGTTATTGATACTGAACCTTGAAGGTCGCATCCGCATTAGCAGCACCAGGGGTTGCAGCACCGGTTGCAAAATAACGTGCCTGGAACGGAATGATGTTGGTTCCGTTGTTCAGGGTTGTTTGTGCGCTAAATGTCGCACCGTCCAGCGCCAGCGCAGTACCCGTTCTGTCCAGGATCTGCACACCAACATTTGTTGCGCTGCCCGCAGCTGAACTCTGCAGAGCCAGTACGTTGGTATGATTTCCATCAATTGCTGTGCCAAGGAAGGCAATGGCTGCTTTGTCTGCAACAGTGGTATCGCAATCATTCAGCTGAATGTTAAAACCGACAGCAGAACTGGTTGCACCTTCTTGTGCCAACGAAGCGGTACGCACTTGACCTAACTGAACAGTTTGATCAACAGAGCCTGCATCAACCGCACAAGCGGCGTTAACAACTTCCCCTTTAAAGTGAACTGTCCCACCATTTACCGTCGTAGCAGCGGCCAAAGCCGCTGTGGAACTGAGGGACAGAGCCGACAGAACAACGATTGCCAGAGTTTTAATTTTCATGCTGCTTTCCTTTTTAAATCTACGTATAAATCAATATGGGCAGTCGTTCTGTACACTTTGTTTTGGAAACGAGTTTGACTGCCAACACTGCACAGTTCCCCCCCAAAAAATGAAACATTTGGGGCCATTTTGACTCATAGAGGAAAGCATCGCGCACGAACTTTTTCAGTTTATTTGTTGGCTTTATATTCTGGTATTAGTTTTATTTATAGATTTTTATATTGAATGAGGTGGTTTTTGGAGAGAAGAATGAGGAAGTTGCTTCGAGACACAGAAACGTTATCTTTACGTAAAGCGGAGGTGATGTGAAATTAATTTACAAGATAAATGGTTTACATATCAAACAGTTAGTTTGTTTTTGTCGTTTTTTGATATTTTTATGCTTGAGAAAAAACACGAAACTTTTTTATGATATGGACAGTTTGGCCCCAATTGTCTTGTATTTCTTTATTTTTTCATTTTATTATCAACAAGTTATATTAAACCTCTTCTCTTTTTAATTTTTCGTTTATAAGATTATTTCTTTCCCATAATCCGGCAAAACGTGCAGCATTACTGGCGGTATAACGCACAGTATGGCGAATATTTCGATGCCCCAGATAATCCTGAATTAAACGGGTATCTGCACCACGCTCCGCCAGTTCATAACCGCAAGCATGTCTTAACATATGAGGGTGAGTCTGCGTCACGGTTCCAGCTTCAATACCGGCATCACGAATGATGCGATAGGCCTGCTGACGAGAAAGTCGACTTCCACGACGGGAAATAAATATGGCGTCGGTCTGCTCAGCGCCTTTCCAGTTAGCACGTTCCTGGGTCCAGCGTTCTACAGCTTCACGCTCATCAAAACGTAATGGGTGAACTGTAGAAAATCCGTTCTTCAGTCGGCGAATATTTATTCGACCTTCATTAAGGTCAAGATCTTGATAATGCAAATCAAGCAGCTCACTAATACGCATCCCATGCCGATATGCCAATAGAATAAGACAATAATCTCTGGCTCCCGTTGCCCCATAGCAAACCGCTTGCATCATTGCCTGAACTTCTTTACCGGTAAGATAACGACGTTTACTCACAATAGTAGTACTCCTGACTGAGATATATTTGAATGAATACCTATAGGAAACCTCAAACGGTCAAAATTAGCCCAATAGATAAAAAGATAATCACACATAAAGTTATGTGGTTATCAGTCAATTACATTAAACATCATACAAAAATAAAATATCACTGATGTGACAACATCTATTTTCATTGATTTAATTCAATATAACAATAGATAGCACCTGATTAACTCCCAGTTGCTTAAAAAATAAAGAAAAAAGTGCAGAAAGAGAAGGATCTAAGTGATATGTAAATTTATGAATGCTTTTGTTTGTTTATTTCGAATAAAATAAACCATTGTATTTTGTATGGGTATGGTTAAGCTAATGTTTATTATGATAATTAAGAATTACACCAACAATAACATCAATTAATAAATGGTTAATTATTATTGATATATCGTAAGAATAATGTAGGTTTTAACACCATCCCTGGTATCTCATCCATCTTTATAAAACAGCGTGACGCTGTCGACCTCTGGGTCTGTCCCAGATGCCGTAAAAACGCCCTGCATTGCTGGCGGTATACCAGACGGTATGACGAATATTACGATGCCCAAGATAATCCTGGATAAGTCGTGTATCTATTCCCATATTCGCCAAAGCAAAACCACACGAATGGCGTAACATGTGCGGATGAATCTCCAGTGATAGCCCGGCATTACCACCTGAAGTCGAGATAATATGGTAAAACTGTTGACGAGAAAGCGGATTCCCTTTGCGTGATAAAAATACCCACTCACTCTCAGCATGTGGATAAGAAGTACGCGTACTCAACCAGTTTTTTAAAGCCTGAACTTCTTTGTTCAATAGCGGGTGCGTCGTTGAAAAGCCTTTTTTTAATCGATGGATATATATGCACTTTGCCTTCAGATCAATATCCGAAATTCTCAATCGGCAAATTTCACTCGCCCGAAAGCCATGAATAAAACAAAGCAAAGTCAGACAATAATTGCGTGCAGCATGAGGCCCGGTATTTGCTGCTTTAAGGAGTGACTCGATTTCACTGTGGGTCAGGAAGTTCCTTTTTTTGTTATCAGCCTTATTCTTCATCGTTTTCCCTTATTATTACAGACGCGCACTAGCTGTGCTGGGTTAGCAATAATCCAACATTGTAATCCTGATTATGTTTATAAAAGCGAATGTTTGCTTAATGACTAACGCAAGTGGACCAGCTCTTTTGAATGAACTTAAATAGAATGGCGATAGCTACTTATAATAACTTTGCCATACAACGCTATGCTCTTGCATGCTATGTTCTTTTATATATTTTCAATCTGAGACGAATCTAATAATAACCCTCATCATCAATGTAACTAATCTTATCTATATATCACGTGATATGTTCTGTAACAAGTAAAATCAACATAAAAAAAATTCAGCAAAATTTAATTTTTTGTTCAACGCGCTATCTCACATATAACATTATTAGTCAACTCCATTTTCCTCAAAATTGCTATTTCATGAGATTCCTTAATTTTTAAGTGGCTATTATCATGCTAATGCTTAGTTCCCTAGCCATTATTACCCTTTGGTTTGTAAATTCATGCAGTGAGATTGTTATATTCCTTTCCAGACCGTGTATTGTCCAAAGATATGGGGGGAAGTCTGCACGCACCTTTTTTCATCTACATTCGTGTTAAATATGGTGTGGTTACTTCAACTTAATCTTTTCTTACTCACTACTATTTACTGGCGATACGGCAAATAACCGATTCCCCCCCATCCTGAAGTGTGCTGAACATCAACGAGCCAGCCCTGGACAGGATCAGAAACTCCTCTACTACATACCAGGTTGCCCTTAGTCTCAGAACGTTAAAACATATTTTATGATGAGAATTATTGTCAATCTGATAGCGGATAAACACTCATTTTCACCATACCTGAGGAGTTAGCTTGTAAACCCGGCACTGCCGAAAATCATTAAAAATACATTATAAACAATTAGTTAATAACAAAACTTCAGTTTCATGAAGGCAGTCGAGAATGACCATCTGGCCTTACATAACATCTTTACCTTCGAAAAATATCGACATATTTTGTGACGCGAATTGCAAATCTGGTTTTGTTGTATGGATTGTGTGATTTTTGATCTGGTATAACAGGTATAAAGGTACACACAAGAGATAAATAAGACGACTCATATCGCAATCTAATACAAACATCCCTGGCGTCCTCTCTTATCGGGTGATGAAAGAGCACTTCAGTCTGAAAGGAGTATGAAAATGAGATCAACAAACAATCCATTTTATGACACTGGCTAAAAATGGATTTAGTAAGTGAAATAGCTTACGAACACTAAAATCAAATAAACATCAGAATAGATTTAATACTCAGGTATTTAATCCAGATCTCGGTTTATCTTAAATTATGTGGAAAGCAATTTCTCACAGGAGGCATTATACAAAAAAAATAAAACATAATTATCCGTGGCCAATGACGCTATAATCCTGGCAAAAAAGAGCACATAACATAAATGCTATTTGTTTATTCGGACTTCGTATTACTTTCTGTATTCTACAAATGAGTGAAATTTATGAAAAAGGCTAAAATACTTTCTGGCGTATTATTACTCTGCTTTTCTTCACCATTAATTTCTCAGGCTGCAACACTGGATGTGCGTGGTGGATATCGTAGTGGAAGCCATGCCTATGAAACTCGACTCAAAGTCAGTGAGGGGTGGAAAAATGGATGGTGGGCAAGTATGGAAAGTAATACCTGGAATACCATTCATGATAATAAAAAGGAAAATGCCGCATTAAATGATGTTCAGGTTGAAGTTAATTACGCGATTAAACTTGATGATCAATGGACCGTGCGCCCAGGAATGTTAACCCATTTTAGCAGCAATGGCACACGCTATGGACCTTACGTAAAACTGTCATGGGATGCGACAAAAGATCTCAATTTTGGCATTCGCTATCGTTACGACTGGAAAGCTTACCGACAACAAGACTTATCTGGTGATATGTCTCGTGATAACGTTCATCGTTGGGATGGATATGTCACTTACAATATTAATAGTGATTTCACCTTCGCATGGCAAACGACGCTGTACAGCAAACAAAACGATTATCGCTATGCAAACCATAAGAAATGGGCGACGGAAAATGCATTTGTTCTACAATACCATATGACGCCCGATATTACGCCATACATAGAATATGACTACCTTGACCGTCAGGGTGTTTACAACGGTAGAGATAATTTATCGGAAAACAGTTATCGCATTGGTGTGTCATTTAAACTGTAGTAGACAGGAGACAGTCACAATGAATAAAACAATAACGGCACTTGCTATCATGATGGCTTCATGTGCCGCAAACGCGTCGGTATTACCAGAAACTCCTGTGCCATTTAAAAGTGGTACTGGTGTAATTGATAACGACACTGTCTACATTGGTTTAGGTAGCGCAGGTACGGCGTGGTACAAGCTGGATACGCAAGCCAAAGATAAAAAATGGATAGCTCTGGCGGAATTCCCCGCTGGCCCGAGAGATCAAGCAACCTCTGCCTTTATTGATGGTAATTTGTATGTATTTGGCGGTGTTGGTAAAAACAGTGAGGGGTTAACTCAGGTATTCAACGACGTACACAAATATAATCCCAAAACCAATACTTGGGTTAAATTAATGTCGCACGCACCGATGGGCATGGCAGGTCATGTGACCTTTGTACACAACGGCAAAGCCTATATTACTGGCGGCGTTAACCAAAATATCTTTAATGGCTATTTTGAAGATCTCAAGGAGGCAGGAAAAGATTCAGCGGCTATAGATAAAATCAACACCCACTATTTTGACAAAAAAGCAGAAGATTATTTCTTCAATAAGTTCCTGTTGTCTTTTGATCCCTCTACACAGCAATGGAGTTACACTGGCGAATCCCCCTGGTATGGTACGGCTGGTGCAGCGGTAGTAAATAAAGGTGATAAAACCTGGCTTATTAATGGCGAAGCCAAACCAGGACTGCGAACTGATGCTGTATTTGAGCTTGATTTCACCGGCAATGGCATAAAATGGAATAAACTTTCTCCCGTCTCCTCCCCAGATGGCGTAGCTGGCGGTTTTGCAGGTATTAGCAATGACTCTCTTATATTTGCCGGGGGAGCCGGATTCAAAGGTTCACGAGAAAATTACCAGAACGGTAAAAACTATGCGCATGAAGGTCTGAAAAAATCGTATAGCGCCGATATTCATCTTTGGCATAACGGGAAATGGGAGAAATCTGGCGAACTGTCGCAAGGTCGGGCCTACGGAGTATCATTGCCCTGGAATAATAATTTATTGATTATTGGCGGTGAAACTACGGGCGGCAAAGCTGTGGCGGATTCAGTGTTGCTCTCTGTGAAAGATAATAAAGTTACTGTACAAAACTAACTTTTCAGGGCTCCAGCAAAGGAGCCCTGCGATCAATGGCTCATCACCTGTTGTCATTTCAATTACGCATATATATGAACACGATAATATCGCCCGATTATTACTATGTTCTTACCGTTGCCGGACAATCTAATGCCATGGCATATGGCGAAGGACTTCCCTTACCAGACAGTGAAGATGCGCCTCACCCCAGAATAAAACAACTGGCAAGATTTACACAGACGCATCCCGGTGGCTCGTCATGTCAATTTAATGACATTATTCCACTGACTCACTGCCCACACGATGTTCAGGATATGCGGGATTATCACCATCCTCTGGCAACGGATCATCAAACACAATACGGTACAGTTGGACAGGCACTACATATTGCGCGGAAATTACTCCCCTTCATTCCTGATAATGCTGGCGTTCTCATCGTTCCTTGTTGTCGTGGCGGATCGGCTTTTACCGCAGGCTGCGAAGGAACATATTCAGAACAGCACGGAGCCAGCCATGATGCATGTCGTTGGGGAACGGATACTCCGCTGTATCAGGATTTAGTCAACAGAACGCGAGCTGCACTGGCGAAGAATCCGCAGAATAAATTCCTCGGCGTATGCTGGATGCAGGGCGAATTTGACTTAATGACGAGTGACTACGCGTTACACCCTCAATATTTTAATAATATGGTTGAGGCCTTTCGTAAGGATTTAAAGCAGTACAGTTCTCAGCTTCTGAATACTAACACTTCCGCTGCTCCGTGGTTCTGCGGCGATACCACCTGGTACTGGAAAGAAAATTATCCTCATGCGTACGAAACTATTTATGGCAATTACAAAAAGAATGCCTTAACCAATATTATTTTTGTCGGCTTCCAGCAACAAGACGAACGAGGGCTAACGAACGAGCCTGATGAAGATCCGGACGATTTAATCACGGGATATTACGGTTCAGCGTACCGAACGCCAGAAAACTGGACAACGGCGCTACGAAGCAGTCATTTTAGCTCGGCAGCCCGTCGGGGGATTATTTCCGACAAATTTGCTGACGTTATTTTGCGGTTTTGGCAGGAAAAGTGAGCACTCACAAATTTGATTTATGCGCATCCATCAATGCTCTGAACTCTGTTGGTAATCTTCAGCCTCTTCAAACGGTATCTACAACGATTATGTAATCACAACCTATGCAACATAGGGCGATTGCGCTTGTAGAAAATAATGATGCAGAAAACTTTGTTTAACGCTATTCAGACGGGCAACAGATACAAAAAAAGACGCTTTTCAGCGTCTTTCTTTTGGAATATTGGTACTGAGGATGGGACTCGAACCCACAAGCCCGTTAGGGCACTACCACCTCAAGGTAGCGTGTCTACCAATTCCACCACCTCAGCACAGATACTATTCTTAGTTCGGGATATCGCTGGTCGGCTTAGCCGGAGCAGCTGGCTGAGTTTGTTCGGTTTTCGCCGGAGCACTCAGATTTTCCCATTCGCTACCTTTATTGGTTTTGTTGCTGTTGATGTTACCCAGCACCAGACTGATGATGAAGAACAACGTTGCCAGCACAGCCGTCATACGGGTCATGAAGTTGCCAGAACCACTTGAACCAAACAGCGTAGCGGAAGCGCCTGCTCCGAAGGAGGCTCCCATATCAGCGCCTTTACCTTGCTGCAGCATGATCAGACCAACAAGGCCAATTGCTACAATAAGGAAAACTACTAAAAGAGCTTCGTACATAATCAACCTGTTCCTTGCGGAGTTGCCGCGTACCAATGCTTCAACCAATAAAGCGGGAGAATTTAATCTTTCCCACTGAAGCGGGTGTGAATACTAACCAAAGCGAATGACCTTCGCAAGGGCAATTTTATTGCATTGTATCAACTGCGGAAAAAAACAGCAAAATAGATGTGCATAAGAAAAACAAAGGCGACAATCGCCGCCTTTTTAGCCAGTTAGTTATCGCATTAAACCGCTTTTACCGCATCAGCGATACGGTGAGCAAACTCGGTGACCTGCGCTTCGTCTTCACCTTCAACCATCACGCGAATTAACGGCTCAGTGCCGGATTTACGCAACAGCACACGCCCACGGCTACCCAGCGCCGCTTCAACTTCGGCGGTCACGGCTTTAACAGACTCATGCTCCAGCGGATCGCCGCTACCTGCGGTATAACGCACGTTAACCAGAATCTGCGGGAACATTTTCATGCCACTGCAAAGGTCGTGCAGGCTCATATGGTTACGCGCCATCGCCGCCAGCACCTGCAAACCAGCAACGATGCCGTCACCGGTAGTAGTTTTATCCAGCAGGATCACATGACCGGAGTTCTCTGCACCGATACGCCAGCCTTTTTCCTGCATTTTTTCCAGTACGTAGCGGTCGCCCACTTTCGCACGTGCAAATGGAATGCCTAACTGTTTCAGCGCCAGTTCCAGCCCCATGTTGCTCATTAATGTACCCACCGCGCCACCACGCAGCTGCCCCTGACGAAGACCTTCACGCGCGATGATATACATGATCTGATCGCCATCGACTTTATTGCCTTCATGGTCAACCATAATCACGCGGTCGCCGTCGCCGTCAAAGGCAATGCCGAGATCTGCTTTTTCAGCCAATACGCGTGCCTGTAGCGCACGAACATCAGTTGCCCCCACTTCGGCATTGATGTTTACGCCGTTCGGCTCACAACCGATGGCGATAACGTTCGCTCCCAACTCGCGCAGCACGTTTGGCGCGATGTGATAAGTCGCGCCATTTGCGCAATCCACCACAATCTTCAGTTCACTGAGGCTAAGTTCGTTCGGGAACGTGGCTTTGCAAAATTCGATATAGCGACCCGCAGCATCAACGATACGGCTGGCTTTACCCAGTTCTGCCGAATCAACGCAGCTAATCTCTTTTTCCATTTCAGCTTCGATGGCCTCTTCTACCGCATCCGGCAGTTTGGTGCCGTCGATAGAGAAGAATTTAATGCCATTATCGTAGAACGGGTTATGCGATGCGGAAATCACAATCCCGGCCTCTGCGCGGAAGGTACGCGTCAGATAAGCCACTGCCGGTGTTGGCATCGGGCCGGTAAAAAGTGCGGAAAGTCCCGCTGCCGCCAAACCCGCTTCCAGCGCCGACTCCAGCATATAGCCAGAAATACGCGTGTCTTTACCAATAATGATCTTACGGGAACCATGACGCGCCAGCACTTTACCTGCTGCCCAGCCCAGCTTCAGCACAAAATCAGGGGTGATCGGCGCATCCCCAACACGACCACGGATCCCATCGGTCCCGAAATATTTACGATTACTCATAGCGTTTGTTTTCCTTTGCAGACAGAGTGGCTTCCACCACTCGCATCGCTTCTACGGTTTCTTTGACGTCATGAACACGAATGATGTGTGCGCCCTGCATCGCAGCAATAACTGCACAGGCCAGACTACCGCTCAGGCGTTCGGACGGCCCCACGTTCAGCAGTTGTCCAATCATCGATTTTCGTGACATACCCACCAACAGCGGCAGGTTGAAATGGTGAAATTCAGCCAGACGCGCCAATAATGAATAGTTATGGTGGAGATTTTTACCGAAACCGAATCCCGGGTCGAGCAACAATTTCTCTTTTGCGATACCCGCCCGTTCACAGCGTGCTATTTGCTCAATAAAGTAGCGATTCACTTCAGCATAAACATCGTCATACTTCGGCGCTTCCTGCATGGTCTTTGGATTTCCCTGCATATGCATCAGGCATACGGGTAAACCAGTTTCCGCAGCCGCTTCCAGAGCGCCAGGTTCGGAAAGGGAGCGGATATCGTTAATGATGTGAGCGCCCACTTTCGCCGACTCACGGATAACTTCCGGTTTGGAGGTATCCACAGAGATCCAGACTTCGAATCGTTGCGCAATTGCCTCAACCACCGGAATAACACGTTGCAACTCTTCTTCAACACTCACTTCCGCTGCACCTGGACGCGTAGACTCTCCACCAACGTCGATAATCGTCGCGCCAGCGTTGATCATCAGATTCGCATGTTTCACTGCATCAATCAGAGAGTTATGCGTACCACCATCAGAAAAAGAATCTGGCGTGACGTTGAGTATCCCCATCACGTGAGGATGGCTAAGATCCAGTGAAGTGCCCTGGGCAAAGAGTTTCATGGTGTTATCCCTGGTATAAATTGATAAGAAAAAACCCCGGAGCACGCCCCGGGGTTTTCGGTACAAATACAGTCATCTGATGCGGGAACTTACTTGTCGCCTAACTGCTCTGACATGGTGTTACCCGGATTTGGCGTACGTGGTTCATCAACCGGACGCGGCGCCTTTGGAGTGCCATTATTGTCAGAATTGTTAGATGCTCCCGACTCATCCCAACCTGCAGGCGGGCGTACATCGCGACGAGCCATCAAGTCATCAATCTGCGGTGCGTCGATGGTTTCATATTTCATGAGTGCATCTTTCATCGCATGAAGAATATCCAGGTTGTCGTTCAACAACTGACGCGCACGATTATAGTTACGTTCAATCAGTGACTTCACTTCCTGGTCGATGATACGCGCGGTTTCATCGGACATATGTTTTGCTTTCGCCACGCTACGACCGAGGAAAACTTCACCTTCTTCTTCCGCATACAGCAGCGGACCGAGTTTTTCAGAGAAGCCCCACTGGGTCACCATGTTACGCGCCAGGTTAGTCGCAACTTTAATATCGTTCGACGCACCGGTAGAAACATGTTCTGGTCCGTAGATGATCTCTTCTGCCAGACGACCGCCGTACAGGGTACTAATCTGACTTTCCAGTTTCTGTCGGCTGGCGCTGATTGCGTCGCCTTCAGGCAGGAAGAAGGTCACACCCAACGCGCGACCGCGCGGGATAATCGTTACTTTGTGCACCGGATCGTGTTCCGGCACCAGACGACCAATAATCGCGTGGCCAGCTTCGTGGTAAGCAGTCGATTCTTTCTGCGCTTCCGTCATCACCATGGAGCGACGTTCCGCACCCATCATGATTTTGTCTTTCGCTTTTTCGAATTCAACCATTGATACAACGCGTTTGTTGCCACGTGCCGCAAACAGTGCCGCTTCGTTCACCAGGTTCGCCAGGTCTGCACCGGAGAAGCCTGGTGTGCCTCGAGCAATAATTGCCGCATCAACATCTGGCGCCAACGGTACGCGACGCATATGCACTTTCAGGATCTGCTCACGCCCACGGACATCTGGCAGACCAACCACAACCTGACGGTCGAAACGACCAGGACGCAGCAGTGCCGGGTCGAGAACGTCCGGACGGTTAGTCGCCGCGATAACGATGATACCTTCGTTACCTTCGAAGCCATCCATCTCAACCAGCATCTGGTTCAGGGTCTGTTCACGCTCATCATGACCACCACCCAGACCAGCGCCACGCTGGCGACCTACGGCGTCGATTTCATCGATGAAGATGATGCACGGTGCCGCTTTCTTCGCCTGTTCGAACATGTCACGCACACGAGATGCACCCACACCGACGAACATTTCTACGAAGTCAGAACCGGAGATGGTAAAGAACGGAACTTTCGCTTCACCTGCAATGGCTTTCGCCAGCAGCGTTTTACCCGTACCCGGAGGACCGACCATCAGGACGCCTTTCGGGATCTTACCGCCCAGTTTCTGGAAGCGGCTCGGCTCACGCAGATACTCAACCAGTTCGGCAACTTCTTCTTTTGCTTCGTCGCAACCAGCAACATCAGCAAAGGTCGTTTTGATCTGATCTTCCGTCAACATGCGCGCTTTGCTCTTACCGAACGACATCGCGCCTTTACCGCCGCCGCCCTGCATTTGACGCATGAAGAAGATCCAGACACCAATCAGTAACAGCATCGGGAACCATGAGATGAAGATAGAAGCCAGCAGGCTTGGCTCTTCAGGCGGTTCACCGACAACCTTGACGTTCTTGGTCAGCAGGTTATCCAGTAGTTTCGGATCCTGAACCGGAATGTAAGTGGTATAACGGTTACTATCTTTCTTGGTAACGTTGATTTCACGTCCGTTGATACGCGCTTCACGAACCTGGTCGTTATTGACCTCTTGTAGGAAGGTAGAGTAATCCACCTTACGGCCATTAGACTCGCTGGGCCCAAAGCTCTGGAATACTGACATCAGCACAACGGCAATGACCAGCCAGAGTATTAGGTTTTTCGCCATGTCACTCAAGGGATTAACCTCTTATTACAACTGTGTTAAAAACAGCGTCAGGATACTCTATATCCAGCATCTTTCAAACTTTCGTCTGAAATCTCCCGGTTAGGGTTTACGCCCGGTCGCTACAATATACACTTCCCGCGAACGTGCACGAGAAGAGTCCGGCTTACGAACTTTGACCTTCGTAAACAGGGAGCGAATTTCCCTTAGATACTCATCGAAACCTTCGCCCTGGAACACCTTCACTACAAAACTGCCACCCGGCGCTAACACATCACGACACATTTCTAGCGCCAGTTCCACCAGATACATGGCACGGGGGATATCCACCGCCGGTGTTCCGCTCATGTTTGGTGCCATATCGGACATGACAACCTGGACTTTGCTGTCGCCTACGCGTTCCAGCAGTGCTTTCATCACCAGTTCATCACGAAAATCGCCCTGAAGAAAGTCCACACCAACGATAGGATCCATAGGTAAAAGATCGCAAGCGATGATGCGGCCTTTGCCGCCAATTTGGGTGACCACATATTGTGACCAACCACCCGGGGCAGCACCAAGGTCGACAACCGTCATTCCCGGTTTAAAGAGTTTGTCACTTTGCTGTATTTCATCAAGTTTAAACCAGGCACGGGAACGTAACCCCTTTTTCTGTGCCTGTTGAACATATTTATCGCTAAAGTGTTCCTGAAGCCAGCGGCTGGAGCTGGCAGAACGCTTCTTACCTGTCATTTAACTTTCCCATTGGGATAACTCATCGTAACCAATTGCGTAAATTTTTACGCGCCTATTTGGTGATATATGGGAGATGGCGGTAGAATGACCCGTTTTCAATCCCAACGTAAGCAAAAAAATACGATGAATCTGAGTACTAAACAAAAACAACACCTGAAAGGTCTGGCACATCCGCTCAAGCCAGTTGTTCTGCTTGGCAGTAATGGTTTGACCGAAGGGGTGCTGGCCGAGATTGAACAAGCGTTAGAGCACCATGAACTCATCAAGGTGAAAATCGCCACCGAAGATCGCGAAACTAAAACCTTGATCGTGGAAGCTATCGTGCGCGAAACCGGCGCCTGTAATGTACAGGTCATCGGTAAAACGCTGGTGCTTTATCGCCCAACTAAAGAACGTAAAATCTCGCTGCCACGCTAAGATTATCCTAAAGTTACACACATTTTCTGTGTAAAACGAGGGATTTTCCGCAGGCAGGAGAGCAAAATGCCACGCTCTGTTCGTTGATAAAAGGCCGCATAGCGGCCTTTTTCCTTTCTTTACAATACATCAACATCTTGAGTATTGGGTAATTCTTACAGGTATTCTACCTTAATTACTTCAAATTCTACTTCGCCGCCTGGCGTTTTGATGACCACAACATCATCTTCTTCTTTGCCGATCAGGCCACGAGCGATAGGTGAGTTTACAGAAATCAGGTTTTGTTTAAAGTCAGCTTCGTCATCGCCTACGATGCGATAAGTCTGTTCTTCATCAGAATCCAGATTCAACACCGTTACGGTAGCACCAAAAATAACGCGGCCATTGTTTGGCATTTTGGTGACATCAATCACCTGCGCGTTCGACAGCTTGGCTTCGATGTCTTTGATACGGCCTTCGCAGAAGCCCTGCTGTTCACGCGCAGCGTGATATTCAGCGTTCTCTTTCAGGTCGCCATGTTCACGCGCTTCCGCGATAGCAGCAATGATTTCAGGACGGCGCACAGATTTCAGAAAATCCAGCTCTTCGCGTAATTTTTCAGCGCCGCGTAAGGTCATCGGAATAGCTTGCATTTGTTATACCTCTTGAATATTCCTGATGGGGCGAGTCTCCACCCACCCCGGCTGTTCGGTCAGCCCGGCATAACTCCTCACCAGGCCAGAAGCAAAAAAATACCGACCCGGAAACAGGTTCCAGGTCAGCTACAATTCACATTTTGATGATCATTTTACCCTGAAGTTCCCGAAGGGTCATCGTTTACTTTATAGGGCGTTGCGCCGTAGTATGACGGCTCGATTCCAGGTTGTTAGCGCGAGATTATGCGATTTTCCAGATTTATCATCGGATTGACCAGCTGTATAGCGTTCAGTGTTCAGGCTGCGAATGTTGATGAGTACATTACTCAACTTCCCGCTGGTGCCAACCTTGCCCTGATGGTGCAAAAAGTCGGCGCGTCTGCCCCCACGATTGATTACCACAGTCAGCAGATGGCGCTGCCCGCCAGTACGCAAAAAGTAATCACTGCGCTGGCTGCGTTGATTCAACTCGGCCCCGATTTTCGTTTTACCACTACGCTTGAAACCAAAGGTAATGTGGAAAACGGAGTGCTTAAAGGCGATTTAGTGGCGCGATTTGGTGCCGATCCGACGTTAAAACGTCAGGATATTCGCAATATGGTCGCGACTCTGAAAAAATCTGGTGTCACACAAATCGATGGCAATGTACTCATAGATACCTCCATTTTTGCCAGCCATGATAAAGCTCCCGGCTGGCCATGGAATGACATGACACAATGCTTTAGCGCACCACCCGCCGCTGCCATCGTTGACCGCAATTGCTTCTCCGTCTCGCTCTACAGCGCCCAAAAACCCGGTGATATGGCTTTTATACGCGTGGCATCTTATTACCCCGTTACGATGTTCAGCCAGGTACGCACCCTACCCCGTGGTTCTGCCGAAGCGCAATACTGCGAGCTGGATGTCGTGCCAGGCGACCTGAACCGCTTTACGCTGACCGGATGCCTGCCACAACGTTCCGAACCTCTACCGTTAGCCTTTGCGGTGCAAGATGGTGCCAGCTATGCCGGGGCGATTCTGAAAGATGAGTTAAAACAAGCGGGTATCACCTGGAGCGGAACACTGCTGCGACAAACGCAGGTTAACGAACCGGGAACGGTGGTGGCCAGTAAACAATCGGCTCCTTTGCATGATCTGCTTAAGATTATGCTGAAAAAATCAGACAACATGATCGCCGATACGGTTTTCCGCATGATAGGCCATGCGCGCTTCAATGTGCCTGGAACATGGCGGGCCGGATCGGACGCCGTGCGCCAAATTCTGCGTCAGCAAGCCGGTGTCGATATTGGCAACACGATTATTGCCGACGGCTCGGGACTTTCACGCCATAACCTGATTGCGCCTGCCACCATGATGCAGGTGCTGCAATATATCGCCCAACATGACAATGAGCTTAACTTTATCTCTATGCTGCCGCTGGCGGGTTATGACGGCTCGTTACAGTACCGTGCGGGTCTGCATCAGGCGGGCGTGGATGGCAAAGTCTCAGCGAAAACCGGTTCGTTGCAGGGGGTATATAACCTGGCGGGATTCATTACCACAGCGAGCGGGCAACGAATGGCGTTTGTGCAATATCTTTCTGGCTATGCAGTAGAACCGGCGGATCAGCGTAATCGCCGTATTCCGTTAGTGCGCTTTGAAAGCCGCTTGTATAAAGATATTTATCAGAACAATTAGTCAAAAAGAAACCCCGGCGCATGGTCGGGGTTTCAGATTATTGACAAAGTGCGCTTTGTTTATGCCTGATAAGCGTAGCGCATCAGGCTATTTGGCGTTTGTCATCAGTAATTAACGCTTGTAAATGAACTCAACGCCTTCTTCGTCGTCTTCGTCCCAGTCGTCATCCCAGTCTTCATCATCCTCTTCAGCAATTTCTTCAAGCTGCTGACGGTGATAATCATCCCACATGAATTCGACTTTCTCTGGCTGTTTCGTTTCTTCGGCCTGCACGACCGGGTTTTCAATGATAAAGGTCATCACATCCCAGCAGAGATCTTTCACGCCCAGTCCGCTTGCCGCAGAGATCAGATAATATTTATCTTCCCAGCCCAGTGCCTCAGCGATCGCTTTCGCTTTCTCTTCGGCTTCCGCTTTATCCAGCAGATCGATCTTGTTGAAGACTAACCAACGCGGTTTCGCCGCCAGATCCTGACTGTATTTTTCCAGCTCGCTGATAATAATACGCGCGTTTTCAACCGGATCGGTGCCGTCAATCGGATCGATATCGATAAGGTGCAACAGGACGCGGCAACGTTCCAGGTGCTTCAGGAAGCGAATCCCCAGACCTGCGCCTTCCGCAGCGCCTTCAATCAGCCCTGGAATATCGGCAACAACGAAGCTCTTTTCGTTGTCCATTCGTACCACACCCAGACTTGGCACCAGAGTGGTAAATGGATAGTCCGCTACTTTCGGTTTAGCCGCCGAAACAGCGCGAATGAATGTCGATTTACCAGCATTTGGCATCCCCAGCATCCCGACGTCCGCCAGCAGCATCAGCTCCAGCAGCAGCTCGCGCTTATCGCCCGGCGTGCCGTTGGTTTTCTGCCGTGGTGTACGGTTAACGGACGATTTGAAACGAGTATTGCCCAGACCGTGCCAGCCGCCCTTAGCAACCAGCAGACGCTGACCGTGTTTGGTCATATCGCCCATGGTTTCACCGGTGCCCTGATCGATAACACGCGTACCTACTGGTACTTTAATCGTCACGTCTTTACCACGCTTACCGGTGCAGTCGCGGCTTGCGCCATTCTGACCACGCTCGGCGCGGAAAGATTTTTCAAAACGATAATCGATAAGCGTATTCAGGTTCTCGTCGGCTTCCATCCATACGTCACCGCCGTCACCACCGTCGCCGCCATCCGGGCCGCCTTTCGGAATATATTTTTCGCGGCGGAAGCTCACGCAACCATTACCGCCATCACCTGCAACGACCAGAATCGATGCTTCATCAACAAACTTCATTTTATTCTCCGTAAATCATTCGCCTGCGCGGGGTTGCGATACCACCGTTGTATGCTTACGTAATCCGCCCCAAATACGATGACCAATGGCGGAATACATCGCGCCCGCAACCACGACAAACGCACCGAGATAACCTAAAAGGTTTAACATCGGTCTGGCGAAGAAATCGGGCCAGGCCAGTGATAAAAGATCTGAAAAAAACAGCGTAAACAGTGGGGTGAGCGTGATTATCGCGCTCACCTGCGCTGCCTGCCAGCGAGCCATCGCTTCCGCCAGGGCGCCATATCCTACCAATGTATTCAGTCCGCAAAAAATTAAACATGCGAGCTGCCAGTGGCTAAGCTGCGCTATCACCCCAGGCTTTGCCAGAGGGAAGAGCGCAATTGTACATAAAGTGTACAGTAAAAACAGGATCTGCGGTGAGGCCAGCCGACGCAATAAAACCTTTTGCGCCACGCCATAACTCACCCAAACCGTCGCCGCACCGACCCCAAAGATAACTCCCCAGGTGTAATCGGTGAGCTTTGTAAATATCTCGACCAGACTGGTGTTAAAGAACATCACCAGGCCGCTCAGGAGCATCAATGCTCCCACAACCTGGGTGCTGCGCATTTTCTCTTTCAGGATAAATACGCTGGCAACCATCATGCCAACCGGCGAGAGTTGCCCAATCACCTGCGAGGCGGTCGGACTCAGGTATTGCAAGGATGAGCTGAACAGGATGAAGTTCCCAAACAGCCCGGCAGTCGCCACTGCCAACAAAATCAACCAGCGTGGCTTACGAAACACGCGTAATGGCGGCAGCTTCTTCTTCACCGCAAGAATGGCACCAAGGCCAATACTCGCCATCAAGAAACGGTAAAACACAATTGTCGGAGGTTCCATCACCTCCAGCACCTGCTTCATTGCGATTGGCAACGCCCCCCAGCAAATTGCTGTGGTGAGCGCCAAAAGAATGCCAATGCCTGCCTGCTGCTTCATACCGTATTCCCTGCAAAACGCATTTGCGGATTAACGCCGCACGATGCGCATTTTTACCGGCTATCGAATGTAAAAAGCCCCGCAACGTGTTGCGGGGCTTTCATCCGTTACCGGGACGCGAAAAACTTATTCAGCTTCGATGCTGATAAATTTACGGTTTTTCGGGCCTTTAACTTCGAATTTCACTTTACCGTCTGCTTTAGCAAACAGAGTGTGGTCACGACCGCAACCTACGTTAGTGCCAGCGTGGAACTTGGTGCCACGTTGACGAACGATGATGCTACCCGCCAGAACGGATTCGCCACCGAAACGCTTAACGCCCAGGCGTTTAGCTTCTGAATCGCGACCGTTACGTGTGGAGCCGCCAGCCTTTTTATGTGCCATTTGAAATCTCTCCTCAGGTCTTAGGCGCTGATGCCAGTAATTTTCACATCAGTGAACCACTGACGATGGCCCTGCTGCTTACGATAGTGTTTACGACGACGAAACTTAACGATTTTAACTTTCTCGCCACGACCGTGAGCAACAACTTCAGCTTTGATTACGCCGCCATCAACGAAAGGAACGCCGATTTTGACTTCTTCACCGTTTGCGATCATCAGCACTTCAGCGAACTCAACAGTTTCGCCAGTTGCGATGTCCAGCTTTTCCAGGCGAACGGTCTGACCTTCGCTTACTCGGTGTTGTTTACCACCACTTTGGAAAACCGCGTACATATAAAACTCCGCTTCCGCGCACACCTTTTCAATGATTCAGAGTGCGCTATAAATATTCACAATAGGGCGCGAATATTACGCAAAACGCACGCCTTTGACAAGTGCTACAGTCAATACACGAAGAAAAAAAACACAACTTGTACGGTAACGTTTATCTGTGCCATTTTTTCAGTACAATCACCCTATATTCCTAACCATAAACCCTAAGTTGCCTTTGTTCACAGTAAGGTAATCGGGGCGAAAAGCCCGGCTTTTGCGATGAATTTAGAAAAAATCAATGAGTTAACCGCGCAAGATATGGCGGGTGTTAATGCGGCAATCCTTGAGCAGCTTAATTCCGACGTCCAACTGATCAATCAGTTAGGCTATTACATCGTCAGCGGCGGCGGTAAACGTATTCGTCCGATGATTGCTGTACTGGCTGCACGAGCTGTTGGCTATGAGGGAAATGCGCATGTCACCATTGCCGCTCTGATCGAGTTTATCCACACAGCGACTCTGCTACACGACGACGTTGTGGATGAATCAGATATGCGCCGTGGTAAAGCTACCGCCAACGCCGCGTTTGGCAATGCCGCCAGCGTGCTGGTAGGCGATTTTATTTACACCCGCGCGTTCCAGATGATGACCAGCCTCGGCTCGCTCAAAGTGCTGGAAGTGATGTCTGAAGCCGTAAACGTCATTGCAGAAGGTGAAGTTCTGCAACTGATGAACGTTAACGACCCGGATATCACCGAAGAAAACTACATGCGCGTTATCTACAGCAAAACTGCACGTCTGTTTGAGGCTGCTGCGCAGTGTTCCGGGATTCTGGCAGGATGTACACCGGAAGAGGAAAAAGGCCTGCAGGATTATGGACGTTACCTCGGCACCGCTTTTCAGCTCATCGACGATTTGCTCGATTACAGCGCCGATGGTGAACAGTTAGGTAAAAACGTCGGGGACGATCTGAACGAAGGTAAACCGACGCTGCCGCTGCTACATGCGATGCATAATGGTACACCGGAGCAGGCGCAAATGATCCGTACTGCTATTGAGCAAGGCAACGGGCGTCATCTTCTGGAACCAGTTCTGGAAGCAATGAACGCGTGTGGATCTCTTGAATGGACGCGTCAGCGTGCCGAGGAAGAGGCAGACAAAGCCATCGAAGCGTTACAGATACTCCCGGATACCCCGTGGCGAGAGGCGTTAATCGGCCTTGCACATATCGCGGTTCAACGCGATCGTTAATTCCTTCCCTTTATCCCGCGCATTGCGCGGGATAACTCCAGTAAGTTCCATAAAAACACTTATTCAGTGCAATACCATCTGAATAATCAGCTGTTTGTCTTTATATATTCTGAATCTTCACACTATTTACATGAACTTTTTAGAGCAATGCGCCATCAGGAGTATAGTGATGCTCGATAGAACACATGTTCTGAATGAAAGCGACTAACTTAAGGAGTGAGGCAAGATGGAGAGTAATTTCATTGACTGGCATCCCGCTGACATCATTGCGGGTTTGCGCAAGAAGGGAACGTCAATGGCGGCGGAATCTCGCAGAAATGGTTTGAGTTCCTCGACGCTGGCAAATGCATTATCGCGTCCGTGGCCAAAGGGAGAGATGATTATTGCGAAAGCCCTGGGTACTGACCCCTGGGTTATATGGCCATCACGCTACCATGATCCGCAGACCCATGAGTTTATCGACAGAACGCAGTTGATGCGCAGCTACACTAAACCGAAAAAATGAGTGGTCTGGCGGTAGCCCCGCGAACGGGGCTGCCAGCTTTCAGACGATTACTCGCCTTTCACACGCTCGATATTCGCACCTAATGCACGCAATTTGTCTTCAATGCGTTCGTAGCCGCGATCGATGTGATAAATACGATCAACAACCGTAGTCCCTTCCGCAATACAGCCAGCCAGCACCAGACTTGCTGATGCACGCAGATCGGTCGCCATGACCTGTGCGCCGGAAAGTTTTTCGACACCGTGACAAATAACGGTATTGCTTTCAATCTCGGCTTGCGCGCCCATACGGCTCAGTTCTGGCACGTGCATAAAGCGGTTTTCAAAGACCGTTTCGGTGATGAATCCGGTGCCTTCAGCCACCAGGTTCAGCAGCGTGAACTGAGCCTGCATATCGGTCGGGAACGCCGGATGCGGCGCAGTGCGGACATTAACGGCCTTCGGACGTTTGCCATGCATATCCAGGCTAATCCAGTCCTCACCTACTTCAATGTCCGCTCCAGCGTCACGCAGTTTCGCCAGCACGGCGTCCAGAGTATCTGGCTGGGCGTTACGGCAGATAATTTTGCCGCGAGAGATTGCCGCTGCCACCAGGAACGTGCCGGTTTCGATGCGATCCGGCAGCACGCGATAGACACCGCCGCCTAGACGTTCCACACCTTCGATAACAATACGATCGGTGCCCTGACCGCTAATTTTCGCGCCCAGCGTAATCAGGAAGTTCGCAGTATCGACGATTTCCGGTTCACGCGCGGCGTTTTCAATAATCGTGGTGCCTTCCGCCAGGGTTGCAGCACACATGATGGTCACGGTTGCGCCGACGCTGACTTTATCCATCACGATATGCGCGCCTTTCAGACGCCCATCAACGGAAGCTTTTACGTAACCTTCTTCCAGTTTGATCGTCGCGCCTAATTGCTCAAGCCCGGAAATATGCAAATCAACCGGACGCGCACCAATCGTACAACCACCAGGTAGAGAAACCTGTCCCTGACCGAAACGTGCCACCAGCGGCCCCAGCGCCCAGATAGAGGCTCGCATGGTTTTGACTAAATCATAAGGTGCGCAGAATACATTAACGTCGCGGGCGTCAATATGCACAGAACCATTACGTTCTACTTTCGCACCCAGCTGGCTTAGCAGCTTCATTGACGTATCAACGTCTTTCAGTTTCGGTACGTTCTGGATCTCTACCGGTTCTTCCGCCAGTAGTGCGGCAAAAAGGATAGGCAGAGCAGCATTTTTAGCGCCGGAAATTGTGACTTCGCCCTGGAGCTTCGTTGGCCCCTGAACACGAAATTTATCCATTTAGTTTGTTCTCAGTTAACAATTCATATCCGCTACCGGCAAATCGCCCATAGCTCAAAAGCCGTTCAGTTTGCGATCTCGCGCCCACTCCGTAGGGGTATACGCTTTGATCGACACAGCATGAATGCGGTTATCCGCAATATATTCCATCAGCGGACCATAAACCGTCTGCTGTTTTTTAACCCGGCTCATGCCATCAAACATCTCACCCACGGCAATAACCTGAAAGTGGCTGCCATCGCCGGAAACGTGGACTTCCTGGAGGGAGAGAGCGTTCATCAGCACGCTCTGAATTTCATTATTTTCCATGGGATCTTCATTCATCAGTTAATAAACCAGCAAAACATCTTAGAGCAAAGTTGCGCTGGCATAAATAAGCAAAAAGCCTTGCTGATAAATCAAACAAGGCTCGACTTGCAGGCGGATTTGCCGGACAGGTGGTTAACGCCTTATCCAGCCTGAAAAAATTTAACGAGGCAGGACATCAGACGGCAAATTATACAACTTTGCCAGGGTATACACCTTATCGTTTACCCCCTGAAGCGTCACGCTGTTGCCCTGCTTTTTCGCCAGATCGATAAGGTGGAGCAGCAGCGCCAGTCCACCGGTATCGACGCGGGACACGCGGCTAAGATCGATACTGGTAATTCCCTTCACCGCTTCTTCACGCACTTCCCAAAGCGGTAGCAGTACGTCTTGATCCAACTCTCCGGTTAATACCAGAGTGTTGCCCGTCTGCACCCAGCTCAGTGACTCGCTCATTATTTTTTCTCTTCCAGAGTGATTTTCTGTTGAGAAATTGATTTCAGTTGCGCGGTCAGGCCGTCAATACCTTTGGTACGCAGCAGCGTTCCCCACTCGTTTTGTTTAGTGGTGATCATGCTGACGCCTTCGGCAATCATGTCGTAAGCCTGCCAGTTGCCAGTCTGGGAGTTTTTACGCCACTGGAAGTCCAGACGCACCGGCGGGCGACCATTCGGATCAATAATAGTAACGCGAATAGGCACAATAGTTTTGTCACCCAGCGGCTGTTCTGGCGCAATCTGGTAAGTCTGCCCGTGATACATCGCCAGCGCCTGACCATAAGCCTGCTTCAGGTACTCACGGAAAGCGGCAAAGTATGCATCACGTTGGGCTGGGGTCGCGCTCTTGTAATACTGACCCAGTACCAGTGCACCAGCGTATTTCACCTGCACATACGGCAGCAGTTCCTGATCGACGATAGTACGCAGGTAATCCGGGTTGGCCCGGATTTGCGGTTGCTCATTCTTCAGGCGATCGAACGTTTTCTGCGCCGCCTCGTCCATCAGCTTATACGGATTGGTTTGGTCTGCCGCAGTTGCCGCACTCAGCGGTGCAATCACCAGCAAAGCGACCATCATTAAACGTTTAAACATGCGTCGGTTCTCCTGAAATTATTTCGTTGTACCCACAGGTTCAGTGGTTTCATTATTACCTGGCGCAGCAGCTGGCGCATCGCCACTATTCTTATTGTCATCGCCTTTACTGCCGTAAAGGAACTGACCAATGAGATCTTCCAGCACCATCGCAGACTTGGTGTCCTGAATCGAATCGCCATCCTTCAGGATAGCAGTACCCAGTTCGGGGTCTTCAAAACCGACGTTTAACGCCAGATATTGCTCTCCAAGCAGGCCGGAAGTACGAATGCTCAGCGAACTGGTGTCAGGAATGTGGTTATAACGTTGTTCAATTTCCAGCGTCACGCGCGGCAAATAGGTTTTCGGATCCAGCGTAATATCTGCCACCCGACCGACGACAACGCCGCCAATGCTGACCGGAGAGCGCGCTTTCAGGCCGCCAATGTTATCGAACGTCGCATAAAGCGTGTAGGTCGGTTCAGTACGTATGGACGTCACGTTTGCCGCCTTCAGGCAGACAAACAGCGCCGCCAGCAGTGCTGCTAATAAAAAGATACCCACCCAAATTTCATTTTTTTTCGTTTGCATGAACTCAATTCCCAAACATCAATGCGGTCAGCACAAAATCCAGCCCCAGAACAGCCAGAGACGAGTGGACAACGGTGCGAGTGGTTGCCCGGCTAATCCCGGCAGAAGTCGGGATGGCGTCGTAGCCGTTAAACAACGAAATCCACGTCACCGTAATAGCGAACACCACGCTCTTAATCAGACAGTTGACCAGATCCATACGCCAGTCGACAGCATTTTGCATTGCCGACCAGAAGAATCCGCTATCAATACCTTTCCAGCTAACGCCGACCAGCGATCCACCCCAGATCCCCACGGCGACGAAAATAATCGTCAGCAACGGCAATGAAATAACCCCAGCCCAGAAACGCGGAGAAATAACCCGACGCAGCGGATCGACCGCCATCATCTCCATGCTGGAGAGCTGCTCTGTGGCGCGCATCAAGCCGATTTCTGCGGTTAACGCCGAGCCGGCTCGACCGGCAAACAGCAACGCAGCAACCACCGGCCCCAGTTCACGCAGTAGCGATAACGCCACCAGCATACCCAGACTGGTTTCCGCACTATAAGTGGTCAGCACCAGATAACCTTGCAGACCCAGCACCATTCCGATGAATACGCCAGAAACCACAATAATCAGCATTGACAGGACGCCGACATTATAGAGCTGACGCACCAGCAGCGGCGCATGTTTACGAAATTCCGGTTTGCCGACCAGCGCATTGAATAACATTAACCCGGCCCGTCCGAACGTTCTCAGGGTTTTAATCCCTTTATGTCCAAGCGAGGCCAGCGCATTTAACAGCATGAGTGGCTTAACTCCCTGGTAAAAGATCAGCGTGATAATCGCCGGCAGGATAGCGGAACGGAACAGGTCCGTCAGCTATCCCGTCCAGAAACTGACGTACGCGCGGATCAGGATTCGCCTGCAACGCCTGGGCGCTGCCGTGAGCGACAATTTTTTTATCCGCCAGAATCCAGGCGTGATCCGCAATACTTAAGACTTCCGGCACATCATGAGAAACTACCACGCAGGTCACGCCCAACGCGCTGTTCAGCTCAGAAATCAGCTTCACCAGTACGCCCATAGTGATCGGATCCTGCCCAACAAACGGTTCATCAAACATGATGAGATCCGGCTCCAGGGCAATCGCACGCGCCAGTGCAGCGCGACGAGCCATCCCGCCGGAAAGCTCAGAAGGCATCAGTTTAGCCGCTCCACGCAGCCCCACAGCTTCCAGCTTCATCATCACCGTGCTATGCAACAATGGCGCGGGGAGCTGGGTATGTTCGCGCAGTGGATAGGCAACGTTGTCAAATACGTTCATATCTGTGAACAACGCCCCGGACTGAAACAACATGCTCATCCGTTTGCGCACAGTGTACAGGCGCGAACGAGACATCGCCGGAATATTCTCGCCATCAAAAAGGATCTCACCGTGATCTGGTGCGATTTGCCCGCCAATCAGACGGAGTAGCGTCGTTTTACCGATGCCCGATGGCCCCATGATTGCCGTGATCTTCCCTCGCGGCACGGTCAGGGAAATATTATCGAAGATGCAGCGATTGCCACGCGTAAAACTGACATCGCGCATATCGACTAAATTCGCCACAGACTGCTCCATAATTCACCCTTCGTCTTGCGTTGATTTTCTAAGCATGGTGCTCAATTTAACCTTGAACCCAACATATTTACAGAATATTACCCGCCGTGGTTAGCTAAAGCTGGCATTTGTTTTACTTTTTAGCCGCATAAAGTCAAAATTAAGAATCCGTTACGGCTTTCTGAGAATCTTCAGCGACCGGCGAGTATACCTGAAGAAAGGACGTTAGATGCTTTTAGCTACGGCACTGTTAATTGTTGGTTTACTTTTGGTCGTATACAGTGCCGATCGTCTGGTATTTGCCGCTTCCATTCTTTGCCGCACTTTTGGCATCCCACCGCTGATCATTGGCATGACTGTGGTCAGTATTGGCACGTCGCTTCCTGAGATTATTGTTTCGCTTGCCGCGTCACTGCACGAACAACGCGATTTAGCCGTCGGTACGGCGCTTGGCTCAAACATTATCAATATTTTGCTGATCCTCGGTCTGACCGCACTGGTGCGCCCTTTTACCGTCCATTCCGATGTTCTGCGCCGCGAGTTACCATTAATGTTATTCGTCAGCGTGGTGGCCGGTTCCGTACTCTATGACGGACAACTTAGCCGCAGCGATGGTATCTTTCTCCTTTTTCTGGCTGTGCTATGGCTGCTGTTCATTGTTAAACTTGCACATCAGGCCGAACGTCAGGGAACCGATAGCCTGACCAGAGAGCAGCTTGCAGAGCTACCACGTGAAGGCGGTTTACCCGTCGCATTTTTATGGCTTGGCATTGCGCTGATCATCATGCCAGTGGCAACGCGGATGGTGATTGATAACGCCACCGTTCTGGCGAATTACTTTGCCATCAGCGAATTGACTATTGGTCTGACGGCAATCGCTATCGGCACGAGTCTGCCGGAACTGGCAACCGCGATAGCCGGTGTTCGCAAAGGTGAAAACGACATCGCCGTCGGTAATATCATTGGCGCGAATATTTTTAATATCGTCATCGTGCTGGGTCTGCCGGCGCTGATTACGCCAGGGGAGATTAACCCACTGGCGTACAGCCGTGACTACAGCGTGATGTTGTTGGTAAGCATTATTTTTGCGTTGCTGTGCTGGCGACGCTCCCCGCAACCGGGCCGTGGCGTAGGGGTATTATTAACAGGCGGATTTATCGTATGGCTGGCGATGTTGTACTGGTTATCGCCAATACTCGTTGAATAACTGGAAACGCATTATGTCGCACGTAGAGTTACAACCGGGTTTTGACTTTCAGCAAGCAGGTAAAGAAGTCCTGGCGATTGAACGTGAATGCCTGGCGGAGCTTGATCAATACATCAATCAGAATTTCGCGCTCGCTTGCGAAAAGATGTTTTGGTGTAAAGGTAAAGTCGTGGTTATGGGGATGGGCAAATCGGGACACATTGGACGCAAAATGGCCGCGACCTTTGCCAGCACCGGTACTCCGTCATTTTTCGTCCATCCTGGCGAAGCCGCGCATGGCGATTTAGGCATGGTCACCCCGCAGGATGTGGTAATAGCTATCTCTAACTCTGGTGAATCCAGCGAAATCAATGCCTTGATTCCGGTGCTTAAGCGTCTTCACGTGCCGTTAATCTGCATTACCGGTCGCCCGGAGAGCAGCATGGCTCGTGCCGCAGATGTGCATCTGTGTGTTAAAGTAGCAAAAGAAGCCTGCCCGTTGGGGCTGGCACCGACCAGCAGCACCACCGCCACGCTGGTTATGGGCGATGCGCTCGCCGTCGCTCTGTTAAAAGCGCGCGGCTTTACCGCCGAAGATTTTGCGCTCTCACATCCCGGCGGCGCACTGGGTCGTAAACTTCTGCTGCGCGTAAACGATATTATGCATACGGGTGATGAGATCCCGCATGTCAAAAAAACCGCCAGCCTGCGCGATGCATTACTGGAAGTTACCCGCAAAAATCTTGGTATGACCGTCATTTGCGATGACAATATGATGATTGAAGGCATCTTTACCGACGGTGATTTACGCCGTGTCTTCGATATGGGCGTGGATGTCCGTCAATTAAGTATTGCCGATGTGATGACGCCGGGGGGAATTCGCGTACGCCCTGGCATTCTGGCCGTTGAGGCACTGAACTTAATGCAGTCCCGCCATATCACCTCCGTAATGGTTGCCGATGGCGACCATTTACTCGGTGTGTTACATATGCATGATTTACTGCGTGCTGGCGTAGTGTAAAGATTCAAGGATAAACAACAATGAATAAAGCAGGTGCGTCACTTGAGACCTGTTACGGCCCTGTCAGTGCCGACGTTATGGCAAAAGCAGAAAATATTCGTCTGCTGATCCTTGACGTCGATGGCGTGCTGTCAGATGGCCTGATTTATATGGGCAACAACGGCGAAGAACTTAAAGCGTTCAATGTTCGTGATGGTTATGGCATTCGTTGTGCGCTCACCTCTGATATTGAAGTCGCCATCATTACCGGGCGAAAGGCTAAACTGGTAGAAGATCGCTGTGCCACATTGGGGATTACTCACTTGTATCAGGGGCAGTCGAATAAACTTATCGCCTTTAGCGATCTGCTGGAAAAACTGGCGATCGCCCCGGAAAACGTGGCTTACGTTGGGGATGATCTCATCGACTGGCCGGTAATGGAAAAAGTGGGCCTAAGCGTAGCCGTGGCCGATGCGCATCCGCTGTTGCTCCCGCGCGCCGATTACGTGACTCGCATTGCTGGCGGTCGCGGCGCAGTGCGTGAAGTTTGCGACTTATTACTCCTGGCGCAGGGCAAACTGGATGAAGCCAAAGGGCAATCGATATGAGTAAAGCCAGACGTTGGGTTATCATTGTGCTATCACTGGCGGTTCTGGTGATGATCGGTATTAACATGACCGAGAAAGACGATACCGCCCAGGTGGTCGTCAACAACAATGATCCCACCTACAAAAGCGAGCATACGGACACGCTCGTCTATAACCCAGAAGGGGCGCTAAGCTATCGATTGATTGCTCAACACGTTGAATATTATTCCGATCAGGCCGTTTCGTGGTTTACGCAACCGGTACTTACTACGTTTGATAAGGATAAAATCCCGACATGGTCCGTAAAAGCGGATAAAGCCAAGCTGACTAATGATCGGATGCTCTATTTATATGGACACGTTGAAGTCAACGCACTCGTGCCGGACTCTCAACTTCGCAGAATCACGACGGATAACGCGCAGATCAATCTGGTGACGCAGGATGTTACCTCTGAAGACCTCGTCACGTTATACGGAACAACATTTAACTCCAGCGGTCTGAAAATGCGCGGCAACTTACGCAGCAAGAACGCCGAGCTGATTGAAAAGGTTAGAACATCCTATGAAATTCAAAACAAACAAACTCAGCCTTAATCTTGTGCTTGCCAGCTCACTTCTGGCCGCCAGTATTCCGGCATTTGCCGTTACCGGAGACACTGACCAGCCGATTCACATTGAGTCGGATCAGCAATCTCTTGATATGCAAGGCAACGTAGTCACCTTCACGGGTAACGTCATCGTTACCCAGGGCACCATCAAAATTAATGCCGATAAAGTGGTCGTTACCCGTCCGGGCGGCGAGCAGGGCAAAGAAGTGATCGATGGCTACGGTAAGCCAGCGACGTTCTATCAAATGCAGGACAACGGTAAACCTGTCGAAGGTCACGCTTCCCAGATGCATTACGAACTGGCGAAAGATTTTGTCGTTCTGACCGGTAATGCTTATCTGCAGCAGGTCGATAGCAATATAAAGGGCGATAAAATCACTTATCTGGTGAAAGAGCAGAAAATGCAGGCTTTCAGCGATAAAGGTAAGCGCGTAACCACCGTTCTGGTGCCGTCGCAGTTGCAGGATAAAAACAACAAAGGCCAGACCCCGGCGCAGAAGAAAGGTAATTAATTCGTTATGGCAACATTAACAGCAAAGAACCTTGCAAAAGCCTACAAGGGTCGCCGCGTGGTAGAAGACGTCAGCCTGACCGTCAACTCCGGAGAAATTGTCGGTCTGCTGGGGCCAAACGGTGCCGGTAAGACCACCACTTTCTACATGGTTGTTGGCATTGTGCCGCGCGATGCAGGCAACATCATTATTGATGATGACGATATCAGCCTGCTGCCATTACACGCGCGCGCGCGTCGCGGTATCGGCTATCTGCCGCAGGAAGCCTCCATTTTCCGCCGCCTCAGCGTTTACGATAACCTGATGGCGGTACTGCAAATTCGTGACGATTTGTCTGCTGAACAACGTGAAGACCGTGCGAACGAGCTGATGGAAGAGTTTCACATTGAGCACCTGCGTGACAGCATGGGGCAATCGCTCTCCGGTGGTGAACGTCGCCGTGTAGAAATTGCCCGCGCACTGGCTGCGAATCCGAAATTTATTCTGCTTGATGAACCGTTTGCCGGGGTTGACCCGATCTCGGTTATCGACATCAAACGCATCATTGAGCACCTGCGCGACAGCGGCCTGGGTGTGCTGATCACCGACCATAACGTGCGTGAAACACTGGCAGTTTGTGAACGCGCTTATATCGTTAGTCAGGGGCATTTGATCGCCCACGGCACACCTACAGAAATCTTACAAGACGAACACGTTAAGCGTGTATACCTTGGGGAAGACTTCAGACTCTGATAGGGTAGAAGCTCGCGACGTTTTAGCAGGAGAGTACGATTCTGAACATGAAGCAAGGTTTGCAACTCAGGCTTAGTCAGCAACTGGCGATGACGCCTCAGCTACAACAGGCAATTCGTCTGTTGCAGCTGTCCACGCTGGAACTTCAACAGGAGCTGCAGCAGGCGCTGGAGAGTAATCCACTGCTTGAGCAAATCGACACTCATGATGAAATCGACACTCACGAAACGCCAGACAGCGAAACGCTGGACACCGCTGACGCGCTCGAACAAAAAGAGATGCCGGAAGAGCTGCCGCTCGACGCCAGTTGGGACACCATCTATACAGCCGGTACGCCGTCCGGCACCAGCGGTGACTACATTGACGACGAGCTACCGGTCTATCAAGGCGAAACGACGCAGACCTTGCAGGATTACCTGATGTGGCAGGTCGAGCTGACACCGTTTTCCGACACTGACCGCGCTATCGCCACCTCCATCGTTGATGCCGTTGATGATACCGGTTATCTCACCGTCCCACTGGAAGATATTCTCGAAAGCATGGGCGATGAAGAGATCGACATCGATGAAGTTGAAGCGGTCCTTAAGCGGATCCAACGGTTTGATCCGGTCGGTGTGGCGGCGAAAGATCTGCGTGACTGCCTGCTGATCCAACTCTCCCAATTCGATAAGACCACGCCGTGGCTGGAAGAGGCCAGGCTGATCATTAGCGATCATCTCGATCTGTTAGCCAATCACGACTTCCGCACTTTAATGCGCGTCACGCGTCTGAAAGAAGATGTGCTGAAAGAAGCCGTCAATCTGATCCAGTCGCTCGATCCACGCCCCGGCCAGTCGATCCAGACCGGTGAGCCGGAATATGTCATTCCAGATGTGTTGGTGCGTAAGCATAACGGCCACTGGACGGTGGAACTCAACAGCGACAGCATTCCGCGTCTGCAAATCAACCAGCACTACGCCTCGATGTGCAATAACACACGTAACGATGGCGACAGCCAGTTTATCCGCAGCAATCTGCAGGATGCCAAATGGTTGATTAAGAGTCTGGAAAGCCGTAACGATACGCTACTGCGCGTGAGTCGCTGTATTGTTGAACAGCAGCAAGCCTTCTTTGAGCAAGGCGAAGAATATATGAAACCGATGGTACTGGCCGACATCGCCCAGGCCGTCGAAATGCATGAATCGACGATATCTCGCGTGACCACGCAAAAGTACCTGCATAGTCCACGAGGCATTTTTGAACTGAAGTATTTTTTCTCCAGTCACGTCAATACCGAGGGCGGCGGCGAAGCCTCGTCCACGGCGATTCGTGCGCTGGTGAAGAAATTAATCGCGGCGGAAAACCCAGCGAAACCGTTGAGCGACAGCAAGTTAACCTCTTTGCTGTCGGAACAAGGTATCATGGTGGCACGCCGCACTGTTGCGAAATACCGAGAGTCTTTATCCATTCCGCCGTCAAACCAGCGTAAACAGCTCGTTTGACCCAACCGATAAGGAAGACACTATGCAGCTCAACATTACCGGAAATAACGTCGAGATCACCGAGGCCCTGCGCGAATTTGTCACATCAAAATTTGCCAAACTTGAGCAATATTTTGACCGAATCAACCAGGTCTATGTTGTTCTGAAAGTGGAGAAAGTCACCCATACCTCAGATGCAACACTGCATGTAAACGGTGGCGAAATTCATGCCAGCGCGGAAGGTCAGGACATGTATGCTGCCATTGATGGCTTAATTGATAAGCTGGCACGCCAGTTGACCAAGCATAAAGATAAATTGAAACAACACTAATTGTCCGGGCAATTAGCAAGTGCATGGCGGCCTGTTGTGCGACACAACGGGCCATTTGTACAGTTAATGCTCCGAACCTGTCCTACGATTTGAGTGGTCAGGTTCTTAGGTGAAATTATGACAAATAATGATACAACTCTACAGCTTAGCAGTGTTCTTAACAGGGAATGTACGCGAAGCCGCGTCCACTGTCAGAGCAAAAAACGGGCACTGGAAATTATCAGCGAACTGGCTGCGAAACAACTCAGCCTGCCGCCTCAGGTGGTTTTTGAAGCTATTCTGACGCGGGAAAAAATGGGCAGTACCGGTATCGGTAATGGCATTGCCATTCCACATGGCAAACTGGAAGAAGATACTCTGCGTGCCGTTGGTGTTTTCGTTCAGCTCGAAACGCCTATAGCTTTCGATGCCATCGACAACCAACCGGTGGATTTACTTTTTGCCCTGCTGGTGCCGGCTGACCAAACTAAAACGCACCTGCATACTCTTTCGCTGGTGGCGAAACGTCTGGCGGACAAAACCATCTGCCGCCGTTTACGTGCAGCCCAGAGTGATGAAGAGCTGTATCAAATCATTACGGATACCGAAGGTACTCCGGATGAAGCGTAGTTATTCTGTAATGTCTCTTTTAGACGTTGTGAGGAGAAACAGTACATGGTACTGATGATCGTCAGCGGACGTTCAGGCTCAGGTAAATCTGTCGCCCTGCGTGCGCTGGAAGATATGGGTTTTTACTGCGTGGATAACCTTCCCGTAGTGCTGTTACCCGATCTGGCTCGCACGCTCGCCGATCGCGAGATTTCTGCCGCCGTCAGCATTGATGTTCGTAATATGCCGGAGTCACCAGAAATATTCGAACAGGCGATGAGTAACCTGCCTGATGCTTTCTCACCGCAACTGCTGTTCCTGGATGCCGATCGTAACACCCTGATTCGTCGTTACAGCGATACGCGCCGTCTGCATCCGCTCTCCAGCAAGAACCTGTCGCTGGAAAGTGCTATTGACAAAGAAAGCGATCTGCTGGAGCCACTGCGTTCGCGGGCAGATTTGATTGTCGATACCTCAGAAATGTCCGTTCATGAACTGGCAGAAATGTTGCGTACCCGTCTGCTGGGTAAACGCGAGCGTGAACTGACGATGGTCTTTGAGTCCTTCGGCTTCAAACACGGTATCCCTATCGATGCCGATTACGTCTTTGACGTGCGCTTCTTGCCGAACCCGCACTGGGATCCGAAACTGCGTCCAATGACAGGTCTTGATAAACCTGTCGCCGCGTTCCTCGACCGCCACACAGAAGTACACAATTTTATCTACCAGACGCGAAGCTACCTTGAGCTATGGTTACCTATGCTGGAAACCAACAACCGTAGCTACCTGACGGTCGCCATTGGTTGTACCGGCGGGAAGCACCGTTCGGTGTATATTGCAGAACAGCTGGCAGACTACTTCCGCTCGCGCGGTAAAAACGTCCAGTCACGCCATCGTACGCTGGAAAAACGTAAACCATGACCGTCAAGCAAACTGTTGAAATCACAAACAAGCTGGGCATGCATGCCCGGCCTGCCATGAAACTCTTTGAATTAATGCAGGGTTTTGACGCTGAAGTGCTGTTACGTAATGACGAAGGCACCGAGGCTGAAGCGAACAGCGTTATTGCGCTGCTGATGCTGGACTCCGCCAAAGGACGGCAGATTGAAGTCGAAGCGACCGGTCCACAGGAAGTGGAAGCACTGGCCGCCGTTATCGCCCTCTTTAACTCTGGTTTCGATGAAGATTAATCTTCCTGACGTTTAATTCCCCCGGATACACATCTTCAGCCCTTAGGGGTGAAAAAAGTACAAGCGGAAAATGTCCTCATTTTTCGCGACTTGTACATTTTGTGCTCTTTTCTGTACGAACAAAACCTTAAGAAAACCTTAAAAGTCCTGTTTAGGTTTTGTTTAAGTTAAGTCCTCATACTGGAGATTGTCAGAAAATATTTCCAGGAGATGGCATGATTCGCTTATCTGAACAAAGTCCCCTGGGCACCGGAAGACATCGGAAATGTTATGCGCATCCGGAAGATGCCCAACGCTGTATCAAGATTGTCTACCACCGTGGCGACGGTGGTGATAAAGAGATCCGCCGTGAGTTAAAGTACTATGCGCACCTTGGTCGTCGTTTGAAAGACTGGAGCGGTATTCCACGCTATCACGGTACGGTTGAGACGGATTGTGGAACCGGTTATGTCTACGATGTCATTGCCGATTTTGATGGCAAGCCGTCTATTACATTGACCGAATTTGCTGGACAATGCCGTTACGAAGAAGATGTTGCTCAGTTGCGTCAGTTACTGAAGCAGCTGAAGCGTTATTTGCAGGATAACCGCATCGTGACGATGTCGCTGAAGCCGCAGAATATTCTTTGCCACCGCATCAGCGAGTCAGAAATCATTCCCGTCGTCTGTGACAACATTGGTGAAAGCACGTGGATTCCGCTGGCGACCTGGTCGAAGTGGTGTTGTCTACGTAAGCAAGAGCGTTTGTGGCAACGTTTTATCGCTCAACCCGCGTTATCGGTCGCCCTGAAGAAAGGCGCACAACTCAGTGAGAACAAGAAACTCACCCTCACCTCGCGCGAAGCTTAATACAGCTGATGTTGCCGCATAAAAGATTCACCGCCCAACTGATGCATCTGCCGTAAAATCCACGCCTGACGGCTACGCACGTAGCCTGAGGGTGCGGAAACTTTAAAGCGTAGTGGGTTCGGAAGTACCGCTGCCAGTGAGGCAGCCTCCGACTGAGTGAGTTTGCTCGCGGGTTTGTGGAAATAGCGTTGCGCTGCGGCTTCAACACCAAACACACCATCGCCAAATTCGGCGATATTCAGGTAAACCGTCAGGATACGTTTTTTGCTCCAGACCGTTTCTATCCCCAATGTCAGACCTGCTTCCAGCCCTTTACGTATCCAGCTACGCCCATCCCATAAAAAGAGATTTTTGGCTGTCTGCTGAGAAATCGTTGATGCGCCGCGAATACGATTTTCATTGCGCTCGTTGTGCGCCAGGGCTTTCTCAATGGAAGCGACATCAAAGCCCCAGTGCTCAGGGAATTTCTGATCTTCTGCGGCAATCACTGCCAACCCCATCCACGGCGAGATTTGATCCATACTGACCCAGTCAGAATGCGCCACGTAACGAAAATTGCCATGCAGCCAGGCACTGACCTGTCGCTCGACCATCACCGCTGAGAACGGGACAGGCGCTATGCTAAACAACGCGATGCCCCCGCCCCATAAAACGGCGAGGACAACCACTAACCGCAGAAGAAAACGACGAACGAAACCGAACGCCGTTAAGCGGCTTTTACTCATTCAGCCAGAACCAGCACGCGGGAAACCAGCTTATCAATGCCGTTCGCCGCTTCCGCAATGTTCTGTGCCAACATATAAGCCGGTGTAGTGACAATCTTATTGTCTTCATCAACCACGATATCATCGACCGGACACGGTACATGCTCTGCGCCCATCTCTTCCAGCACTTCTGCGGTATCGATATCAGTACCGATGGTCAAACGCAGTGGGAAATCGAAAATTTTCGGCAGCATCGCCGGGGCAATACACATAAAACCAAGCGGTTTACCGGCCTGATGCATCGCTTGCGCCAGCGCCTTTAATTCACGATCAACAGTGCATTCACTGCCAAGGCTGGCAAAATTGCTTAAATTCTTCGCCGCACCAAAGCCACCAGGCACAATCAACGCATCCAGTTCGCCGGCATCGGCCTGAGCCAGAGGACGGATCTCACCACGCGCAATACGCGCGGCTTCAATCAGCACATTGCGCGATTCCGTCATCGCCTCGCCGGTTAAATGGTTGATAACATCAACCAGCTGCTTATCCGGTGCAAAGCAGATCGCCTGCGCGCCGCTACGCGATATCGCCAGTAACGTCAACACAGCTTCATGAATTTCGGAACCGTCATAAACGCCGCACCCGCTCAGAACTACGCCAATTTTCTTCATTGTGATCATCCTTTCGCAACTGACTGAAACACATTAATCTTTTTAATAAAAATGCTACGCATCACACATTTAACTGATTCATGTAACAAATCATTTAAGATTTGCTATCTTAACTGCGTGCGGCCTGAAAAACAGTGCTGTGCCCTTGTAACTCATCATAATAATTTACGGCGCAGCCAAGATTTCCCTGGTGTTGGCGCAGTATTCGCGCACCCCGGTCTAGCCGGGGTCATTTTTTAGTGGCTTTTGCCACCCACGCTTTCAGCACATCTACGTCGTGACGCCACTCTTCTTTCATCTCTTCAATCCATTCACCTACGTTATCTTCCCACGCAGGAAGGTCGGGAGACTGAATTTGCTGACCCAGCTGTTGCAGATGGCGTAACCCCACTGAACCCGCCGCGCCTTTAATTTTATGCCCTTCCTCGACAATGCCTTTTTTATCCTGCGCCGTCAGATTCGACTCCAGCACGCTGACATAGCCCGGCATCATCTTCTCAAACACCGCTAACCCGTCGGTAATCAACTTCGGCCCTACAAGTTCGAGATACTGTTCCAGCATGGGAATATCGAGTAATGCTTCAGATTTGCTGTTCTCTTCTGTCGTCACCGTGCTCTCCTCATCATCCGGGGTATCCCAGAATTTCTTGATCATCGCGGTTAGCGCCGGTACGGAAAGCGGCTTACTCAGCACATCATCCATTCCAGCATTGAGGTACTCTTGTTTATCTTTCAGCACATTGGCGGTTAAAGCCACCAGCGGCGGTAAATCTTCGCGCGGATAACGCTTCGTCAGTTCACGAGAGATATCCAACCCGGTCATATCTGGCAACTGAATATCCAGCAATACCAGGTCGTATTCGCCCGGCTTAAACATCTCCAGCGCCGCCTTGCCGGTCATTGCTACATCAACGCTGTTACCTAATTTTTCCAGTACAGAACGCGCGACAATAACGTTCAGTTCAATGTCTTCCACCAGCAGCACATTTAGTGCCGGTAAAGGCATATCGTCTTCATCAAACGCATCATCGACCTCTTCTGCCACCGACGGTGCGTGGATCGTCAACCTAAAGGTTGAACCTTTGCCCTGTTCGCTGGTAACAGTAATATCGCCGCCCATATTTTTCGCCAGCCGACGAGAAACAGCCAGACCAATGCCGGTGCCGGTGGCAGGTTTACCGCCGTGACTGTCTTTCACCTGGTAATACATGGCAAAAATTTTATCCAGCTCATCCTGCGGAATACCGATGCCTGAGTCTTCCACTTCAAAATGCAGCATGTCGCCTTCATCGTAGCGCACGCGCACGGTAACCTGACCTTGCTGGGTAAATTTGACGGCGTTACTGATGAGATTCCACAGGATCTGCCGTAAACGCGTACCGTCGGTAATGACCTGATGCGGTAATGGTAGCGTCGGTTCCAGATTAAAGCGCAGCCCTTTTTGTTGCGCCTGCAATGCGGAAAGATTTTCCAGATCGGCAAGGAAGCTGGTGAAATCAACCGGCTGATTATCAAGCTGAACCTTGCGGCGCTCCATCTTATCCATGTCGATAATATCGTTAAAAATATTCCCCAAAGTGACGGCGGAAACATGGATGGTTTTGAGATATTTTTCCTGCTCAGCAGTGAGTTCCGTATCCAGCAGAATGCGGCTTAAGCCAACGATACCGTTCAGAGGTGTACGCAATTCGTGACTGATGGTGGAAATAAACGTCGTTTTGTCGCGGCTGGCGCGTTCGAGCGCATCCTGATACCGCTTACGCTCGGTAATGTCGCGACCAAAGCCCATCAAACCATGCCGTTTACCCACACGGTCGTAGTACGGCACTTTACGGATTTCAAAGCAGGCTTTGCGTCCGTCCGGATAATCCAGCCACTGTTCATAAGTCAGTGACACATTATGACGAAACACTTTCTCATCGGTTTCAATAACTTTCGCGGCGGCTTCCGGCGAGTAAACATCAGCAGGTTTCAGGTGAACCAGTTGTTTTTCGCTCTTCCCGGTTAGCAATTCCATTGCACGGTTACAGCCGGAAAACTCTTTATCTTCGTTACGGTAAAAAACCAGATCTGGAGAGGCGTCAAGGAAGGAACGTAAAAAAGAGGATTGCTGTTCGAGCTGAATTTGTGTCTCTTCACGCTCTTTGATTTCAATTTTCAGCTGACCGAAGGTTTCCTGCAATTCAGCTTCAGCTTTTTCACGAACGGCGATTTCCTGATTAAGCTGGGTAATATTGTCTTTTAACTGAACGTTGAGGCTCAGATCGCGCTCGCGCATCTCCTCCAGTTTTTGCACCAGCCGTGACAGACGTTGTCGTGACTCCTCCAGTTGCTCGACGACCACCGAAAGAAAGTAGACCGCCCACGGCGTAATCAGCAGACCAAAGAAGATAGAACGAATAACATCAATACTTTCGACCTGACCATGCAGCACCATGGTCACCGCCATTTGCACCACAATGGCGAGAACGACAAGGGCCAGCGCCAGCAACATTGAGAAGCGCACCAGACCTAACTTCATCATCAGGTCAACATAATACTGCGCCAGCAGACGAATTTGCTTCATTAGGGAATTCCTTCACGACAACCTGCCCCAATAATACCCAATTCTGACAGTTACGTTATAAATTGTGTGAGAAATGCGGAATTCCCCTCAATGGCCTACGCCGTTGGAGGTAGCCACGGACGTCCCAGCGCCGATCCCTGTACGCCATGTTCATTCAGATAACGATCCAGCTCGACCATACCCGTCCAGCGATTTTCACACCACAGCGGAGCAAGTAACGTCGGGCGACGGGCGCTGGCGGAAATGCGGTGGTAGATAACTTCCGGTGGCGTATGGCGAATCATCTCTCCCGCCGTCAGCGTGTAATCGTCCAGTTCAATACCGTTCAAACGTCCCGCTTCCCAGGCCTTCGCCATAATGCTGCCTTTCACGATATGCAGGGGATGAAGCTTGATGCCGTCCACGCCGGTTTCAACCACTCTCTCCAGTGTTTGCAAACATTCCGCTTGCCCTTCGCCAGGCAGGCCGACAATTAAGTGAGAACACACCTTAAGCCCACGCTGACGCGCCAGCTGGGTCGTGCGCTGATAGCAGGCAAAATCATGTCCGCGATTGATGCGATGCAGCGTTTTGTCGTGCGCGGTTTGCAGCCCCAGCTCCAGCCACACTTCGTAGCCCTGGTCTTTATATTCACAAAGCAGATCCAACACCGCATCCGGCACGCAGTCCGGGCGCGTACCAACACACAAACCGACAATATTGGCCTGGCTCACCGCCTGTTGATACATGGAACGCAGCACCTGAACTTCCGCAAAGGTGCTGGTATAAGCCTGAAAGTAGGCCAGATAGCGTTTCGCACGGTTAACCAGATTCGCCTGATGCGCCAGTTGTTCAGCAATGGAACGGTGTTGCTGCGCTTCGTCGGCAAACGAAGCAACATTACAGAATGTGCATCCGCCGCGTCCGATGGTTCCGTCACGATTCGGGCAGCTAAAACCGCCATGCAGCGTCAGTTTATGCACCTTTTGCCCGTAACGACGGGTAAGATCCCCACCAAACATATTGACTAATTTCTGTAACTGCATAATCTGATAGACCGCGCCTTGAAAAGAGGCCAAAGCCTGCCATTTTTAGCTCAATTCGGCGATGACCTGGATCAATCGTCCCGGCCTGCTTATATCAACTGCATATTAAATCACAATTACTGAAATTTAATGCAGTAGCACATAAATTACTTTTGCTTATCTTGCGTCGGATTTTTTTATCCGCTAATGGATTTTAAACAAAAACAGTAGCATGAAATGCCTTTTCCTCTTAAGACAGTATAAAACACTGCTTCAAACGTCAATTCAAGGCAGGATAAGGGTTAACACGCCGCTAAAGTAGTCAGGCACTCAACGTTTTCCTTTTTCTCTTTCCATTAATTAAGAATAACAAATTTAGTTTAAATTCAATAAATTAACAAAGAATTTTGCGCTAAAGCACATTTCCAGAGCAATAAGCTTGCCATTTGACCTGTATCAGCTTTCCCGATAAGTTGGAAATCCGCTGGAAGCTTTCTGGATGAGCAGCCTGCTCATCATATTTATGCAGTAATTGAGTTCCCCTCTTCACCGTATTAACTGATGCGAAAAGGACAAAAAAGGGGGCGAATGCGAGGTAAGCGTATGAAACGCAAACCCCGTCGCCATGCTCTTTCTGTGCCCGTGCGCAGCGGTTCGGTAGTGGGGTTCCCGCAGAGCCTGGGGGAGGTTCACGATATGTTGTACGATAAATCCCTTGAGAGGGATAACTGTGGTTTCGGCCTGATCGCCCACATAGAAGGCGAACCTAGCCACAAGGTAGTGCGTACTGCAATACACGCACTGGCTCGTATGCAGCACCGTGGCGCGATTCTCGCTGATGGTAAAACTGGTGACGGTTGCGGCCTGCTGTTACAAAAACCGGATCGCTTTTTTCGTATCGTTGCGCAGGAACGCGGCTGGCGTTTAGCGAAAAACTACGCCGTCGGGATGATCTTCCTGAATAAAGATCCTGAACTCGCCGCCGCCGCACGCCGCGTCGTTGAAGAAGAGCTACAACGCGAAACCTTGTCGATTGTCGGCTGGCGTGATGTCCCTACCAACGAAGGTGTACTGGGTGAAATCGCCCTCTCCTCGCTGCCGCGCATTGAGCAAATTTTTGTGAACGCCCCGGCAGGCTGGCGTCCGCGCGATATGGAGCGCCGTCTGTTTATCGCCCGTCGCCGCATCGAAAAACGTCTCGAAGCCGATAAAGACTTCTACGTCTGTAGCCTGTCGAATCTGGTCAACATCTATAAAGGTCTGTGTATGCCGGCGGATTTGCCGCGCTTTTACCTGGATCTTGCGGATCTGCGTCTGGAATCTGCTATCTGCCTGTTCCATCAACGCTTCTCCACCAACACCGTGCCACGCTGGCCGCTGGCGCAGCCGTTCCGCTATCTGGCGCACAACGGCGAAATCAACACTATCACCGGTAACCGTCAGTGGGCGCGCGCCCGTACTTATAAATTCCAGACGCCGCTGATCCCGGATTTGCACGACGCCGCACCCTTCGTCAACGAAACCGGCTCTGACTCCAGTTCAATGGATAACATGCTGGAACTGCTGCTGGCAGGCGGGATGGATATCATCCGCGCCATGCGTCTGTTAGTTCCACCAGCCTGGCAGAACAACCCGGATATGGATCCGGAACTGCGCGCGTTCTTCGATTTTAACTCCATGCATATGGAGCCGTGGGATGGCCCGGCGGGCATCGTGATGTCAGACGGTCGCTTCGCTGCCTGTAACCTCGACCGTAACGGTCTGCGTCCGGCGCGCTACGTCATCACCAAAGATAAGCTCATCACCTGCGCCTCTGAAGTCGGCATCTGGGATTATCAGCCTGACGAAGTGGTTGAAAAAGGCCGCGTGGGGCCGGGCGAACTGATGGTGATCGACACCCGCAGTGGGCGTATTCTGCACTCGGCAGAAACCGATGATGACCTGAAAAGCCGCCATCCATATAAAGAGTGGATGGAGAAAAACGTTCGCCGCCTGGTGCCGTTTGAAGACTTGCCCGATGAAGAAGTGGGTAGCCGTGAACTGGACGACGACACGCTTGCCAGCTACCAGAAACAGTTTAACTACAGCGCGGAAGAGCTGGACTCTGTGATCCGTGTGCTGGGCGAAAACGGTCAGGAAGCTGTCGGTTCGATGGGCGACGACACCCCATTCGCCGTGCTCTCCAGCCAGCCGCGCATTATTTACGACTACTTCCGCCAGCAGTTTGCTCAGGTCACTAATCCGCCAATCGACCCGCTGCGTGAAGCGCATGTTATGTCGCTCGCTACCAGCATCGGGCGCGAAATGAACGTCTTCTGTGAAGCCGAAGGCCAGGCACACCGTTTAAGCTTTAAATCGCCGATTCTGCTCTACTCCGATTTCAAACAGCTCACGACGATGAAAGAAGAGCACTACCGCGCAGATACCCTGGATATCACCTTTGACGCAACCAAAAACACGCTCGAAGCGACGGTCAAAGAGCTGTGCGATAAAGCCGAAAAAATGGTGCGTAGCGGCACCGTGCTGCTGGTGCTTTCCGACCGGAATATCGCTAAAGATCGCCTGCCGGTTCCAGCCCCGATGGCGGTTGGCGCGATCCAGACCCGTCTGGTCGATCAAAGCCTGCGTTGCGACGCCAACATCATCGTCGAAACCGCCAGCGCCCGCGATCCACACCACTTCGCCGTGTTGCTGGGCTTCGGCGCGACGGCTATTTATCCGTACCTTGCCTATGAAACACTGGGTCGCCTGGTTGACACCCACGCGATTGCCAAAAATTATCGTACTGTGATGCTCAACTACCGTAACGGCATCAACAAAGGCTTGTACAAAATCATGTCCAAGATGGGCATCTCCACCATCGCCTCTTACCGCTGCTCGAAACTGTTTGAGGCGGTCGGTCTGCACGATGATGTTGTGAGCCTGTGCTTCCAGGGCGCGGTCAGCCGCATTGGCGGGGCAGGCTTCGAAGACTTCCAGCAGGATCTGCTGAATCTGTCAAAACGAGCCTGGCTGGCGCGTAAGCCCATCAGCCAGGGCGGCCTGCTGAAATATGTGCATGGCGGCGAATACCACGCCTACAATCCAGACGTCGTGCGCACGCTGCAGCAGGCGGTACAGAGCGGCGAGTACAGCGACTATCAGGAATACGCGAAGCTGGTTAACGAGCGCCCGGCAACAACGCTGCGCGATCTGCTGGCAATTACGCCGGGTGAAAACGCGGTCAACATTGCTGATGTTGAACCGGCAAGCGAACTGTTTAAACGCTTCGATACCGCTGCGATGTCTATCGGCGCGTTAAGCCCGGAAGCCCACGAGGCACTGGCGGAAGCGATGAACAGCATCGGCGGCAACTCCAACTCCGGTGAAGGGGGTGAAGATCCGGCGCGCTACGGCACCAACAAAGTCTCGCGCATTAAACAGGTCGCTTCCGGTCGCTTCGGCGTCACTCCGGCGTATCTGGTCAATGCCGACGTGATTCAGATTAAAGTCGCTCAGGGCGCGAAGCCGGGCGAAGGCGGTCAGTTGCCGGGCGATAAAGTCACTCCTTACATCGCCAAACTGCGCTATTCCGTACCCGGCGTAACGTTGATCTCCCCGCCACCGCACCACGATATCTACTCTATCGAGGACTTAGCGCAGCTTATTTTCGACCTGAAACAGGTTAACCCGAAAGCGATGATCTCCGTGAAGCTGGTGTCTGAGCCGGGCGTTGGCACTATCGCCACCGGCGTGGCGAAAGCCTATGCGGACTTGATCACCATCGCAGGCTATGACGGCGGCACTGGAGCAAGTCCACTTTCGTCGGTGAAATACGCAGGCTGCCCGTGGGAGCTGGGGCTTGTTGAAACCCAACAGGCGCTGGTTGCCAACGGCTTGCGTCATAAGATCCGTTTGCAGGTTGATGGCGGTCTGAAAACCGGCGTCGATATCATCAAAGCAGCCATCCTCGGCGCGGAAAGTTTCGGTTTCGGCACTGGCCCAATGGTGGCGCTCGGCTGTAAATATCTGCGTATTTGCCATCTGAACAACTGCGCCACCGGCGTGGCAACTCAGGACGAAAAACTGCGTAAAAATCACTACCACGGCCTGCCGTTCAAGGTGACGAATTACTTTGAATTTATCGCCCGTGAAACCCGCGAGCTGATGGCACAGCTGGGCGTAACGCGTCTGGTGGATCTGATTGGTCGCACCGACCTGCTGAAAGAGCTGGACGGTTTCACCGCCAAACAGCAAAAACTGGCGCTATCGAAGCTGCTGGAGACTGCCGAGCCGCATCCTGGTAAGGCGCTCTACTGCACCGAAAACAACCCGCCGTTCGATAACGGTCTGCTGAACGCGCAGTTGCTGCAACAGGCGAAACCGTTTGTCGATGAGCGTCAGAGTAAAACCTTCTGGTTCGATATTCGTAACACCGACCGTTCCGTGGGCGCATCGCTTTCAGGTTATATCGCCCAGACGCACGGCGATCAGGGGCTGGCTGCCGATCCGATTAAAGCGTACTTCAACGGCACCGCAGGCCAGAGTTTCGGCGTGTGGAACGCGGGCGGCGTGGAGCTGTATCTGACGGGCGATGCCAACGACTATGTCGGTAAAGGCATGGCGGGCGGCTTAATCGCCATTCGTCCTCCGGTTGGCTCGGCCTTCCGCAGCCACGAGGCGAGCATTATCGGCAACACTTGCCTGTATGGCGCGACCGGCGGTCGTCTGTATGCCGCTGGCCGCGCGGGTGAACGTTTTGGCGTGCGTAACTCCGGTGCGATTACCGTGGTAGAAGGCATTGGCGACAACGGCTGTGAATACATGACGGGTGGTATCGTCTGTATTCTGGGTAAAACCGGTGTTAACTTCGGTGCGGGCATGACCGGCGGCTTCGCTTACGTTCTCGACGAAAGTGGTGATTTCCGCAAACGCGTTAACCCGGAACTGGTCGAGGTCTTAAACGTTGACTCTCTGGCGATCCATGAAGAGCATCTGCGTGGTCTTATCACTGAGCATGTGCAGCATACCGGTTCTCAGCGTGGCGAAGAGATTCTGGCGAACTGGTCAATCTTCGCCACTAAATTTGCGCTGGTTAAACCGAAGTCCAGTGATGTAAAAGCACTGCTGGGGCACCGTAGTCGTAGCGCAGCAGAGTTGCGCGTGCAGGCGCAGTAAGGGGTAGCAACAATGAGTCAGAATGTTTATCAATTTATCGACCTGCAGCGCGTTGATCCGCCAAAGAAACCGCTGAAGATCCGCAAAATTGAGTTTGTTGAAATTTACGAGCCGTTTTCCGAAGGCCAGGCCAAAGCGCAGGCTGACCGCTGCCTGTCGTGCGGCAACCCATACTGCGAGTGGAAATGCCCGGTACACAACTACATCCCGAACTGGCTGAAGCTCGCCAACGAGGGACGTATTTTTGAAGCGGCAGAACTGTCGCATCAAACCAATACCCTGCCGGAAGTGTGTGGACGCGTTTGCCCGCAGGATCGTCTGTGCGAAGGTTCCTGTACCCTGAACGATGAGTTTGGCGCAGTGACCATCGGCAATATTGAGCGTTATATCAATGATAAAGCGTTCGAAATGGGCTGGCGTCCGGATATGTCCGGCGTGAAGCAGACGGGTAAAAAAGTGGCGATTATCGGCGCAGGCCCGGCAGGTCTGGCGTGTGCGGATGTCCTGACACGCAACGGTGTCAAAGCTGTCGTCTTCGACCGTCACCCGGAAATCGGCGGCCTGCTGACCTTCGGTATTCCGGCTTTCAAGCTGGAAAAAGAGGTAATGACGCGCCGCCGTGAAATCTTCACCGGCATGGGTATTGAATTCAAACTCAATACCGAAGTGGGCCGCGACGTACAGCTTGACGATCTGCTGAGTGATTACGATGCCGTGTTCCTTGGCGTCGGCACTTATCAGTCCATGCGCGGCGGACTGGAAAACGAAGACGCCGATGGCGTGTACGCGGCGCTGCCGTTCCTCATCGCCAACACCAAACAGTTAATGGGCTTTGGCGAAACCCGCGACGAACCGTTCGTCAGCATGGAAGGCAAACGCGTGGTGGTACTTGGCGGTGGCGATACCGCGATGGACTGCGTGCGGACTTCCGTGCGCCAGGGTGCTAAGCACGTTACCTGTGCCTATCGTCGTGATGAAGAGAACATGCCGGGTTCCCGCCGCGAAGTGAAAAACGCGCGGGAAGAAGGCGTAGAGTTCAAATTCAACGTCCAGCCGCTGGGTATTGAAGTGAATGGCAACGGTAAAGTCAGCGGCGTGAAAATGGTGCGCACCGAAATGGGCGAACCGGACGCTAAAGGCCGTCGCCGCGCAGAGATCGTGGCAGGTTCCGAACATATCGTTCCGGCAGATGCGGTGATCATGGCGTTTGGTTTCCGCCCGCACAGCATGGAATGGCTGGCAGAACACAGCGTTGAGCTGGATTCACAGGGTCGCATTATCGCTCCGGAAGGTAACGAAAACGCTTTCCAAACCAGCAATCCGAAAATCTTTGCCGGTGGTGACATCGTGCGTGGTTCGGATCTGGTGGTGACCGCCATTGCCGAAGGTCGTAAGGCGGCAGACGGCATTATGAACTGGCTGGAAGTTTAAGCGAGGTAACAATAAATTCGCCAGACAGTGTCTGGCGAATTTATAAAACGAGCTATCCAACTAAATTTTAAGCCATTAACTCGGCCTTAACCTTCACTACCACCTTTTTAATCTCACCAGGTTCGCCGACAACGCATCCCGGTTTATGCGGTTCTCCTGGCATAAACACGGCGAACATTCCCGGTTTCAGGATGATGGCTTGCTCGTTCTCAATGGCGCTGCAAAGCTGGTAATCATCTTCATGGTGGAACTCTTCACACTGGCGCGCAGTACCTGCCATACCAAACAGAATCTGCTCCTCGCCGTTTAATAACAGCTGGATGTCAATGTACTGCTGGTGCAATTCGGCTTTTTTCTCAACGGGCGATTGAGTGTTAAACGTCATGACATTCATAAAGATATTGTCGCCCTGCAATTCGTAACGACCCGGCGCTTTTTCCTGCGGCCTGGCGGCTAATGCCAGCGTTAACGCGTCCAGTAGTGCTGGATGTAACCCGGCAGATGGTAACGACTGTACTTCACCCATCATCATAATTTTTCTCCCTGAGCCAACAACGCAGCCCCAAGTAAACCTGCATCATGGCGGTAGTGCGCCGCCAGTAACTCAACATGAAATGCCGCTGGCTCCTTAGCCAGATTCGTTTCCACCAGCGCCAGATACCCTTCCGCCAGCCCAACACTGCCGCCGAGCACCACACACTGGCAATCAGTCGTGGCTTTAACATCGGCAATCAGTCTTGCCAGCGCATGTGCGGAGCGATGAATCAGTTGCTGCGCCTGCTCGTCGCCCTGTCCGGCGCGCGTGAAAATGGTTTTCGCATCTGCGCCCATAAGTTCACCCTGCGCTGCCGCTGCAATGCCGCGACCAGAAGCAATCGCTTCCACGCAACCTGTGCGTCCACAGCCACAGACTGGCCCCTGCGGATCGGCAAGCGTATGCCCGATGTGCCCCGCCAGACCACCTGGGCCGGTAAGCAGTTTGCCGCCGCTCACTACGCCGCCGCCAACACCGGTGGAAACGGTGATAAACACCATATCGGTTATATCGCCTTCCAGCGCCTGATACTCCGCCCACGCTGCGGCCTGCGCATCGTTAATGGCAATGGTCGGCAAATCGGTAAGTTGTTCCAAAGTTTTGACTAACGGAAAATGTAGCAATCCACCGAGATTATGCGGATTCAGCGCCAGCAAGCTGCCATCGCGGATGATCCCGGTTGAAGCGATGGCAACCTGCTGCGCATGAGCTTGCAACGGGAAGACTAACGCGGCCAAGGCTTCACGCAAGGCTTCTGGTGTCTGGCTGGCAGGCGTAGGAAGTTCTCGGCGATCGCGGATCTGCCCATCAGCGCCAATCAGCGCGGCGGCAAGTTTAGTACCGCCGATATCAATCGCCAGTGTGGTCATAGCACCGCCTTTTTCATCGCTGTGTTGTACCACTGACAAATGTGTTCAAGACGCGTAATGGCAGAACCCACCGTTACCGCCCATGCGCCGTGGCGCATCGCATCCGCCGCCTGCGCTGGCGAGTTGTAACGTCCTTCGGCAATTACCCGACATCCGGCGTCGCTCAACGTTTTCACCAGCGCCAGATCCGGCTCTTCTGGCGTTACAGGCGTGGTATAGCCAGAAAGCGTAGTGCCAATAATTTCGGCTCCCAGCTTTTGGCATGCCAGGCCGTCTTCCGGCGTTGAGCAGTCGGTCATCGCCAGTAAACCGTGATGGTGAATACGTGCCAGCAGCGTTTCAACAGGCACCGGACGCGGTCGGTCGGTGCCGTCAATCGCGATAATGTCCGCGCCCGCCTGCGCCAGTGCATCAACATCTTCAATATAGGCTGTGATACGTACCGGAGAATCCTCCAGATCGCGTTTCACAATCCCGATAATCGGCACGCTCACCACCGCACGCGTGGCTTTCAGGTTTGCCACACCTTCTATGCGAATAGCAACCGCACCTGCCTGCTCTGCCGCTAATGCCATGGCAGCAACGATTTCGGGTTTATCGAGCGGGCTGTCCGGAACCGGCTGGCAGGAGACAATCAGTCCACCGTTAGCGGCGATTTTTTGATCCAGTTGTGCAAGTAACGACATACATCTTCCCTTAGCGAAAGACCCGGTACAGAGACCGGGCTACAGAATTAACTTTTGGTTTTGACTAAATCGTTTTTGGCGCTGCCAAACGGCACGGCACCGCTAAATGGTTTGCCGTCGATAGCGTCATGAGTCCGCAACGCTTCCGGGCGCAGCCAACGCTGAACGCGGGATGGCATATCCAGACCAATCAGCAAGATCACCACGAACGTCAGACTGAACGAGAGCGATCCCAGCGCAGTGCCCAGATCCAGACGTTGAGCGATCAACGCGCCGAGGATTGGAGCCAGTGCGCCGCCAAGTGCGCCGACGTTGTAGGTAAAGCCCAGCCCCGCTGCACGTTGGTCGGTATCGAAATAACCGCCGATCAGTTTTGGTAAGATCCCGGAGATGCCCTGACCAAGCATTTGCTGGAAGAACAGTAACAGACCGAGTACCCAGACGTTTGCGCCGCCAATCGCAAACACCGGAATAATCAGCAATTGTGAAGCTAACAGGCTACAAACGTAGGCTTTGCGCGTTCCCAGCCAGTCACCGAGGAAGCCACCGACGCAGCAACCCACCGCCGCACCAAAACCACTAAAGAACAACACATTGGCGACCGTATGTGGGTTATAAGCCAGCTCAGTTTTCAGATACGTCGGCAGCAGCGCCTGAATCGGCCATGAGTAGAGGAAAGCAAACAACACAACCACCATCAGCATCACACCGGTTGGCCAGCGTTTGCCCGTACTCTGTACCATAAAGCTGATAAAAATTGCGGCGCATAACAGCCCAAGAACAGCGACGATTGCGGCATTTTGCAGGTTGCCGGCAAAGCAGAACCACAGCGCAGTAGCTGCCGCCAGCGTCATCACGATATTGGCGATGCGATGTTCACCACGGTAAAGAATATCCACCATTGTGCGTACCGGTGCTTTACCCCCGTATTTCTCTTTCCAGTCTTCCGCTTCCGGGATATTTTTACGCAGCCAGAGAGCAAAGATGATCGGTAAGATGCCGATAAAGAACAGCGCACGCCAGCCCCAGATCGGAACCACCAGGCTGTAAACCTGAGCGGCAACGACAGCACCCACAGAGAAGCCGGAAATCAGAAAACCACTGGCTTTGTTACGTAGGTGTTTTGGCCAGCTTTCAATGACATAGGTGGCGCTGGAACCGTATTCTCCTGCCATCCCCATGCCGATCACCAGACGAGCGATAAACATAGTGATGTAGCCTGGCGCAAAGCCACAAGCCAGCGTCCCGACCGAGAAGAGAACGATACTGGTGACCATTGCCAGACGACGCCCGTAACGATCCCCCATAGCCCCAAGCATCAAGCCGCCGAACCAGCGTGAGATAAAGGCTGCGGAGATCAGACTTGCCGCCTGCACCGTCGTCAGCCCAAATTCACCTTGTACTTCGGTGAGTACCAGGGCAATTAAAACGAAATCAAAACCATCAAGTAGATATCCCAACCAGGCAGCGGAAAATGCTCGCCATTGTGCGCGGTTGAGATGGCGATACCACGGGATATTCTGGGTTGTAGTACTCATTGTGAGTCTCCCGCGATGGGCGTTGCCCACACGCTTTGGTATGAAAGTTGTAGGGTACAGATGCGTTTATTTCCCCTCACCCGGTAGGGGCGAGTGAGGGGAAAAACTCACCCGCGCTCTTGCATCAACTGCTGAGCCAGCGCCTTCAGTTCTGGCAGATATTTTTCATCCACCGGACCAAACGGTTTGCGGCACAGCGGAACGGACACCACATCCATATAGTGAAGAACTGTTTTCAGGCCACGGAATACGCCTGTTTTAATCAGCAAATCAATGACTTTGTTGCACTCGGTTTGCAGTTTCTGCGCGGTTTGAATATCGCCCTCTTTCAACGCCTTAACGATGCCCTGATAACGCCAGCCCATGATGTTGTAGGTACTACCGATACCACCATCAGCGCCCGCCAGCAGGCCGGAAGCAAAGATTTCGTCGTAACCGTTGTAGAGCACCAGATCAGGATGTTCACGACGGATCTGCTCCATCTGATAGAGATCGCCAGAGGTCTGTTTCAGCGCCCCGACACCCGGCAACGTAACCAGAGTGTTGATCTGATCCAGGGTCAGTTTAACGCCGCTTAACGCCGGAATGTTGTACACCACCATCGGCAAACCATCCGCTGAATCAATGATTGCCCGATAGTGATCGCAGTGTTCTTCAAAGCTGAAAGGATAGTAGAACGGCGTAACGGCAGAGACGGCATCAAAGCCATAACGTTTAGCGGATGCCGCAAGTTGTTGGCTTTCAGCAGTGCTGACGCAACCTACGTGAGCGATTAATTTAATCTTGCCTTTCGCCTCTTCCGCGACGATTTCCAGTACCTGTTCACGCTCGGAAAGGCTCTGCACAAAGGCTTCGCCGGTTGAACCACCTACGTATAAGCCGTCGATGCCCTGCTGAATATTGAACTGAACCAGGCGGCGCAGACTCGCTTTATCCAGTGCTTGTTGTTGGTCAAAAGGAGTCAGGAGTGCGGCCATTACGCCACGTAAATTTGTTGCCATAAATACCTCTGAAGTGATGCTTGCCTGTTAAAAACGATATACCTTTATACCTGTTATACCAGATCAAATAAGCAACACATCATACAGAACGCTTATAATGCGATCTGCTTCACTAAAGTGGCATTATTTTTTTTTGTTAGTGGTTTGACCGAAGGCGTGCCAGGTGGCAGAAACGCTGTTGAGGTGCGATTGCAATGCGCGATCGGCTTCATCGGGATCGTGACGACGGATCGCATCAACGATCGCAATATGCTGCTGATAACTAACGTTGTTATGCTCGTGCAGCGCCTGATCGGCGACTGTCGGACGGGCGGCGATCAGCCAGTCGAGCAGAGCAACGTGGATCGCCATAAAGATCGGGTTCCCAGGGATCTCTGCCAGCACACGGTGGAAATCAACATCTGAACGAATAAACGCGGCGTTGTTATCCAGCGACTGACTGTTGATTTCCAGTGCTTTGGCCAGCAAATCAATTTGTTCATCGGTGGCATGTTCAGCCGCATAGCGCACCAGGCTGGACTCAAAGAACAGACGTAACTGTTCGAAATGGGCTATCCCGCCAGGATGGGAAAGAAAATCTTTTGCCATGCCGGAAAGCTCGCCGATGATGGTGTCCGCAGAAGGACGCGAGACACGAGCGCGTTCACCATTATTAATTTGTACCAGACCTTTGCGCTTTAACGCCGCCAACGCTTCACGTACCGAAGGACGCCCAACGTTAAAGAACGCCATAAGTTCGCGTTCAGATGGCAGTTGCTCACCTTCGCCAAATTCACGACGGCGGATCATCTGCTCCAGCTCTTCCTCCACCATTTCGGAGAGTTTTTTGCGCGCCAGTGGACGACGACGCAAGTTACGACCGATAGTAGCCGGAGAATCTTCTGCTTGCGGATCAAATGCGTTCATAGAGCTCTTTCTGGGAAAATATGTTGACGGATAATAGCGAAGTTATCGTAACACAGTATTAAAATCAGGCGAAAAGAAGGTAGATAGCAAAACAGGCCACATGGGCCTGTTTATCATTTATTTCACAACCCGCAATGCCGGGCGTCCACCGCGTGGAGGCTGTGGCGGTTCATCGTCAGGATGATGGTCATCATCGTGATCGGGCTTATCGCCATCAATAACCGACATAACGGTTTCATTATCTGCCGACGCTTCATCATCATTCATGATACTGGCATCTTCATCGTAGGCAGCTTCAGGCTCGAACATTGTTCCTGCGCCATTTTCGCGGGCGTAGATAGCCAGCACGGCAGCCAGCGGTACTGAAACCTGACGCGGAATGCCACCAAAGCGCGCGTTAAAACGCACTTCATCATTCGCCAGTTCCAGATTGCCAACCGCACGCGGCGCAATGTTGAGTACGATTTGCCCATCACGTGCATATTCCATAGGAACCTGCACGCCAGGGAGCGTCACATCCACCACCAGGTGCGGCGTGAGCTGGTTATCCAGCAACCACTCATAGAATGCACGCAGCAGATAGGGACGACGTGGTGTTAGCTGTGACAAATCCATACAGATTAACTCCGGCCCAGACGCATTTCACGTTCTGCTTCAGTTAAAGAAGCAAGGAAAGAGTCACGCTCAAAGACGCGGGTCATATAGCCTTTCAGCTCTTTCGCACCCGGGCCGCTAAACTCGATGCCCAGTTGCGGCAGACGCCACAGCAGCGGAGCAAGGTAGCAATCGACCAGGCTGAACTCATCGCTCAGGAAGTACGGCTTCTGACCGAAGACCGGCGCAATCGCCAGCAGTTCTTCGCGCAGTTGCTTACGTGCGGCATCGGCTTCAGAGGCTGAACCGTTGATGATGGTGTTCATCAGCGTGTACCAGTCTTTTTCGATACGGTGCATGTACAGACGGCTTTCACCGCGAGCTACCGGGTAAACAGGCATCAGTGGCGGATGCGGGAAACGCTCATCCAGATATTCCATAATGATGCGAGATTCCCACAGGGTCAGTTCACGATCCACCAGGGTCGGAACGCTCTGATTCGGGTTGAGGTCAATCAGATCCTGAGGCGGATTGTCCTTTTCCACGTGTTCGATCTCGAAACTTACACCTTTCTCAGCCAGCACAATGCGGACCTGATGGCTATAGATGTCAGTAGGACCGGAAAACAGCGTCATTACCGAACGTTTGTTGGCAGCGACAGCCATGAAAACCTCCAGGTATAGTCAGAATTTTTACTGCTACCAGCCACCAGGTGGCCAGTCAGAAGTTATGTTACCCAGTAAGGAACGACTCTCTTTGTTCGAAAATCAAACAAAAAATGAGCAATACCCGACATTTGGGCAGAAAATTGGATGATAGTTTACCAGATTTTGCGACCTTTGTGGTAAGTCGATACCAGAAATGGGGAAAAAGAGATGCGCTTTAGTCTGAAATGGTTGACTTAATCCCTTATCGGCGATGTTGTTTTTGTTTTACCTGCCTGTCAGGCGGTAGCAAAAAGCACCTTTCCATTTTTACGCTGATTCAGATTTTAGCCATAAAAAAACCCGCCGAAGCGGGTTTTTTTCGCAAATTGTATTCTGCCGGAGCAGAAAGCAATTAACGTTTGGAGAACTGCGGACGACGACGTGCTTTACGCAGACCGACTTTCTTACGTTCAACCTGACGAGCGTCACGAGTAACGAAGCCAGCTTTACGCAGTTCAGAACGCAGGGACTCGTCGTACTCCATCAGAGCGCGGGTGATACCGTGACGGATCGCACCAGCCTGACCAGAGATACCACCACCTTTAACGGTGATGTACAGATCCAGTTTCTCAACCATGTCGACCAGTTCCAGCGGCTGACGAACTACCATGCGGGCAGTTTCACGACCGAAGTACTGTTCCAGAGAACGTTGGTTGATAACGATTTTGCCGTTGCCCGGTTTGATGAAAACGCGAGCTGCGGAACTTTTGCGGCGACCAGTGCCGTAGTATTGATTTTCAGCCATTGCCTATAATCCCGATTAGATGTCAAGAACTTGCGGTTGCTGTGCCGCGTGGTTGTGCTCGTTACCCGCGTAAACTTTCAGTTTACGGAACATAGCACGACCCAGCGGGCCTTTTGGCAACATGCCTTTAACCGCGATTTCAATCACACGCTCAGGACGGCGAGCAATCATCTCTTCAAAGGTCGCTTGTTTGATACCACCGATGTGACCGGTGTGATGATAGTACACTTTGTCAGTACGCTTGTTGCCGGTTACAGCAACTTTGTCAGCGTTCAGAACGATGATGTAATCACCAGTATCTACGTGCGGAGTGTATTCCGCTTTATGCTTACCGCGCAGGCGCAGAGCCAGTTCGGAAGCCAGACGGCCCAGAGTTTTACCGGTCGCGTCAACAACATACCAGTCGCGTTTTACGGTTTCTGGTTTAGCTGTAAAAGTTTTCATTAAAAGCTTACCCAATAAATAGTTACACGTTGGTGAACACCCAAACGTCTTCAATTGTTGAGGTTCACACGACAAAGTCCGGCAAACCTACCCCTTCGAATAGCCTATGCCAGCACACAAAAAGTTTTGGGAAAAAAACTTTCTTGTAACGTGGGGTCGCAAGATTATAGAGAAGTCGGGGTCAAAGATCGACCCCTTTTTGTGATTTGTGACAGGTTTTAACCCGCCAAATGCTCGCGCTTCAAATACTCTTCGCTTTGCATCTCTTGCAGACGTGACAGGCAACGCTGGAACTCAAACTTCAGCCGCTCGCCCTGATAAATCTCATACAAAGGTACTTCCGCGCTCACCACCAGCTTGACATGGCGCTCGTAAAATTCATCCACCAGCGCAATGAAACGCCGCGCTTCACTCTCCATCAACCGCGTCATGACGGGCACATCAAACAACATCACCGTGTGAAACAGACGTGAGAGCGCAATATAGTCATGCTGGCTGCGGGCATCAACGCACAGCGTGGTAAATGACACCGCCAGCGTCTGGTTTTCTACGCCCATCGTCGCCAGCGGTCGATGATTGATTTCCAGCGTAGGGGCTTGTTCTCGTTTTGCACCTGCCAGCGCCAGCCACAGCTTATCCATCTGCTCACGCGTTTCATCATTAAGCGGCGACAGCCACAGATGCGCCTGAGTAAGGGTACGCAGCCGATAATCAACACCGGCGTCCACGTTCATAACATCACAATACTGTTTAATGGCATCAATTGCAGGAAGAAAACGCGCACGTTGCAGGCCATTGCGATAAAGCTCATCCGGTGGAATATTTGACGTCGCCACCAGCGTTATGCCGCGAGCAAACAATGCTTTCATCAGGCCACCCAGCAGCATGGCGTCGGTAATATCAGAAACAAAAAATTCATCAAAACAGAGCACGTCAGTTTCTGCTTTGAAACGATCAGCAATAATTTCCAGCGGATCGCTCTGCCCTTGCAATGCGGTTAATTCTTCATGCACCCGCAGCATAAAACGGTGAAAATGCAGCCGCTGTTTTCGCTCCCCAGGCAAACTTTGATAGAAAAGATCCATCAACCAGGTTTTTCCGCGCCCTACACCGCCCCACATATATAAGCCACGCACCGGCGCGTTGCTTGTATCTTCGCGCTTACCCCACAGCTTACCGACCCGTGCCATTAGCCCGTTAGCCCTGGCGACTGGCGGCGTGCTGTTGATTAATTCCTGGTAGATAATCTCCAGCCGACTGACGGCCTCTTTTTGTACGTCGTCGGGTTGATGGCTACCTTCATTGAGCGCCTTCAGGTATTGCGATGTTGGGGTAACGCTTTGCATGATGTTCTTGTTATTCCTTGAATAATCGGTGTGCCGTTGTTCACGGTTGACGAAAAAAAGGCCGTTCTACACTACGCGATATGCAGTCGGGATTCCACTTCTGTGGAATTAACGGTTATAGTGGCATAATCAGCCGCAGGCATGGAGCCTGAAGCCAACACCCTACGGAAACAAAAGACAACGGGAGATGTTCATGACCTGGGAATATGCGCTAATTGGGTTAGTCGTCGGCATCATTATTGGTGCTGTGGCCATGCGTTTTGGTAATCGTAAACTGCGCCAGCAACAGGCGTTGCAGTACGAACTTGAAAAAAATAAAGCTGAACTGGACGAGTATCGCGAAGAGCTGGTTAACCACTTTGCCCGCAGCGCGGAATTACTGGATACTATGGCGCACGACTATCGCCAGCTGTATCAACACATGGCGAAAAGCTCCAGCAGCCTGCTGCCGGAACTGTCTGCTGAAGCCAACCCGTTCCGCAATCGTCTGGCAGAATCTGAAGCCAGCAACGATCAGGCTCCGGTGCAGATGCCGCGTGACTATTCTGAAGGCGCATCCGGCCTGTTACGTACCGGCGCGAAGCGCGACTAATTTATTTTGCGGGCGCAGCCATTGCGCCCTCCTCTTCTCTTCTTCCCCCGACTATCATTTAATCTGGTGTCTCATTGTTTACCATCTGAAAATTCAATAACATCAAACTGTTTTGAATCTCTTTTTCTTATCATTCAGGTACGAGAGCAGGAATAATGAAAAAGCAAACCCAGCTGTTGAGTGCATTAGCGTTAAGTGTCGGGTTAACTCTCTCGGCGCCGTTTCAGGCCATCGCATCGATTCCCGGCCAGGTTGCCGGTCAAGCGCCACTGCCCAGTCTGGCGCCGATGCTGGAAAAAGTGCTTCCCGCAGTGGTCAGTGTTCGAGTCGAAGGAACCGCCAGCCAGGAGCAGAAAATTCCGGAAGAATTCAAAAAGTTTTTTGGTGATGATTTACCGGATCAGCCAGCGCAACCCTTCGAAGGTTTAGGTTCCGGCGTCATAATCAATGCCAATAAAGGTTATGTGCTGACCAACAATCACGTCATTAATCAGGCACAGAAAATCAGTATTCAGCTCAATGACGGGCGTGAGTTTGATGCGAAGCTGATTGGCGGTGATGAGCAGAGCGATATTGCCCTGTTGCAAATTCAGAATCCCGGCAAATTAACGCAAATTGCCATTGCCGACTCCGATAAACTGCGCGTCGGTGATTTTGCCGTCGCGGTCGGCAACCCGTTTGGTCTTGGGCAAACCGCCACCTCCGGGATTGTTTCCGCATTAGGCCGCAGCGGGTTAAATCTCGAAGGTCTGGAAAACTTTATTCAGACCGATGCCTCTATTAACCGTGGTAACTCCGGCGGTGCACTGTTAAACCTTAACGGTGAATTAATTGGCATCAACACCGCAATCCTTGCCCCGGGCGGCGGTAGCGTAGGAATTGGTTTTGCCATTCCGAGTAATATGGCGCGTACCCTGGCGCAGCAACTTATCGACTTTGGTGAAATCAAACGCGGCCTGTTAGGCATTAAAGGCACCGAAATGAGTGCCGATATCGCCAAAGCATTTAATTTAGACGTTCAGCGCGGCGCGTTTGTCAGCGAAGTGCTGCCAGGTTCTGGCTCGGCAAAAGCAGGCGTGAAAGCAGGCGATATTATTACCAGTCTCAACGGCAAACCGCTGAATAGCTTTGCTGAGTTGCGTTCCCGTATCGCGACCACCGAGCCGGGCACGAAAGTGAAACTCGGCCTGCTGCGTAACGGCAAACCGCTGGAAGTAGAAGTGACGCTCGATACCAGCACCTCATCGTCAGCCAGTGCCGAGATGATCACACCTGCGCTGGAAGGCGCGACGTTGAGTGACGGTCAGCTAAAAGATGGCGGCAAAGGTATTAAGATCGATGAGGTTGTCAAAGGAAGCCCCGCCGCTCAGGCTGGCTTGCAAAAAGATGATGTGATCATTGGCGTCAACCGCGATCGGGTGAATTCGATCGCTGAAATGCGCAAAGTGCTGGCGACAAAACCGGCCATCATCGCCCTGCAGATCGTACGTGGCAATGAGAGCATTTACCTGCTAATGCGTTAATGTCGTAAACCGGGCATCAGGCTGACGTGTGATGTCCGGTTAACTCGTGGTATGCTGCTGCCGTTCCCTTTTTTAATGACGCCTCCATCATGTTTGTGAAGCTCTTACGTTCCGTTGCGATTGGATTAATTGTCGGCGCTATTCTGCTGGTTGCCATGCCTTCGCTGCGCAGCATTAACCCGCTTTCCACACCGCAATTCGACAGTACCGATGAGACGCCTGCCAGCTATAATCTGGCGGTTCGCCGCGCCGCGCCAGCGGTAGTCAACGTTTATAACCGTGGTTTGAACACCGCCTCACACAATCAGCTTGAGATCCGTACACTGGGATCTGGCGTGATCATGGATCAACGCGGTTATATCATCACCAATAAACACGTGATCAACGACGCCGATCAGATCATCGTCGCCTTACAGGATGGTCGTGTTTTTGAAGCATTACTGGTGGGATCTGACTCTCTAACCGATCTGGCGGTGCTTAAAATTAATGCCACTGGTGGTTTACCCACTATTCCTATCAATTCACGACGCGTACCGCACATTGGCGATGTGGTGCTGGCGATCGGTAACCCGTATAACCTTGGGCAGACCATTACCCAGGGCATTATCAGTGCCACAGGTCGAATCGGCCTGAACCCGACCGGGCGGCAAAACTTCCTGCAAACTGATGCTTCCATTAACCACGGTAACTCCGGCGGCGCGCTGGTGAACTCGCTGGGTGAGCTTATGGGCATTAACACGCTGTCGTTTGATAAGAGTAACGATGGCGAAACGCCGGAAGGTATCGGCTTTGCGATTCCTTTCCAGTTAGCAACCAAAATTATGGATAAGCTGATCCGCGATGGTCGCGTGATCCGTGGATACATTGGCATTGGTGGACGAGAAATCGCACCTCTGCACGCGCAGGGCGGCGGTATCGATCAACTGCAAGGAATTGTGGTTAACGAAGTGTCACCTGATGGTCCGGCGGCTAACGCGGGTATCCAGGTCAACGATCTGATTATCTCGGTGGATAACAAACCAGCCATCTCCGCACTGGAGACGATGGATCAGGTTGCGGAAATCCGACCTGGCTCAGTGATCCCAGTTGTAGTGATGCGTGACGATAAGCAGCTAACGTTGCAGGTCACCATTCAGGAATATCCAGCGACTAATTAAGTCGTGCGCTCAAAACAAAAAACCGGAGTCTGTGCTCCGGTTTTTATTATCCGCTAATCAATTATTTATTAACGAACTCTTCGCCCAGGGCGATATCTTTCTTCAGCGTATCCAGCATACCTTCCAGCGCGTTCTGTTCAAATGCGCTCAGGGTGCCGATAGATTTACGCTCTTCCACGCCGTTTTTACCCAGCAGCAGCGGTTGAGAGAAGAAACGTGCGTACTGACCGTCGCCTTCAACGTAGGCACATTCTACAACGCCTTGTTCGCCCTGCAGTGCGCGAACCAGAGACAGACCAAAACGTGCAGCGGCCTGGCCCATAGACAGGGTTGCAGACCCGCCACCTGCTTTCGCTTCAACCACTTCAGTACCCGCGTTCTGGATACGTTTGGTCAAATCAGCCACTTCTTGTTCGGTGAAGCTTACGCCAGGAACCTGAGACAGCAGCGGCAGAATGGTAACACCAGAGTGACCGCCAATAACCGGCACTTCAACTTCGCCCGGCTGTTTGCCTTTCAGTTCCGCAACAAAGGTGTTGGAACGAATGATATCCAACGTGGTAACGCCGAACAGTTTGTTTTTGTCATAAACACCGGCTTTTTTCAGCACTTCTGCAGCGATAGCCACAGTGGTGTTCACCGGGTTAGTGATAATACCAATGCACGCTTTCGGGCAAGTTTTCGCAACTTGCTGTACCAGGTTTTTCACGATACCGGCGTTAACGTTAAACAGGTCAGAACGATCCATACCCGGTTTACGCGCAACACCAGCAGAAATAAGAACGACATCTGCGCCTTCCAGAGCAGGGGTCGCATCTTCACCAGAAAAACCTTTGATTTTCACAGCAGTAGGGATATGGCTCAGGTCGACGGCCACACCGGGAGTGACTGGAGCGATATCATACAGGGAGAGTTCTGAACCTGAAGGCAGTTGGGTTTTTAACAGTAGTGCAAGCGCCTGGCCGATACCACCAGCAGCGCCGAGGACTGCGACTTTCATCCTAAACTCCTTATTATATTGATAAACTAAGATATGTTGCTCCGCTGCCGCGACCTTAATCCACAAATTCCCTGTTTACAATGACCACTTCTCAAGAATGTGTAGTCACGCAAATTTGGCGTTTATGCATTTAATTGACGTAATCAGGGAGCTAACTTACGTAATTAACAGTCGCTTATGCATTAGGGCAACATTCCAACAGGTGGTGACAATATACCCTACCGTTCAGCCAAAACAACATCATTTTGATAACAATTAATTTACTTTTAAGCGAAATTTACATGCCGTGACGCAGGCATGTTTCTCAATAACGAAATTTGATAAAATCCCGCTCTTTCATAACATTATTTCAGCCTTCTCCAGGGCAGACTGTTTGCATAAAAATTCATCTGTATGCACAATAATGTTGTATCAACCACCATATCGGGTGACTTATGCGAAGCTCGGCTAAGCAAGAAGAATTAGTTAAAGCGTTTAAAGCGTTACTTAAAGAAGAGAAATTTAGCTCCCAGGGCGAAATTGTCGCCGCATTGCAGGAGCAAGGCTTTGACAATATTAACCAGTCTAAAGTCTCGCGGATGTTAACCAAGTTTGGTGCTGTACGTACCCGCAATGCCAAGATGGAAATGGTTTACTGCCTGCCAGCTGAACTGGGCGTACCAACCACCTCCAGTCCGCTGAAAAATCTGGTGCTGGATATCGACTACAATGACGCTGTTGTGGTGATTCATACCAGCCCTGGCGCGGCACAATTAATTGCGCGTCTGCTGGACTCTCTGGGCAAAGCAGAAGGTATTCTTGGCACCATTGCCGGTGATGACACCATCTTTACCACCCCTGCTAAAGGTTTTACCGTCAAAGACCTGTACGAAGCGATTTTAGAGCTGTTCGACCAGGAGCTTTAATCTCTACCCCGCCGCTTCTGGCGGCGGGAAAAATGCTGCATTCTCCTCTTATCCCCCTGCTTTCCCCTGTCATCTATTAACGAATAGTGCGCTTTGCTGCGACAAAACATTCACATATCGAATACATAGGGTAATAATCGCACATTATGCAAAAAAACGATATCATATTGAAATTAATGACATTTATAATGGTGCCCTATGTTTTTAATTCCACTTTGTTATAAAAATTAATATTTTTAACACTTTAAATCCAATAGAAACAGTTAGCGTGGTATTAATTAGCTAAATAATTAGTGTATACTTGATTTTGTGATATGGGTCACGAAACAAAGGCCCAGCTAAAAGATTATGTCGAGGTAAAAATCATGAAAATCAAAACCACTGTTGCTGTATTAAGCGTACTTTCTGTTCTCTCTTTCGGTGCCTTCGCTGCCGATTCCATTAATGCTGCACAAGCGCAAAACCGTGAAGCTATCGGTACAGTGTCCGTCAGCGGGGTGGCGTCTTCGCCGATGGATATGCGTGAAATGTTGAATAAAAAAGCGGAAGAAAAAGGCGCAACGGCCTACCAGATTACTGAAGCTCGTAGCGGTGACACCTGGCACGCTACGGCTGAACTGTACAAATAAACCCTCATCGTCTTGTCCGACGATATTGCCCCCGGTTCGGGGGCTTTTTTTTGCGCTAATGACGAACATTAAAACGCAAATGCCCTTCCAGCTCTTCCTCTGCCTCATCAAACAGCAATATTAACGCGCCAAAACGGCGACGCATTTTCTCTCCCAGATGAACGAATTCGATCTCCAGCGGTAGCGGCAGGACATCATTCATTAACACATCCCATAGAGAGTCGAGATCGCGTACCTTATCTTTCGCCAGGCCAAAGGTTTGGCTAAAGTCGCGATAAAAATCCTCCTGACTCTCAATCTCATCAAAATCAAATGTATAGATATTCATCTGTTGCCACCGTCACGTTTCGCGGCGAGTTCTGCCGTTCATCGCTAAGTATAGACATGAAAAAACCGACGCTTTTGGCGTCGGTTTTAACTTAACTATCGGTCAGCGCATGTTGATACTTATGGAGCATACCGGTAAGCCGATGCACCGGTTCCGTCACCTGCGGTGGCGCTTGCCAGATGCGTAGCTTTTCCTGGTAGATTTCCAGTTCTTCCAGCAACTGCCCAAAGTACCGACGACGTTTATCATCGCTACGGGCAGATATCACATGGTCTGCTGTGCGGCGCATTTGTCGGTGAAACGCCGATAAATCCTCGTTAACCGGGATCGGCGCATCACGCAGGCGCTGGTGCGCGATAATCATCGTCAGCGCCAGGCGAAATTTCGGCAAATCTCCGGGAAATTTATTCATCAGCAAAAACAACTGCTGATAAAGTGCCGGAAGATGGTTCTCTTTACGACGCGCGACATTGGTGGTCATCGCGGAAACAGCAGCAGAAACAAATTGATTAAGCAATACACGTCCGGTTCTGTCGCGTGATTTATCCCGCACTAACAGAATAACAATAAACGCCAATACACAGCCAACGATTTGCCCTAATGCACTGTCGAGAAACTGACTGAAATGGAACGTCATCGGGTTATCCAGCACGATAATATTGATGGTGCTGGCCAGCGCCCCCATTGAACCCAGTCGCCGTTTCTGTACTTCAATGCCAAGGAAGAATCCCAGCACGGCAAGGCTGATACACAGCAGCAACATACTCTGTTGGGTATTTGGGATAATCACCAAAAAGTAGAGCAGCCCTAACGGCAACGCCGCCAGCGTCCCGTAGATAAAGTCGATCGCCACCATGCGTGGATTCGGCAAACGCATCGCCAGTGACGTCACTACCGCAATCATCACCATTGCGCCACTGCCGGAAGTCCAACCCGTCCACAGCCAGAAAAGCGTGCCCAGAATGCAGGAAAGTGTGGTTCGCCAGAAGTTAACCATCGCATGATGACGTTCGGCTGACTCTACTTTTACTTCCGGCTCGCCTTGCAGGATCTCTTCTTCGGTGGCGTTGATTTTTGTATTACTGATAACGCCGCGTTTGAGCAATTGATAACGCGTTGCCGCCGCGACCCAGCTATAAATGGTGACAGGTGTTTCCCGTTCCCCGGTCCAGGCAATAACTCTTCGCAGGCGTTTGAGCTGCTTGTGGACGTCCTGCGCGGTTTCTACCGGCGTATCAAAAAATTCGCGGAAAGTATCAGTGATCAATTCCGGGCGCGAATTCTGAATCAAATAGGTTTCGCAGGACTGGGTAATCAGCGTCAGCGATAGCGTATTAATCGCTTTTAAACGTCGATTAGCTCGCGCCCAACGGGAAGATTCCATATTCAGGTTGCTGCGCATACCTTGTAGCGCCGTGGTGCGTCGAACCAGGTCGCCCCAGGCCTTATCGACAACTTCACCATCGCCATGCTTGATACAGAGTTGCATTAATTGATATTGCGCGACCAACAAACTTTCCAGCTCTCGATCCACTTCTTGTTTGATCGATCGCGGAGAAAAGAGCAGATCCGCCATAATCGCACACACAATACCGATAACGATCTCACTACAACGTTCGACGGCAAACTGCGGCGTCAGCAACGGTTCCGGCTGAATGGTGATCACAATGATCAGCGCGGTATAACCAGCCAGTCCCCACGCATAGGAGTTTTCTATTCGTACCAGTGAAGAAATCCAGGTACAAAAACCGGCCCAGATACAGCACACCAGAATCATCAGCAAAGGGGCGCGGATCATCGCAATAATGATCACCAGCCCGGCAATACAGCCGATAAATGTGCCGATGATGCGTAAAAAGCCACGATAGCGTATCGCGCCAGAATACGGTTCGCCACCGGCAGCAAAGGCCGGGCCGGCGGCAACAATCGCCGCTGTCAGTACCGCCCAGCGTGGCGTTTCCAGCTGAAAGTGAAAGCCAACAAACAGCGCCAGCACAATGGCGGTCGCCAGTTTTACCGCAAAGCGAATATGTTGGTTAGCAATGGAGAAAATACCCATCGTGATTAACCAAACTCACGCAGGCGATGAGCCATTTTACGGAAGAACGAATCCTGGCTTTCGTCACGATCCTGTTTGCCAGTGACCACCACCGTCGCGGTGGTGCCCGCAGGCCAGATGTTCTCTTGCTGATTATCGAGACGAATACGTACCGGAACTCGTTGCGCCAGACGCACCCACTCCAGGTTAGAGTCGATAGTCGCCATTCCTTTATCATCGCGCGTACTGCTGGCGTTGGTGACCCCGGCAGCGACGCTATCAACCGTACCTTTCAGCACTTTGTTACTGCCAAGCGGCGTGATCTCTGCGCGATACCCAGGGCGCACCCCTTCCAGCTTGGTTTCTTCCATATAGGCCAGCACATAGAAGGAGTTCTGTTTCACCAGCGCAACCGCCGTTGAGCCACGGGTAATAAACTCACCGGTATAGACGTTGAGGTTGGTCACCCAGCCATCCGCCGGTGCGCGGATCACCGTGCGTTCAAGATCCAGTTTTGCCAGATCGCGGGTCGCCTGTGCTTTCGCTAACTGATGCAGAACCGTTTGTAGTACGTTGTTGGCCTGGTCTATCTCTTCGCGGGACATCGCCTGTATGCCGAGACGGTTACGACGTCCGGCCTCCTGGCGTTTTTCCTGTGCCAGCACCTGATAATAAGCAACATCGGCTTGCGCTTCCTCGAGCGCCTTTTGATAGCGCGGCTGATCGATGGTGAACAGTACCTGTCCTTTTTTCACCAGCTGGTTATCATGAACATTTACCTGAGTAATGAGTCCGGATACGTCCGGCGCGATCGCAACGACGTCGGCGCTAAAGCGTGCGTCACGCGTCCACGGGGATTCGGTGTAATAGACCCAGGCATTAAAAATTGCGATGAAGGCCAGAATGACTAATACGACCGTGATGGCCGTACGGGAGAATTTTCTTATTAGTGTTTTCACTTCAACCTCAAACGAACAGTCGCGATATCAAATAAAACAAGCAGCAATAGAGCGCAGTGTTGAACAACGCCGGATGCCAGACAAAGTCGTAGATACCTGTTGGCACAAGTACCCGGCGCACCAGCCAGAAAATCGCCAGTGATAAAAGCAATTCGAAAAATATCGGTGGGAAGGACAGCCCAAACACCACGATAACGGGAAACAGACTCATGTTGACCTTGGTTGTATAGAGAGAGCAGGCGTTATTATTTTCAGCATCTGTCGCCGCAGAGAAGGGCATGGAAAGCCGGGCGAGAGCAACATTGCTGTAGATTGATATTTAATATATTAGCGTAACTGTTATGCTGTTATCTATATTATGTGATCTAAATCACTTTTAAGTCAGAGTGAATAATGGAACGACTAAAACGCATGTCGGTGTTTGCCAAAGTAGTTGAATTTGGCTCTTTTACCGCCGCCGCCAGACAGCTACAGATGAGCGTTTCGTCCATCAGTCAGACGGTGTCAAAACTGGAAGATGAGTTGCAGGTAAAGCTGTTAAACCGCAGCACACGCAGCATTGGCTTGACTGAAGCCGGTAGAATTTACTACCAGGGCTGCCGTCGGATGCTCCATGAAGTGCAGGATGTCCATGAGCAATTGTATGCCTTCAATAACACCCCCATCGGGACGCTGCGCATTGGCTGTTCTTCAACTATGGCACAAAATGTTCTCGCCGGGCTGACAGCAAAAATGCTGAAAGAGTACCCAGGTCTGAGCGTGAATCTGGTCACAGGTATACCTGCACCCGACCTGATCGCTGATGGTCTGGATGTGGTGATCCGCGTCGGCGCATTGCAGGATTCCAGCCTGTTTTCCCGCCGTCTGGGCGCGATGCCAATGGTGGTGTGCGCAGCTAAAAGCTATCTCACACAATACGGCATACCGGAAAAACCCGCCGATTTAAGTAGTCATTCATGGCTGGAATACAGCGTGCGCCCGGACAATGAATTTGAACTGATCGCGCCAGAAGGGATCTCAACACGACTGATCCCGCAAGGACGGTTTGTCACAAATGATCCGATGACGCTGGTGCGCTGGCTGACGGCAGGCGCCGGCATCGCCTACGTGCCGCTGATGTGGGTGATCAACGAGATCAATCGCGGGGAACTGGAGATCCTGCTGCCGCGTTACCAGTCAGATCCACGCCCGGTTTATGCGTTATATACCGAAAAAGATAAGCTGCCACTGAAGGTGCAGGTCGTGATCAACTCACTGACAGATTATTTTGTTGAGGTCGGTAAGCTGTTTCAGGAGATGCACGGGCGCGGGAAAGAAAAGTAATTTATGTGCGTAAGTCGGTAAGCACCGCATCCGGCAACCAATACCTGATGCGACGCTTACCGGCCTGGATAGATTACGCAGTACCGCCAACGGTCAGGTTATCGACTTTAAGCGTCGGCTGACCCACGCCAACCGGCAAACTCTGCCCTTCTTTGCCGCAGACACCCACGCCGTTATCCAGTTTCAGGTCGTTGCCCACCATCGAAATCTGCTGCATGGTTTCGATGCCGGAACCAATCAACGTTGCCCCTTTCACCGGCTTCGTTACTTTACCGTTTTCAATCAGATACGCTTCTGAGGTGGAGAAGACAAATTTGCCGGAGGTGATATCCACCTGGCCGCCACCGAAGTTCGGCGCATAGATGCCATACTCAACGGATTCAATAATTTCCTGCGGGGTCGATTTACCCGGCAGCATGTAGGTGTTGGTCATACGCGGCATTGGCAGGTGAGCGTACGATTCACGGCGACCATTGCCAGTCGGCTTCATACCCATTAAGCGCGCGTTGAGTTTATCCTGCATGTAACCTTTCAGGATGCCGTTCTCAATCAGCACATTGTACTGACCTGGCGTACCTTCATCATCAATCGCTACCGAACCACGGCGATCAACCATCGTGCCATCATCAACCACGGTACACAGTTCAGAAGCCACCAGCTCCCCGACCTGTCCACTAAAGACCGAAGTACCACGGCGGTTGAAGTCGCCTTCCAGGCCGTGACCGACCGCTTCATGCAACAGCACGCCGGGCCAGCCAGCGCCGAGAACTACCGGCATGGTGCCCGCAGGTGCGGCAACAGCAGAAAGATTGACCAGCGCCATACGCACGGCTTCTTTTGCCCATGCATCCGCACGGACTTCGCCATCGAGATCGGCAAGGAAGAACTCATAACCAAAACGACCGCCGCCGCCACTGGCGCCGCGTTCGCGTTTGCCATCTTCTTCGACCAGAACGCTCACAGAAAGACGCACCAGAGGGCGCACATCCGCTGCCAGCGTGCCGTCAGTCGCCGCAACCAGAATTAATTCATAGACGCCACTGAGGCTGGCAGTCACTTCCTGTACGCGCTTGTCCGCTTCGCGAGCAACCTTATCGACACGACGCAGGATATCCAGCTTCTCTTCACGGCTCATGCTTTGCAGCGGGTCAACCGAGGTATACAGCGGGCTATGCTCTACCGCGCCCAGCGTCTGTACTTTGCCATCGCCGTTGTCACGCACAATGGTACGCGCCGCTTGCGCACTCTGTTCCAGCGCCAGCAGGCTGATTTGGTCAGCGTAAGCAAATCCGGTTTTTTCACCGCTGATTGCACGCACGCCAACGCCCTGATCGATGTTGTAAGAACCATCTTTAATAATGCGGTCTTCTAAAACCCAGGATTCGTGATAGCTCGACTGAAAATAGAGATCGCCATAATCAAGGCGACGTTCGGTCAGTTGACCGAGGATCGCGAACAAGTCCTGATGTTTCAGGCCGTTCGCCGCTAGCAATTGTTCACTTACCAGGTTCAGACTCATCGTTTTTGCTACTCGTTAGTTACTGCGGTAGAGGATTTTTTACGGCTGCCGGACGCGGCGTGAACGCCTTATCCGGCCTACGGTTATGTTCCGGCTCGTTGGCCTTTGGCAACGATTATCATATGAGATTGGGGCAATTACGCGCCCTCGTCAAATCATTGCGCTTTTTCTTTACGCGGTTGGCGCAACACTTCGTTGATTTGCGGATCGTCCAGCGGACCCGAAATGTGATAACGCAAAATGGAAACTTTGCTCCACAGCGGCCCCAGCACTTTACTGGCGGCAAATACTGCCGCGCCGACAATGGGGTTAACCGCAAAGGCCGCAGCCACGCCCACTGTCGCAGAAATCTCTGGTGCGACAACAGCTTCCATATTCAGATCGCGACGCACCAGATTTACCGACCCTTTCATGGCGATATCCGCTTCCAGGCCATCCACCAGCGTGTCATCGGTGTGCATAACGCCGTCTTTAATCCACGCGGTGCTGCGAATGGAGTCAAAATAGAACCCTTCGCCAAAAGTGTCTCTGAAATCAAAACGCAGCTTACGCATCAGGGCATCTACGCTCAATAAGCGCAGCAATTGCCCGGCATGTCCGGTGCTGATTTCGGTAATTTCGCCTTTGCCCAGTTGGGTATGAATGATGCCATTCAACGTCGCTTCATCCGGCTGCCACGGTGCTTTACGCCAGTGTAAATCGTAATCCACATTAAATGACGACTGGCGTATGGGCGTCGTGACACCAAAAAATTCTGCGGCGGCATCAATTTTCTGGCCGCGCAGTTTTCCTTTCAGCGAGGTGCGTTCATTCCCCGGATTGTTAACCCATTCACCATCGGCAGTGAGTCGCGAGAAACCAGTATCAATCAGTCCATTGGTCAGCGTTAACGTATCGCCGGAAATGGTGATATCGCTGTCGATGCGACCGAATTTTTGCCCCCAGAACCAGCACTCTGCGCAACGTATTTGTGCGTCCGGCCAGCCACGGAAGCTGATGCGCTCCGTAGTCGGGAAAGGTGATGAATTCGTTGATTCACCACCGGTTTTCGTCACGTTCGGGTTGTAATAGAGATATTTAATATTCGCCAGCCACGGCGCGTTATTACGCATCGCCAGCGTAGCGTTGATTTCACGCCCTTGCGCCTCAACCTGCGTACCGTTTGCCATCGGCTGCGAGACGATGCTCAGGTTATTCCACTGCTGATTCCCCAATGACAACGCCGGTGTACGTAACGTAATGTGCTGAGGGAAACTCGCCGCGCTGCCAACCTTTTCCGTCGCGCCTTTCTGGAAAAGCGCCAGCCACTCGGCACCATCCATCGGTGGCATATTTAACTCAACACCACTTTGTTCCGGTAACGGTGGAAGCGTTTTACTGTCTGCCGCCCAGATAGCGCGATCGAGCGTCAGCTTTTGACCGAGCAACCAGCGGCTGTTGAAATGGTTATCCGCACCAGCCTGTCCGGTTAATTCAAAGCTATTGAGGCTGCCATCGACCTTAATGTTAACCGGCAGCGATTCGCCAGCGGGTTTGGCTAACGGCGAAGGTAAGTGACTACTCACATTCTTCAGATCGCCGTTCAGCTCTACGTTATAGGTCGCGCCAGCATGATAAGGCAGCTCAATGCCCACTTTACCATCCCACGCCACGCTGCCGCTTAACGCTTCGTTCACCGCTTCAGGCAGAACGCCGGTTTTCGCTGGTTGCCAGTTACCGTTGAGATTCACCGCAACCTGATAGGCTTTTGTCCCTTCTTTGGTGGAAAAATCCACGTTCAGTGGCTGGTTAAACCAGCTTGCAGTCAGTGGTTCACTTTGCAGATCACCATTGATAAAGCTGAATTTACCGCTCAAATTTTTCAGGGTGCTGTCGAGGGGTTTGATAAACAGGCTGTTGTTGCGCAGCGCCACTTCACCTTTCGCTGTAACCAGTTCGCCGTTCAGCGGGATATCGAGATGTAAGCGAGCATTCACATCGCCGTCGAGCTGGAGTTCTTGTAGGGTCGCCCCCAGAGAATCCTTCAGCGGCGTCTCATCAAAGTAAGGACCAACGGCTTTACCCGAACCTTTAATGTCAGCGTCAATAAGCAACTTTTCTTTCGAGTAGTCAGGGATCACCGCAGTGAGGTTACTGGCGTGCACACCGCCCAGATTAACGCCATCGGTTTTCATCCATAAACCGTCGTTAATAAAGTCCAGTTCAATATCAAGGTTAGTTAATGCAGGCCAGTCCGGCTGGAAGGCAAACTTCGCGTTACGCAGCGGCACCAGCACTTCAAACTGACCTTCGTTGTGTTTGTAAGGGAAAAGATGTGGATTGCCGCCATAAACCAGGGTCGCGTTATCCGCTTTACCGCCCTGAATTGCGCCACTTAGATAATCGACTAACTCTTTCCCCATCAGGTTTTCCGGGAAATAGCGCCAGGCTTGTGAACCATCATCGGTACTGATGCCAGCCAGAATCCCCAGCCAGGGTTCATCGTTAGCAGGTTGCAGGTAACGAAAACCGCCGCGCGCATGGACGGCTTTGGCTTTAACGTCGATGTTACGCCCATCCAGCTGGAAACCTTTATCATTATTCAACCAGCTTATGGTTGCCTTGCCGTCGGCAATTTCCAGCGGTGCGCGAAATACCGTTTCATAAGGCATTTTCGCCTGCTTCATGGAAGCCGTCAGCAAACCATTTTCTACGCTTCCTGAAAGCGTCCCGGAGAAATGTTCCGCACCCGGCAGTAATTTCCATTGTTTCCAGGCCAAATCGCTCCACGACGCCTGAAAGCGGGTTTTCTCTGCCGCCTGAAGCGGGATATCCAGCGCCAGCGTGTTGATCTTGCCGCTCGGCTGGGTTGAACGCCAGATATCACCCAGCGCAGGTGAAAGTTTCGCTGCTAATGGGCGTATGCCTTCCAGCCCCGCCAGCTCCAGATTGCTGGCGCGAATCCGTAGTTCGTCACTACGTTTATTGTTTTTGCCGCCAACGTCCTGTTCTGGTATCCAGGCCAGCGTCAAAGCTCCACTCGGCCAGGGTTTGCCGTCCATGGTGATCCGCGTATCAGGAATGGAAAACTGCCAGCCCGAATGTTCGCGCGTTATGTGCGCGGTCAGATTATCCACCGACAGCGAATGCGTTTTTTTCTCGCCCAGCCAGCTTGCACCGCCCTGTTTCAGCCAGACATCGCCTCCGCTCACATCGCCTTTGTCGATGGTCATCCAGCCTTCAAGGGAGAACTGTGCCGTTTCCAGCGCAATATTGTCCTGCATCCATTTACCGAGCCACGGCTTCAGGTCAATGTCATCAGCCTGAAGCCAGACGCGACCATTACTTAACAGTCCCTCATCATCACGCAGATCCATGCGCACCTGCATCACGCCGTGTTGTCCGGTCAGACTGGAGAGACTTACCTGACCTTCCGCACGGTGTCTACGTGGATCGTTAAGCCAGGTGAGTTGCGGGATCGCCAGTTCAGCGCGCTGACCGGATGGTGTCAGGAAGCTGATTTCGCTATCGCGGAGATCGAAGTGATCGAACTGACGAAGAAACAGATCGCTGATATGGCTGGCTTCCAGGCTATCATTGCTACCACCACTGGTGATGGGTGTATTGGTGCGAAAGCGCAGTTGCCAGAAAGTGAGGTCACGAAACTGCCAGCGCATATGCAGCAGGCTCTGCCAGACATCCAGCGCCAGGGTGACGCGTTTAACTGAAAATTCACCGCCATCTTTCAACTCAGCGCGGATGTCGTGCGCTTCGAGTGTTGGGCCAAAATTTTGCCAACTGGCGGAGAGCTGACTGGCTGCCACCGGCATACCCGTCGCGGATTCAATTTTGTTAAGGATTTCCGGGCGCCAGGCGTCGAGGTGCGGTAAAGCAATACGCAGGCCGCTGACCAGCAGCGCAGCGATCACTACGAGCGCGGCTCCAGTAAGCAGTAAAATCCCCGGCAATCGCCTCACCCGTCACTCCTTGTCTGCTAAAAATGTGACTCAAAAACCCTTTGCCGGATGGCGGCCCAGCATCTGTTTACATCATTACGACGTCAAACTGCTCCTGGTTGTAGAGCGGTTCAATTTGTACTTTAACCTGTTTGCCAACGAAAATTTCCACTTCCGCCAGCGAGTGCGATTCTTCGCCTTTCAAGGCTTCAGCTACTGCCGGGGAAGCATAGACCAGGAAACGGTCAGAGTCGTAAGCATGGTGCACGCGAACGATCTCACGCATGATTTCATAGCATACGGTTTCCACGGTTTTAACCGTTCCGCGACCGTGACAGGTTGGGCATTCATTACACAGTACGTGCTCAATGCTTTCGCGGGTGCGTTTACGCGTCATCTCCACCAGCCCCAGCGCCGAAAAACCATTAACGCTGGTTTTCACCCGGTCTTTGCTCAACGCCTGTTCCAGCGAATGCAGTACGCGGCGACGGTGATCTTCATTATTCATGTCGATGAAATCAATAATGATAATCCCGCCCAGATTACGCAACCGTAACTGGCGAGCGATAGCCTGCGTCGCTTCAATATTGGTATTGAAGATGGTGTCGTCCAGATTGCGATGACCGACAAACGCCCCGGTATTGATGTCCACGGTGGTCATTGCTTCGGTCTGGTCGATAATCAGATAGCCGCCGGATTTCAGTTCTACTTTGCGTTCCAGCGCCCGCTGGATTTCGTTTTCGACATCAAAGAGATCGAAAATTGGCTGGCGTCCGGTGTAATGTTCCAGCTTACTGGTCATCTCGGGAATGTATTCCGAAGTGAACTCAAGCAACGCTTCGTAAGTCAGGCGCGAGTCAACGCGAATACGATCCAGCTCAGCGTCGGCGAAATCACGCAGAACACGCTGCGCCAGCGCCAGTTCGCCGTACAGTTGATAACGGGTCTGTGGACGCTTTTTACGTTCCATCACTTTGGTCCAGACGCGTTTCAGGTAGGCAGCATCGGAGGCCAGCTCCGCTTCGCCAACCCCTTCCGCCGCAGTACGGATGATAAATCCGCCCTGCTCGTCGCAATACTCTGCGACCACTTTTTTCAGGCGTTCACGTTCAGATTCACTTTCAATGCGTTGGGAAACCCCAACGTGAGAAGCCCCTGGCATAAACACCAGATAGCGAGACGGCAGCGTGATATCGGTGGTCAGACGCGCACCTTTGGTGCCAAGCGGATCTTTCACCACCTGCACCATCAGATCTTGTCCCTGACGCACCAGCTCCGAAATATCGCGCACCGTGAACTGCTTTTGTTCTTCACCCGCCACACATTCGGTGTGTGGCATGATGTCGGATGCATGAAGAAACGCGGCTTTATCCAGCCCAATATCTACAAAAGCCGCCTGCATACCCGGAAGTACACGACTTACACGACCCTTGTAGATATTGCCTACTATTCCGCGTCGCGCCTCACGTTCAATATGAATTTCCTGCAGAATACCGCCATCAATATACGCCACTCGTGTTTCCGAAGGCGTTACGTTTACCAACAATTCAGCCGTCATGTTTATCCCTTTTGTCACGCAGTGCGTTAAAATTACTTAATAATTCATACGTTTCAACCAGCGGTAAGCCGACTACGGCGTGATAGCTGCCATTTATCTTCCTGACAAAACAACCACCCAGCCCCTGAATACCGTATGCACCTGCTTTATCTAACGGTTCACCGCTGGCAACATAGCCCGCGATGTCTTCGTCTGTTAACGTTCTGAACGTCACATCGGTGACCACCAGACAATCGAGAATGTACTGGCTGTCTGCCAGCGCCACCGCCGTCATTACCTGATGAGTCTGTCCCGATAATTTGCGCAACATCTGCGCCGCATGTTCTGCATCGCGCGGTTTCTCTAACACTTCCCCATTCAGGACAACAATGGTATCCGCTCCCAGTACCGGGAGATCCTGCGCAGTATGAGCAACACCTGCTTGCGCTTTCTCACGCGCCAGACGCATAACATACTGCTGCGCGCTCTCCTGCGGATGGCGCTGTTCCTCAATGCCCGTAACAATACGTTCAAAGGTCACGCCAAGTTGCGCAAGTAACTCCTGACGACGCGGAGAACCGGAAGCTAAATACAGAGAAGTCATAGAAACCTTTATTGCACTGCAAACTGCTGACGGATTTTGCGCATCAGCAAGAAAATCCACGGCCAGAGCACACCATTGACTACACTACTCCAGAACACTTCGGGTCTGAAAGAGACGTTGATCACTAAAAACTCTGCCCAGAAAACAATAATATCCACTACCAGCGAAAGCAACATGACGACCAGCGCCTGCTGCCATAATGCCAGGTTGCGGAAAAGCTGGAATTTCAGTGCTACCAGATAAGCAATGATACTCATCGACAACGCCCGGACACCGAGCGTAGAGCCACTGATCAGATCCAGTATGGCACCCATCACAAAACCTGTGCCCACATTTACGCGATGGGGCAAGGCCAGGATCCAATACAGCAAGATGAGCAATACCCAGTTTGGCCGGAAAACGATGAGATTATCCGGCCAGGGCATAATTTGTAGTAACAAGGCGATGAGGAAAGAGAGCCAGATAACCCAGCGCCCCTGGCTACGATATCTCGCCACTATTGCCCTCCTGGCGCACGTGCAGGCGGTTGAGCACCACTTTGCGGCGGCGTAGCCCTTTGTGGAGAGCGGTTAGCAGCGGGCTGTGTCGGCGCAGCAGGCGCCGTAGCTGAATTTCCTGTCGTCGGTTGCTGCGGAGTCGGCTGAGCGATCCCCGTTGCCGGTTCAGGTAACTTTGGCCCCATCGCGTCTGGCGAAGGCAATACCTGCGGCATCATCTGCATCAGACGTTCATTAGCAACGCGATGCACCTCTTCCGGCGTCATCGGGTTAGCGCCGTTACGATCTGCGCCCCACAGCAGCAGCAGATAACGCAAACGTTGCAGTCCCGCAGTCGGACGCGCCTGGATCACGGTATAAGCGCGCTGGGTATCGAGTTTCACAGAAGAGACGACCGCCACCGGATAACCTTCCGGGAAGCGTCCACCAAGACCAGATGTCACCAATACATCGCCAACACGAATATCAGTATTCGCTGGCAGGTGCTCAAGTTGTAAATCATCAGTACAACCGTTACCCGCAGCAATTACGCGGATATCATTACGGAGAACCTGAATTGGCAGTGCATGGGTCGCGTCGCAAATCAGCAACACGCGGCTGGTCAGTTTGGCGACCGCCACCACCTGGCCAACAACACCTTTGTCACTGATGACCGGCTGGCCTTCATAAACTCCGTTAACGCTGCCTTTGTCGATAACGACTTGATCGCTATACGGATCGTTAACCGTAGAGATAACCTGGGTCACCATCTTTTGCTCATCCTGGCGCAACGGAGAACCCAGCAGCTCGCGCAGGCGCGCGTTCTCCTGTTTGTATTGTCCAAGCATCAGCAGTTCGCTGTTTTTCAACAGCAATTCCTGACGTAACGCCCGGTTTTCAAGTTCTAGTTGATCACGCGAGGCCAGCGTCTGTGATACGCCATCCAGCAATTCTCGAGGAGCATTGGAAACAAAGTAGAAAGGACTGACGGCGGTATCCATATAGGTACGGATTTGACTAAACATCCCCAGGCGACTGTCGGCAATAATAACGCCGAGCGCCACCAGCACCGCCAGAATAAGGCGAATCTGTAGCGACGGGCCACGGCTAAAAATTGGCTTCATAAGTTATGCGTATTCTCGTATCAGACCAGGCAGGGCAAACAGATGTTCCCCCTGCCTGCATCCGATTACTCTTCGCTGAACAGGTCGCCGCCGTGCATGTCGATCATTTCCAGTGCTTTGCCGCCACCGCGTGCCACACAGGTCAGCGGGTCTTCAGCAACAACAACTGGAATGCCGGTTTCTTCCATTAACAAACGGTCAAGGTTACGCAGCAGCGCACCACCGCCAGTGAGCACCATTCCGCGCTCGGAAATGTCGGAAGCGAGTTCCGGCGGGCACTGCTCCAGCGCAACCATCACCGCGCTAACGATGCCGGTCAGCGGTTCTTGCAGCGCTTCGAGGATTTCGTTGGAATTCAATGTAAAGCCGCGTGGCACGCCTTCTGCCAGGTTACGGCCACGAACTTCGATTTCACGGACTTCATCGCCCGGATAAGCAGAACCGATTTCGTGTTTGATACGTTCTGCAGTCGCTTCACCGATCAGAGAACCGTAGTTACGACGAACGTAGTTGATGATCGCTTCGTCGAAGCGGTCACCGCCAATACGTACAGAAGAGGAGTAAACTACACCGTTCAGAGAGATAACGGCAACTTCAGTAGTACCACCACCGATATCAACCACCATGGAGCCGGTTGCTTCAGATACCGGCAAGCCGGCACCGATTGCTGCTGCCATCGGCTCTTCAATCAGGAATACTTCGCGGGCGCCTGCGCCCTGCGCGGATTCACGAATAGCACGACGCTCAACCTGGGTAGCGCCAACCGGCACACAAACCAGAACTCGCGGGCTTGGACGCATAAAGCTGTTGCTGTGCACTTGTTTGATAAAGTGCTGGAGCATCTTTTCAGTCACGAAGAAATCAGCGATAACGCCATCTTTCATTGGGCGAATGGCAGCAATATTGCCCGGCGTACGGCCCAGCATCTGCTTCGCGTCATGACCTACTGCAGCTACGCTTTTCGGTGAACCGGCACGATCCTGACGAATAGCCACCACAGAAGGCTCATTCAATACGATGCCTTGTCCTTTTACATAAATGAGGGTATTCGCAGTACCCAGGTCAATGGACAAGTCATTGGAAAACATGCCACGAAATTTTTTCAACATACTAAGGGATAATCCTGAAAGCTGGGGCGGAAAAGAAAATCCGCTTACTTTACCAACCACACGCAGCAGCGACAAGGCGCAAAAATCATCTGCTACGGTGAAAATTAGTGCAGTTTGTTTCCTTTGTTACAAATCTCTACCTGAGTCCAGAGAGGCTAAATGCATCAGCATGCATTCCTCGCCTGTTTGCAACTGCGTAAGGTCATTAATCTGCATATGTGCTGCAACAATCTGGCGAACAGACAAGCACGCTCCCGTGAAACGCAGCGCGCGTTATTCTACGTGAAAACGGATCAAACGGCAGGTTAAACCGAGTATCTTTGTGAATATTTTTTCACGTTAGTATCAAGTGGCTGTGAGGACGCAAAAAAATCTCCCTGCCCCCCCAAAACCCCACGCTGAATCAGGGTCTGCCACTCGCTTCGCGAACGTACACCAGTAGCGTAAACCTGGGTGTTGGTCCCGGAACACGCTTCTACCATGCTCTGAACCAACAATTGATTCTCTGTTCGCTTCTCAATGTTTCTTACCAGCCCCGGATGGAGCTTGAGTAATTCAACATTAAGTTCTTTGATCCAACGGGTACTTACCAGCGTCAAACCAGCCTGGTTGACAGCGACCCGAGCCCCTAAAGCATTCATCAAACGAATGACAGGTTGCAAGCGACCGATATGTTGACCAACATCAGCCTCTGCAAGTTCAATAATTATGCGTTTTCGCTGTGATTTTTCACACTGCATCAGCGTATCACGTAGCCAACGCTGGAAACGCGGTCGAATCAACGACTCAACGGTGACCTGAATCGCCAGATTTTCTTGTGGCCAATAGCGTAACAGCGGGATGAGGCGACTGACTTGCAGACGGTCATACTCTTCCGATAAGCCAAACTGCAACACCATCGGCATATATTCCGCCGAACTGACCTCTTCGTTACCATCAAAGATACGACACATCAGTTCGCGATGATGAACCAGCCCTTCACGAGTAACCGCCGGTTTTTGATAAAGACGCGGGCCTCCGCGACTCAGCATTTGCTCGATGAGCGTCCGCCAGCGAACGTTACCGCGTCCTTTTTCAGGTAACGAGTCATCGTAAATAGCCCAGCTATTGCCGCCCTGTAATCCCGCATTGCGCGTGGCGGATTCCGCATGTTCCATCACCTGTTCGGTATCCTGCCCGCTACGCCAGGCACAGATGCCGATGTGAATCATATCATCACGATCGAGCATTTTATTCGTCGGTAAGGTATCGACCGCCTTGATCAATTGCCCGGCAATGCTCTCCGCCTCTTTTAATGTCCGATGTGGCAACAGCACGGCGAAATCGCTACGGTGATAACGCGCCAATAGCGCCCCGGGATAACGCATCATAAATGTCGATAACAGATTTGTCAGGGTGAAGAGTTGTTCTTCAACCTGGCTGTGCCCCCAAGTGTCGCTCAACATATTGAAATCCGGCAGTCGGATCATCATCACGATCCCGTGAGTACCCACTTTCTCCTGATCTTCCAGTAACGTTGCTAACTGATTATCGAAAAAAAGTCGGTTATTGAGGCCGGTTTTGATGTCCTGAGCAGCATAGGAGCGGATCAGTGTATCAAGACGACTGTGCTGTTCGCGTGCGTTCTGAATTTCACAAAGCAGCGTATCCAGCGCACTGCTGGTTCTGGGCGGCCATTCATAGATGGTTCCCAACACATTCGAGCCACGCTCGCCATTTAAAATACGTGTGGCGCGGGTTTCCAGCAATTCTTGCCCGGCAAGTTGTCGTTGTAACCAGCGTACTGCCAGGAAGAGCATAATAATGATAAATCCAATCGCACCGGTGAGCGGTGCGGTGGTCATCAACGAGTGGAAATAGTTGCCCATCGGGTCCTGATAAACCAAACGCAGCGACATCCCCGGATGTTTAATCAACGGCACAGTCAGTTCGCGAAACAGATCGCTGGTTCCCACCGGACGGTAACTACCATTGCGAGACTGGGTATAAACCTGTTTTTTATCGTGCAAAAGATCCACGCGAACGATATCCGCAGACATCATCAGTTCGCTGATTTGTGGCCTCAATGTGCTGAAGTCATTCGATACAAGGTGAGTATCGATCGCCGTCGCCACTGCCTGAACACGATGACTAAACTTATACTGAATGGCGTTATAGAAACTAAGCGAGCAGCCCAGCAGGGTCACAAAAATTGTTAACCCGGTGAGCAGCGTGACAAAGGCCGAAAATTTCGTCGTTAATCTCATCCTTGTGTTAACTCCGATAGTGAGGACGCGGGCATACTAGCAAATCAGATTTATCTCGCAATTTATTGCGCTTCATCGGCTTTGCTTTTCCATTAGCGAGTATAGTCTTCAGAAATTATTTTCCAATCCATCATGCACATGAGGATCTCTTATGCAGGCGTTACTTTTAGAACAGCAGGACGGTAAAACCCTCGCATCTGTACAGACTCTGGACGCAAGTCGCCTGCCGGAAGGCGATGTGACGGTCGATGTCCACTGGTCGAGTCTGAATTATAAAGATGCGCTGGCGATTACCGGTAAAGGAAAAATCATCCGTAATTTTCCGATGATTCCTGGTATTGACTTCGCCGGAACTGTACGCGCCAGTGAAGATCCTCGTTTTCATGCCGGTCAGGAAGTGTTACTGACGGGTTGGGGCGTCGGTGAAAACCACTGGGGCGGGCTGGCACAACAGGCGCGCGTAAAAGGTGACTGGCTGGTTGCGATGCCGCAGGGTCTGGACGCGCGTAAAGCGATGGTTATCGGTACTGCCGGGTTTACCGCCATGCTGTGCGTACTGGCACTGGAAGATGCCGGTATTCGTCCGCAGGATGGCGAGATTGTGGTGACGGGCGCCAGCGGCGGCGTCGGCAGTACGGCTGTGGCGCTGCTGCATAAGTTGGGTTATCAGGTCGTTGCTGTATCTGGTCGCGAAAGTACCCATGAATATCTGAAAAGTTTAGGAGCCAGCCGTATTCTGCCCCGCGATGAGTTTGCTGAGTCCCGTCCCCTGGAAAAGCAACTCTGGGCAGGCGCAATTGACACTGTTGGTGACAAAGTACTGGCGAAAGTGCTGGCACAAATGAACTACGGCGGCTGCGTGGCGGCTTGTGGTCTGGCGGGTGGCTTTGCTCTGCCAACCACGGTAATGCCGTTTATTCTGCGCAACGTTCGTCTGCAAGGAGTGGATTCAGTCATGACGCCACCAGCTCGTCGGGCGCAGGCCTGGCAGCGTCTGGTCGCCGATCTACCGGAATCATTCTATTCACAAGCAGCAAAAGAAATCTCACTGACAGAGGCACCGAAGTTTGCCGAAGCCATTATTAATAACCAGGTGCAGGGGCGCACTCTGGTAAAAATAAGTTAAGATTTCGTACAAAATAATTTACATATAACTAACGAATTTTAGCAGCACTTTGACATTCTCCCTGCCATAGTAATCAGGAGCATACCGGGAGTCTGTTATGAAAAAAATTCGTCAATTTACAGAAGCCGATGTCACTGCCGAATCGGCTTTTTTTATGCAACGTCGGCAGATTCTGAAAACGTTAGGCATCAGCGCAGCTGCACTTTCTCTGCCAACCACTACACATGCCGACCTGCTTAGCTGGTTTAAGGGCAACGATCGTCCGCCCGCGCCAGCCGGGAGGCCGCTGGAGTTTAGTAAACCTGCCGCCTGGCAAAATAACCTGCCGCTCACGCCGGAAGATAAAGTTTCCGGCTATAACAACTACTATGAGTTCGGGCTGGATAAAGCGGATCCAGCGGCAAATGCCGGCAGCCTGAAAACCGATCCGTGGACGTTGAACATCAGTGGTGAAGTCGCCAAACCATTAACGCTCGACCATGACGCCTTAACCCATCGTTTCCCGCTGGAAGAGCGGATTTACCGTATGCGCTGTGTGGAAGCGTGGTCGATGGTAGTACCGTGGATTGGTTTCCCGCTGCACAAATTACTGGCACTGGCGGAACCAACCAGTAACGCGAAATACGTCGCCTTCGAAACCATTTATGCGCCGGAACAGATGCCAGGCCAGCAGGATCGGTTTATTGGCGGCGGCCTGAAATATCCTTATATAGAAGGATTACGTCTCGACGAAGCGATGCATCCACTCACGCTGATGACCGTCGGTGTCTATGGCAAGGCGCTACCGCCACAAAATGGCGCACCGGTGCGGCTGATTGTGCCGTGGAAATATGGCTTTAAAGGGATTAAATCGATTGTCAGCATTAAGCTGACCCGTGAACGTCCGCCAACCACCTGGAATCTGGCAGCGCCCAATGAATATGGCTTTTACGCCAACGTCAATCCGCATGTTGATCATCCCCGTTGGTCGCAGGCCACCGAACGTTTTATTGGTTCAGGTGGCATTCTGGATGTACAACGCCAGCCAACGCTGCTGTTTAACGGATACGCCGATCAAGTGGCGTCGCTTTATCGTGGCCTGGATTTACGGGAGAATTTTTAAGTGCGGCTGACAGCAAAACAAGTGACATGGTTGAAAGTTTGCCTGCATCTTGCCGGATTTTTGCCGTTTGTCTGGCTGGTATGGGCCATCAATCATGGTGGATTAAGCGCCGACCCGGTGAAAGATATTCAGCATTTTACCGGTCGGACTGCGCTGAAATTCTTGCTGGCAACCTTATTAATTACGCCATTAGCGCGCTATGCTAAACAGCCCTTATTGATACGCACCCGCCGCCTGCTGGGTTTATGGTGTTTCGTCTGGGCAACGCTGCACTTAACCAGTTATGCCTTACTGGAACTGGGCGTGAATAACCTGACGTTATTCGGTCAGGAATTAATCACCCGACCTTATTTAACGCTCGGAATTGTCAGTTGGCTGATTTTACTGGCTTTAGCATTGACTTCCACGCAGGCGATGCAGCGAAAATTAGGCAAACGCTGGCAACAGTTGCATAACTTCGTCTATCTGGTCGCGATCCTGGCTCCCATACATTATCTGTGGTCAGTGAAGATTATCTCACCACAGCCGGTTATCTACGCCGGGCTGGCTTTATTACTTTTAGCCTTACGTTTTAAGAAGTTCCGTCAATGGTGGCGCTAATTTCATGAACTGTGCGGCTTGTTGCAAAATGCGCGGCGTTGAAAGTTATTTACATGTTAGCTGTTGATTATCTTCCCTGATAAGACCAGTATTTAGCTGCCAATTGCTACGAAATCGTTATAATGTGCGACTTCGTTCTCCCTAACGCGGTTTTTAAGCTGCGGAAAAGGTGACAATGGCGCAACGAAGGTATATTTTGTTTTTTGCCGGAGGATAGCAGCAGATCGCTGCACAATGTCCGTCAAGTCTCACATTGACGCTCTGGGGCAAAATAGACCGGCGTCCCGGTCAGCTGGAATTTATCGCTATGCATACAGCTGTCGGGGCATACGCTTTACAGACGGCGGTGAAACGCCTGTCACAATCACACTAAACAAAGAGTACGGAACCCACTCATGGATATTCGTAAGATTAAAAAACTGATCGAGCTGGTTGAAGAATCAGGCATCTCTGAACTGGAAATTTCTGAAGGCGAAGAGTCAGTACGCATCAGCCGTGCAGCACCTGCCGCTAGTTTCCCGATGATGCAACAAGCTTACGCTGCACCGATGATGCAGCAGCCAGCTCAATCTAACGCAGCCGCTCCGGCGACCGTTCCTTCCATGGAAGCGCCAGCAGCAGCGGAAATCAGTGGTCACATCGTACGTTCCCCAATGGTTGGTACTTTCTATCGCACCCCAAGCCCGGACGCGAAAGCGTTCATCGAAGTGGGTCAGAAAGTGAACGTGGGCGATACCCTGTGCATCGTTGAAGCCATGAAAATGATGAACCAGATCGAAGCAGACAAATCCGGTACTGTGAAAGCAATTCTGGTCGAAAGTGGACAACCGGTAGAATTTGACGAGCCGCTGGTCGTCATCGAGTAACGAGGCGAACATGCTGGATAAAATTGTTATTGCCAACCGTGGCGAGATTGCATTGCGTATTCTTCGTGCCTGTAAAGAACTGGGCATTAAGACTGTCGCTGTGCACTCCAGCGCGGATCGCGATTTAAAACACGTATTACTGGCAGATGAAACGGTCTGTATTGGCCCGGCTCCGTCAGTAAAAAGTTATCTGAACATCCCGGCTATCATCAGCGCCGCTGAAATCACCGGCGCAGTAGCAATCCATCCGGGTTACGGCTTCCTTTCCGAAAACGCCAATTTTGCCGAGCAGGTTGAACGCTCTGGCTTTATCTTCATCGGCCCGAAAGCAGACACTATTCGCCTGATGGGCGACAAAGTGTCTGCAATTGCAGCAATGAAAAAAGCTGGCGTTCCTTGCGTACCGGGTTCTGACGGCCCGCTGGGCGACGATATGGATAAAAACCGCGCCATTGCAAAACGCATTGGTTATCCGGTGATTATCAAAGCCTCCGGTGGCGGCGGCGGTCGCGGTATGCGCGTTGTGCGCAGCGACGCTGAACTGGCGCAGTCTATCTCCATGACCCGTGCGGAAGCAAAAGCTGCTTTTAGCAATGATATGGTTTACATGGAGAAATACCTGGAAAATCCTCGCCACGTCGAGATCCAGGTACTGGCGGACGGTCAGGGCAACGCTATCTATCTGGCGGAACGTGACTGCTCCATGCAGCGCCGCCACCAGAAAGTGGTCGAAGAAGCACCAGCACCGGGCATTACCCCAGAACTGCGTCGTTACATCGGCGAACGTTGCGCTAAAGCGTGTGTTGATATCGGCTATCGCGGTGCAGGTACTTTCGAGTTCCTGTTCGAAAACGGCGAGTTCTATTTCATCGAAATGAACACCCGTATTCAGGTAGAACACCCGGTTACTGAAATGATCACCGGCGTTGACCTGATCAAAGAACAGCTGCGTATCGCGGCAGGTCAACCGCTGTCGATCAAGCAAGAAGAAGTTCACGTTCGCGGCCATGCGGTGGAATGCCGTATCAACGCCGAAGATCCGAATACCTTCCTGCCAAGCCCGGGCAAAATCACCCGTTTCCACGCACCTGGCGGTTTTGGCGTGCGTTGGGAGTCTCATATCTACGCTGGCTACACCGTGCCGCCGTACTATGACTCAATGATCGGTAAACTGATTTGCTACGGTGAAAACCGTGACGTGGCGATTGCTCGCATGAAGAATGCGCTGCAGGAGCTGATCATCGACGGTATCAAAACCAACGTTGATCTGCAGATCCGCATCATGAACGACGAGAACTTCCAGCATGGTGGCACTAACATCCACTATCTGGAGAAAAAACTCGGTCTTCAGGAAAAATAATTGTGATGCGCGGTGCTTTCATCGCGTTTAACAATGAATGCATTCACACCGGGCCTGTTAACACTGCCCGGTGTTTTTATTGCCGCTAACGGTAGCCTGCAATTTCCGCTTTCAACGCACTAATTTCAGCATCGCCATCAACAATTCCCAGCTCAAAGCTGTATTTCTTTGTTTCCCCTGGCTCAATAAAGGGCAGACGCCCCTGCGCTCGTTCTTTATCACGCCCGTCAGGAAAACTATTACTGACCTCCAGTCCCATAACATATTCACCCGCGCCTAAATTTTTCCACTGGATAAAATTGGGTAGCTGCCGGGTGTCGAATTTTTCGTAAATTCCCCATCCCAGTTCGGCATTCACCAACGCAACCTTACTCATTCCGTCATCGTCACTATTCAACGTGAGATAGTAAACCTGCTCGTCAAAACCTGGCTGCGGGGCACAAATCTCCAGATGGTTGGCTAACCCTTCCACCGCGCGCGGAGTCCGTGGCGTCACGCCTTTCGCTGACAGCAATATTTCGGCCCGTGGCGATAATAAAGGCCAGCCATAATTAAAGTGATAGAGAATTTGTAGCGGCTGGCGGGTGAAACCTTGATTAGTAACCCTGTCTTCAATGCGCAGCACATTTTCGCCATAGCGGCAGCGAATGGTTCTCTCAAGCGTCAGATTTTCACCGAACAGCCGCGTTTCCCGCACTTTGCCATTGATGATAAATTCAATACCGTCGTCGGTTCGTTCTGTGCGATACCCCACCTCTTCAGCTGGTGTCGCAGCCAGGCGCCCATGTAATCCTAACGTTTCACCATTATCCTCACAGGGCGTACCGATGTAGCTTAACCCGCAGGTGGTTAATAATCCCGCATAGAAGCTACGCAAAAAACCGTTGCCATGCGGCTCAAAAAAAGCTGGCGCGACGATGCCGTTGGGGGTGATGAAAGAAAGCGCCATGTCTTTATAGCTGGCCCAGGCAATGTCCAGCGCACGATCTTTTACCACCGTAAACGCCAGCCCCCCACCTGTGCGGACATCAAACGCTTCCGTGCCCTTTGCTCTGCCACTACGTAATTCATAGTGTTTAATCCCGGCAACCTGCGAGAGATCGCCTATCCACGACCATATTTCATTATTCATTGCGCGGCTTCCCGAATAGTCATGCTATGGCACTGGATAAACGCTTCGATCTCCGCCAACCGGGAAGTCCCTTCCATCGGGCCGCGTCGGGTTACCGCCAGTGCACCGCAGGCGTTGGCGTATTGCAATGCCCGATGGGCATCAAACCCTAGCTGGCGGCAGGCAATCCACGCACCACCAAAGCAGTCTCCCGCACCGGTTGGGTCGACTTCTTCCACCGGATAGCTCTCAACATGAAACTGCTCATTCTCGGAGTAGTAACTGGCACCTTGATTGCCGCGCTTCACAATCACCTCTTTAACACCTTCTTCAAGAAAACCAGCGATTGCACGCTCCGGCGTCGAATGTGGCGACAAGAGCAACACTTCGCCCTCGCTGGGCATATAGATATCCGTTAACTCAAGAACAAAGTGGAGGGCGTCGCGCATTTCTGGAATATCGAGCATCTCTTTCCGAATATTAGGGTCGAAAGAAATAACACCACCATTCTCTTTTACGATAGTTACCGCTTTCTTTACCGCATCGACCATATGAAATGAAAACAGTGATGAGCCCATAATATGGAAATGAGTACAATCTTTCAGGATATCTTCATCAACATGTTGCGCTGATAATTTACCGCACGCGGCATTCTTAATATTAAAAATAAAATCACGGTCGCCTGACTTATGATACGTCACAAAAGCACTACCGGTAGCTTCCAGAGGTAAGATGGAAATTCCCCGGATATCAACACCATCAGCCGCCAGGCGATGAATATTAATATCGCCAAAACCATCATTCCCCACACAGCTAATGATACCGCATGGAACCCCCAGACGTGTTACCTGGTCAATAAAAATAGCAGGCGCGCCACTGGGATAAGGGCCGTTCCAGACACCCGGTTGGTCAAATGGCTGGCCGATTTTACTCGCCATAATTTCAACCAGAATTTCTCCAATTGTGAAGACCTTATTCATATGATTAATTCCTTGAAATAATTAGCTGCGTTTTCTTTTATTTCTTACGTCAAAATAAACGGCTACCAGAATGACTAATCCTTTAACCACCATCTGGTAGAAATAAGGAACGTTCATTAAGTTCATACCATTATTAATAACGCCTATGGTTAATGCGCCGATCACCGTACCCACCACCGTGCCATAACCACCGTTGAGACTGGTGCCCCCCAATACGGCAGCAGCAATGGCATCCAACTCGTAGCTAAGTGCGGAATTCGGCTGCCCTGAGTAAAGGCGCGAGGCGAGGATCATCCCACTAATGCCTGCCAACACCGCCGTAATCATAAAGACTTTAATTTTTAGGCGAGTTACATTAATACCCGAATAGATTGCCGCTTCTTTATTACCGCCGGTAATATATATTTTCCGACCAAAGGTTGTTTTAGTAAGAATAAAATGATTAACCAGCAATAAGATTATTAATATCCAGATAGGAATAGGTATATAGAGAAATTCACCGTTCCCCAGCGCCAGAAAGGCATCATCTTTAATCATGACAGGCATACCGTCAGTCACTATATAAGCGATCCCACGGAAGATCCCCATAGTAGCAACGGTGACAATAAACGAAGGGATACCCGCTATAGCCGTCAAGCCACCATTTATCATCCCCAGAGCCAGTGCTGCAATAATGGATAATGGAACCAATAAAATAAATGGAATTCCCCATGAAGCCCCAAGAGCAGCAAATGTACCAATCAATGCAATAGTTGAACCGACCGATAAATCAATATCGCCAAGTAAAAGAACATAAGTCATTCCATAGGCGGTAATTGCAATTATCGACACCTGAAGAATGATGTTGGTGATGTTATTGGTGGTAAAAAAACTGTCATTAATAAAACTGAACAGAATGATTAACACCACCATTCCACTGAGGATACCGCCATATTGCCTGAAGACTTTTTTAAAGCTATTTGCGATGGGAATTTCAGAACGTTTTGGACTGGAGAGAGTTTTCTCTGTCATTTAGCGCACTCCTGTTGCAGCGGTCATTACTTGCGTCTGCGTTAAATTTTCACATGAATAAATATCGGCAATTGTTTTATTACGCATCACCACCAGACGATCGCTTAGCGCCATAACCTCTGGCAGTTCAGAAGACACCAGAATAATGGCCGTCCCCGCCGCCGCCAGTTGGCGTATCACGTTATAAATTTCAAATTTTGCGCCGACATCCACACCGCGCGTTGGCTCATCAAGCAATAAAATTCGCGGGGTTTTCTCCAGCCATTTCGATAACACGATTTTTTGTTGATTGCCGCCGCTCAGCGCCCCCACAGCCTGATGTACGGAACTCACTTTTGTGTTCATTCTGGCGACAGATTTAACCGTTCTCGCCTCTTCTTGCCGGTGATTAATGAGTCCCATCCGCGAAGCGTTATATTGAAACGCCACATGGTGCGTGTTCATATTGACGTCGTGCATCAGCACCAACCCTTCTTCCTTGCGGTTTTCCGTTACGAAAGCAATTCCATGATCAATGGCCTGTTTGGGATTAGCGATCCTGACCTCTTTGCCATCAATCAACACTGTTCCGTGGTACGGAATAAGGCCAAACAGCGCCTTCATAACATCAGAACGCCCGGCACCTACAAGGCCAAAAAATCCCAGCACTTCCCCCGGGCGAACAGCAAAATTAACCCCCTTAAAGAGCGAAGGATGGGAAAGATTTTTTACTTCCAGTTTTGCAGGAACATTTTCATCCGGCTTTTCCCCAAGACGTGCTGGCCAGATATTTTTCATTTCCCGCCCAACCATCTGGGCAATCAAATGCTGGATATCACTGTTTTTCTTTTCATGCGTTGCAATATATTCACCATCGCGGATCACTGAAATATCATCCGAAATCCGCATAATTTCATCCATGCGGTGAGAGATGTAAATAATCGCACATCCTCGCTGTTTTAACTTTTCAATAATATTAAACAAAATCTCTGCTTCGTTATCACTGAGCGAAGATGTCGGCTCATCCATAATCACGACATCCGCCGCGTAGCTTAATGCTTTGGCGATTTCTACCAGTTGACGATGCGCCATCGACATATTGCCGACCATTTCCAGCGGATCCAGTGGGATGCCCAGTTCCGCGAGCAGACTCTGGCAATCTGCGAGCATTTTTTTATCGTTAATAATGCCAAAACGGCGTGGTTCATTATTGGCATAAATGTTTTCCGCCACTGTCATATTGTTGCTCAGGCTTAATTCCTGAAAAATAATAGCAATCCCTAACTGGCGTGAATGTTGTGGATTATTAATGGTGATGGTTTCACCACGTAGTTTTATCGTTCCCTGAGTTGGCGGATAAACTCCAGCGAGTATTTTCATTAATGTCGACTTACCCGCTCCATTCTCGCCTAATAAAGTATGCACCCGCCCTTTGCGTAAGGAGAGTGTAATATCTTTTAACGCCTGAACATGACCAAATGTCTTCGCAATATGCGAAACATCAAGAATAACATCCGTCATAATGACCTCGGTGTCACAACAAAACGCCGATGACGTTTTGTTGTGAGTTTAAGATGTTTATTATTTACCTGTATAAACGCCGGGTTGTACCGGGATCATTTTTTCTACCGGTTTACCATTGAGATGATCCACAGCGGCATCAATCGCTTTAGCGCCCATTTGATCCGGGTATTGTCGAATCACTGCGGCAAAGGTTTTTTCACTGTCTACGGCATCGCGCGCTTCTTTCATGCCATCAAAACCGATAATTTTGATATTGTCGTTATGCGCAGATTTCGCCGCTATAACCGCTGCCAGTGCGGCATCATCACCAAAACCAAACAGCCCATCCAGGTTGGCGTTTGCCTGCATAATATTTTGTGCCGTCGTTAACGCTTCAGCACGCGTAATACCCGGTTGCTCAGCAACAATTTTAATCTCCGGTGTATCGCTTAACCCTTTTTTAAAACCATCGACGCGCGCAACTACCGATTGCAGTGCCGGGTAAGAAATAATGGCTACAGACCCTTTGCCGTTCAATAGTTTTCCCATTAACTTGCCCGCTTCAACACCTCCCGCGTAGTTATCGGTCGCAACATGCGATACTACCGGAACACCTTCCGCAGCAACATCAACAGTGATAACAGGGATACCAGCTTTGTCGGCTTTAATTATCGCAGCCTGTACACCTTTAGAGTCCACTGGAGAGATAATAATGGCATCCACTTTTTTAGTAATAAAATCTTCGACATCTGAAAGTTGCTTATTTAAATCCTGGTTGGCAATAGAAACGCTTAAATTGATATTATCTTTTTTAGCTTCTTCTTTCATTGCATTCGCAAGATCGATATAAAAAGGATGTTGTTGCGTTAATAATGATGCACCAATTTTATACTCTTTTGCTAATGAACTTTGTGAGAACAACGCCAGACTCACCAACATTGCCGAGCCAAGTAATTTAATATTTTTCATAAACAGTCCTCATTGTTTTTGTAGGGTACAACGTATTAAATTTTTCCTTCACTGCCGCAAACGCCGATAATGCGCGTAACGACTTCCTTCATAGCGGCTTTTGCTGGCTGCATATAATGGCGAGGATCATTTGCCGCCGGGTTGTTGTAGAAATATCCTTTTAACGCATCGGCAAAAGCAATTTTCAGTTCTGTCGCAACATTCACTTTGCAGATACCGCTGCGGATACAGTGCTGAATGTCCTGTTCCGATAACCCCGAAGCGCCATGCAACACCAACGGAACATCCACTAACTGACGAATTTGTTCCAGCCGGGCAAAATCCAGACGTGGTTCATTCGCATACAAGCCATGTGCAGTGCCTATTGCTACCGCCAGGGAGTCAATTTGTGTGCGTTGTATAAACTCTGCGGCTGCAACAGGTGAGGTATAAGCCGAATCTTTTTCATCCACCAGCAGATCATCCTCCTGCCCGCCAAGGCGGCCCAGTTCAGCCTCGACGCTGACATCAAGGCTGTGGCAAAACGTAGTGACTTCTTTCACCCGCGCTATATTTTCTTCAAACGGCAGATGAGAACCATCAATCATGACTGAGCGAATTCCTGCGCGTACTTTATTAAAAATGTCATCGCTCTCTTCATGGTGGTCGAGATGCAGGACTAATGGCAGGCGGTACTCATGAGCCAGAGATTGTACTAACGAAATTAAACTTCCCACTCCGCCATAACGATAAGTACCGGGTGTTCCCGCCAGCATAACGGGAGAGCGAAGTTGTGCGGCGCTCTCAACGACAACCTGTAATGTTTCAAGGTTATGAATATTGAAAGCGGGGACGGCATATTCCTCTGACTGGGCTTTTTTCAGCATATTTTTGCTTGAAATGATGTACATCGCGGCTCCTGTTTTTCGGCGTTCTTCTTACAAAACGAAGAAAGAGAATTATTACTTTCATTTTGAAAGCAAAGTAGCACAGCAAAAGCGCCAAAAAGCGTGATGCATGTCGAATATCGTCAAAACAACTTACAAGATATAACTAAAATTGGTTTTTACTTTATAAACGAAACCATCACAAAAATATCTCAATAAAAATATTTCTTATTAATTTCAATAAATTAAATACATTGCGTTGCTGTTTTTTTATCCAGTGTTTTATTTTCAAAATGTAGATAACGTTGAAGGGTAACTTTCAAAGAAAAATACAAGGGGCTATAGTGTTACGCATTAAAGGCCAATGATGAGTGTTAACGTGCCGAGAAAATCATCTAACCTACTGAAACGAAGATTAAAAATTGCAGAAATTGTTGCTACCCAGGGTGAAATCAAAGTTGATGACTTATCTGCTCAACTTGGCGTCTCTGGCGTGACAATCCGTGGCGATCTCAGTTATCTGGAGCAACAGGGGTATTTAAAGCGTTCTTTTGGTGGTGCCATTGCGACACCACTCGCTCCTGAACCTGATTCGGCACCACCCATTACGATATTGTCTCTGACCCAACAAATGGAAATTGCGCGGCATTGTGCCCGCCTTATCAGCGATCGTGACACGCTATTTCTTGGACATGGAACAATCTGCCGCAAGATCATTCCATTACTCAGCGAAGTAAAAAAACTGCGTCTGATCACTAACGATCCCGAACATGCGCTGCTGGCAAATCAGTTTATTGATGGCGAAATAATTCTGGCTGGCAGTGAAATGCTGCGCCCTGACACCGCACTGGCGGGAAAACCGCTCGAACAGGCGCTTCAGCATTTCACCATTACCCATAGCATTCTGGAAATCAGTCATCTGGATGCAGATGGTACTCTGAATATCAATACCCCCAGAGTTGCCGCCGCCTGGCAACTCTGTTTTGACAATGCCCAGAATAAGACAGTAATCGTCACTGCCAATACCGATTCATCGACGGCTGCTATCGGACATCTTCATCAGGCAGAAAATGTGATTGTCAGTCGCAGCATGAACGAACGATATCAGCAGCAATTGCAGTCTGCAGATTTCGTTATTCTTTATACCAGCAATGACTGCTTTACCTGGTCCAATCGCGAAAGACTTCAGGAATGAGAGGGGTTTTGTGACAATAACCATCTGCGCTATGGGAGAATTGCTGGCCGAGTTTTTGTCCCGCAACCCACAACAAAAATTCACTCAGCCAGGGGAGTTTATCGGGCCATTTCCCAGCGGCGCACCAGCAATCTTTGCTGCACAGGTGGCAAAATTGTCCCGGCGGGCTATTTTCTTCGGTTGCGTTGGTAACGATGATTTTGGCCGTCTCATTATTGAACGCCTGCGTCATGAAGGTGTCATTACCGATGGTATCCACATAATGAACAATGCTGTAACAGGCACAGCGTTTGTCAGTTATCAAAATCCGCTGAAACGGGATTTCGTCTTTAATATTCCTAATAGTGCCTGCGGTTTGTTTACTGCCGGGCACATTGATAAGGATTTGCTAAGACAGTGTAATCATCTGCACATTGTGGGTTCATCACTGTTCTCATTTCGTATGATCGATGTCATGCGCAAAGCGATAACAACGATCAAATCTGCTGGCGGCACCGTCTCTTTCGACCCCAATATTCGCAAAGAGATGCTGAGTATTCCCGAAATGGCGCAGGCTCTCGATTATTTAATTGAATATACAGATATCTTTATCCCAAGCGAAAGCGAACTCCCTTTCTTCGCCCGTCACAAAAATCTGTCAGAAGAACAGATTGTTAGCGATCTTCTCCACGGCGGCGTAAAACATGTGGCGATAAAACGCGCCCAGCGTGGAGCCAGCTATTACCAACTAAAAAACGGGACATTACACGCCCAGCATATTGCAGGCCACGATAGCGAAATCATCGATCCAACCGGTGCTGGCGACTGCTTTGGCGCTACTTTTGTCACTCTTTTCTTGTCGGGTTTCCCGGCACACAAGGCGTTACAATATGCTAACGCCAGCGGCGCACTCGCCGTAATGCAGCAAGGCCCGATGGAAGGGATATCCTCACTGGCTGACATTGAAGACTTTTTACAACGGCACTGAACGGCAATTTTCTGTCAGATTGTTTTCCCTGCCTGAAGACTTGCCGTAGAATTGCCCGTTTCTCGTATCCCCCCATGAGGAGGACCCCTTCCGTGGACACTCGTTTTGTTCAGGCCCATAAAGAGGCGCGCTGGGCGCTGGGGCTGACCCTTTTGTATCTGGCAGTATGGTTAGTAGCCGCTTACTTACCTGGCGTTGCCCCCGGTTTTACCGGCTTTCCGCGCTGGTTTGAGATGGCCTGCATCCTGACGCCGCTGCTGTTTATTGGACTGTGCTGGGCAATGGTAAAATTTATCTATCGCGATATCCCGCTGGAGGATGACGATGCAGCTTGAAGTAATTCTACCGCTGGTCGCCTATCTGGTGGTGGTGTTCGGGATCTCTGTCTACGCGATGCGTAAACGGAGCGCGGGCACGTTCCTTAATGAGTATTTCCTCGGCAGCCGTTCTATGGGCGGTATTGTGCTGGCGATGACGCTCACCGCAACCTATATCAGTGCCAGTTCGTTTATCGGCGGGCCAGGTGCTGCTTATAAATACGGGCTGGGCTGGGTGTTGCTGGCGATGATCCAGTTGCCTGCGGTATGGCTTTCACTCGGTATTCTTGGCAAAAAGTTCGCGATTCTCGCGCGCCGCTACAATGCGGTGACGCTGAACGATATGCTGTTTGCCCGCTACCAGAGCCGTCTTCTGGTATGGCTGGCAAGTTTGAGTTTGTTGGTTGCATTCGTTGGTGCGATGACCGTGCAGTTTATCGGCGGTGCACGTCTGCTGGAAACCGCTGCGGGTATTCCTTATGAAACCGGGCTGCTGATTTTCGGTATTAGTATTGCGTTGTATACCGCCTTTGGCGGCTTTCGCGCCAGCGTGCTGAACGACACCATGCAAGGACTGGTGATGCTGATTGGCACCATTGTGCTGCTGGTCGGCGTGGTTCATGCTGCTGGCGGCTTAAGCAACGCAGTAGAGACGCTGCAAACCATCGATCCACAACTGGTTACGCCACAAGGTGCTGACGATATTCTGTCACCTGCCTTTATGACGTCGTTCTGGGTGCTGGTGTGCTTTGGCGTGATTGGTCTGCCACATACTGCGGTACGCTGCATCTCTTATAAAGACAGTAAAGCAGTACATCGTGGGATCATCATTGGTACGGTTGTAGTGGCGATCCTGATGTTTGGAATGCACCTTGCCGGAGCGTTAGGTCGTGCAGTGATCCCCGATCTCACCGTGCCGGATCTGGTGATCCCGACGCTGATGGTAAAAGTGCTGCCACCGTTTGCTGCCGGGATCTTCCTTGCTGCACCAATGGCTGCGATCATGTCAACAATCAACGCCCAATTGCTGCAAAGTTCCGCTACGATCATTAAAGATCTCTATCTGAATATCCGTCCGGATCAAATGCAAAATGAGACGCGTCTGAAGCGGATGTCGGCAGTAATTACGTTAGTTCTCGGCGCGTTGCTGCTGCTTGCCGCCTGGAAGCCGCCAGAAATGATCATCTGGCTGAATTTGCTGGCCTTCGGTGGACTGGAAGCCGTTTTCCTGTGGCCGCTGGTGCTAGGTCTTTATTGGGAACGCGCCAACGCCAAAGGCGCGCTAAGTGCGATGATCGTCGGCGGCGTGCTGTATGCCGTACTTGCGACGCTGAATATTCAGTACCTGGGCTTCCACCCTATCGTGCCCTCGTTACTGCTAAGTTTGCTGGCTTTCCTGGTCGGAAACCGTTTCGGTACATCCGTCCCGCAAGCTACCGTTTTGACTACTGATAAATAAAGAGTTTTGCCATGCCTTGGATCCAACTGAAACTGAACACCACCGGCGCGAACGCAGAAGATCTTAGCGATGCGCTGATGGAAGCAGGTGCCGTTTCTATCACTTTTCAGGACACCCACGATACGCCGGTGTTTGAGCCTCTGCCTGGCGAAACTCGCCTGTGGGGCGATACCGATGTGATAGGTCTGTTCGACGCTGAAACCGATATGAACGACGTGGTGGCGATTCTGGAAAACCATCCGCTGCTCGGCGCAGGCTTCGCGCATAAAATCGAACAACTGGAAGATAAAGACTGGGAGCGCGAATGGATGGATAATTTCCACCCGATGCGCTTTGGTGAACGTCTGTGGATCTGCCCAAGCTGGCGTGATGTGCCGGACGAAAATGCGGTTAACGTGATGTTAGACCCAGGGCTGGCGTTTGGTACAGGGACTCATCCAACAACCTCTCTGTGCCTGCAATGGCTCGACAGCCTCGATTTAACCGGTAAAACAGTCATCGACTTTGGTTGTGGTTCCGGCATTCTGGCTATCGCGGCGCTGAAGCTGGGTGCAGCAAAAGCCATTGGTATTGATATCGATCCGCAGGCGATTCAGGCCAGCCGCGACAACGCCGAACGTAATGGCGTTTCTGACCGTCTGGAACTCTATCTCCCGAAAGATCAGCCAGAAGAAATGAAAGCCGACGTGGTGGTCGCTAATATCCTGGCAGGCCCATTACGTGAACTGGCACCGTTAATCAGCGTCCTGCCGGTTTCAGGCGGTTTGCTGGGCCTTTCCGGTATTCTGGCAAGCCAGGCAGAGAGCGTTTGTGAGGCTTATGTAGCGAACTTCACGCTCGACCCGGTTGTGGAAAAAGAAGAGTGGTGTCGCATTACCGGTCGTAAGAATTAACCTTCGCATCACCGCATGGTGATGCAGAGCAAAGTGCGAGCAAGGTCACAAAAGGCACGTAAATTTGCTGATTATTTACGCAATTTTGCGTGCCAAAATTTTCATTCATAAAGAAAAATTGAGAACTTACTCAAATTTCTTGGAGTGTAAATTTTAGTCACTATTTTCTAATATGATGATTTTTATGAGTAATTATCGCGCCACGCTCATTTTAAATGCAATTCTTTGATCCATCTCAGAGGATTGGTCAAAGTTTGGCCTTTCATCTCGTGCAAAAAATGCGTAATATACGCCGCCTTGCAGTCACAGTATGGTCATTTCTTAACTCATGCGCATCGGACAATATCAGCTCAGAAATCGCCTGATCGCAGCGCCCATGGCTGGCATTACAGACAGACCTTTTCGGACGTTGTGCTACGAGATGGGAGCCGGATTGACAGTATCCGAGATGATGTCTTCTAACCCTCAGGTTTGGGAAAGCGACAAATCTCGTTTACGGATGGTGCACATTGATGAACCCGGTATTCGTACCGTGCAAATTGCCGGTAGCGATCCGAAAGAAATGGCAGATGCAGCACGTATTAACGTGGAAAGCGGTGCCCAGATTATTGATATCAATATGGGTTGCCCGGCTAAAAAAGTGAATCGCAAGCTCGCAGGTTCAGCCCTCTTGCAGTACCCGGATGTCGTTAAATCGATCCTTACCGAGGTCGTCAATGCAGTGGACGTTCCTGTTACCCTGAAGATTCGCACCGGCTGGGCGCCGGAACACCGTAACTGTGAAGAGATTGCCCAACTGGCTGAAGACTGTGGCATTCAGGCTCTGACCATTCATGGCCGTACACGCGCCTGTTTGTTCAATGGAGAAGCTGAGTACGACAGTATTCGGGCAGTTAAGCAGAAAGTTTCCATTCCGGTTATCGCGAATGGCGACATTACTGACCCGCTTAAAGCCAGAGCTGTGCTCGACTATACAGGGGCGGATGCTCTGATGATAGGCCGTGCAGCTCAGGGAAGACCCTGGATCTTTCGGGAAATCCAGCATTATCTGGACACTGGGGAGTTGCTGCCCCCGCTGCCTTTGGCAGAGGTTAAGCGCTTGCTTTGCGCGCACGTTCGGGAACTGCATGACTTTTATGGTCCGGCAAAAGGATACCGAATTGCACGTAAACACGTTTCCTGGTATCTCCAGGAACACGCTCCAAATGACCAGTTTCGGCGCACATTCAACGCCATTGAGGATGCCAGCGAACAGCTGGAGGCGTTGGAGGCATACTTCGAAAATTTTGCGTAAACAGAAATAAAGAGCTGACAGAACTATGTTCGAACAACGCGTAAATTCTGACGTACTGACCGTTTCTACCGTTAACTCTCAGGATCAGGTAACCCAAAAACCCCTGCGTGACTCGGTTAAACAGGCACTGAAGAACTATTTTGCTCAACTGAATGGTCAGGATGTGAATGACCTCTATGAGCTGGTACTGGCTGAAGTAGAACAGCCCCTGTTGGACATGGTGATGCAATACACCCGTGGTAACCAGACCCGTGCTGCGCTGATGATGGGCATCAACCGTGGTACGCTGCGTAAAAAATTGAAAAAGTACGGCATGAACTAATTCAGGTTAGCTAAATGCTTGATTAAAAAGGCGCTACTCGGCATGGGGAAGCGCCTTTTTTATAGGTGTCACAAAGGGAGTGACCATGAGAACAGGATGTGAACCGACCCGGTTTGGTAATGAAGCTAAGACCATTATTCACGGTGATGCGCTTGCCGAGCTTAAAAAACTACCCACCGAAAGCATCGATCTGATCTTTGCCGACCCACCTTATAACATCGGTAAAAATTTTGATGGTCTGATCGAAGCCTGGAAAGAAGATCTGTTTATCGACTGGCTGTTTGAAGTGATTGCAGAGTGCCACCGCGTTCTGAAAAAACAGGGCAGCATGTACATCATGAACAGCACGGAAAACATGCCCTTTATCGATATCCAGTGCCGCAAGTTCTTTACCATCAAAAGTCGCATCGTCTGGTCATATGACAGTTCTGGGGTGCAGGCGAAGAAACACTATGGCTCCATGTACGAACCCATCCTGATGATGGTGAAAGATGCAAAGAACTACACGTTCAACGGTGATGCTATTCTGGTTGAAGCTAAAACCGGTGCGCAACGCGCGTTGATCGATTATCGCAAAAATCCTCCACAGCCTTACAATCATCAAAAAGTACCGGGTAATGTCTGGGATTTTCCGCGCGTGCGTTATTTGATGGATGAATATGAAAACCATCCGACGCAAAAACCGGAAGCATTACTGAAGCGCATAATTCTCGCTTCTTCCAACCCTGGCGATGTCGTTCTCGATCCGTTTGCCGGTAGCTTTACTACCGGCGCCGTAGCCGTCGCCAGCGGGCGAAAATTCATTGGTATTGAGATTAACAGCGAGTACATCAAGATGGGACTTCGACGGCTGGATGTCGTGTCACATTACTCCGTGGAAGATCTGGCGAAAGTGAAAAAAAGAAAGACCGGCAATCTGTCAAAACGAAGTCGGTTAAGCGAAGTTGACCCCGCTCTCATTGCAAAGTAAAGGAAGTGTAAGCCTGGTTTTCAGATTATTCATTTCGTGTATATTTCCTGCCAGACTTGGTTAAACATGCACAGGCTCAGGTAATGATTCGCAAGTATTGGTGGCTCGTCGTTTTCGCTGTCTCCGTTTTTCTGTTTGATACCTTACTGATGCAGTGGATTGAACTACTGGCAACAGAAACAGACAAATGTCGCAATATGAACTCGGTTAATCCGCTAAAACTGGTTAACTGTGACGAACTGGATTTTCACAATAGAATGTAACTTTATACGATACCTAATTCATTTGTTTTATGAATTAATTTCGTTGTGTTTTCATCTGGCATAAACATTCTTAATACATTATCGACTAATGCGGGTGCTTGTTTATAAAGATCGTAACCCGCTATATTCATTAACCAGTTTTGAACAATACCGCTGAAGGCACCATCAATAATAATCATTACGACGTCTAAGTCGAGGCTTTTAGCTACATACCCTTGTTGCTGACATGATTGCAATACTTCGCGCAGAGTCTGCGGATTAAAGCCCATCTTCTCGCGTATTACTGCCTCTTCCAGCATCTCATCATTAAATTCACATTTGTGATATAAGATTTGTAGTAATGCCTGTTGGCGGGGAATTTCGGCAATATATTGCAAGCCAACAATCAGTTTTTCACGCAATTGCTGGTACGGGTTATGGTCTGACCCTGCCGCCAGTCGCTCCTGGATTAACTCCCGCAATGATGGTTGTTGCAGCCACATCTCATTAAACAATTGGGTCTTGTTTTCGAAGTGCCAGTAGATAGCGCCACGTGTGACGTTAGCGGCGTCGGCAATGTCGTTGAGTGTCGTCTTGCTTACACCATGCTGCGCAAACTGGGCGATGGCAGTTTCAATCAGTTCTTGCCGGGTCTTCAGGGCTTCGGCTTTGGTTCTTTTTGCCATGATTAATTATTCAGAAAATAAATATATTCGACACAGGGTGAGAAAATAGCGAAGGGTAATCTATCACCTAACGCATATTTATACGAGAGGCTAATATTGAGTTGCTATAAATCGTCAAATAATTCAAGCCTATCATTTATCCACTATGCATTCATTTAATGAATGCATATTTCATTTTAAGTGAAAATAATTCATCTCATTTCAATTAGCGGCAAAACAAAACATTAGAATATTAATCTTTTTTTGTGTTTATGTGCCTTAGACGCCAGTATTCATAACTATTCCTTACATCGACGAATGATAATTTGTAGGATAGCGAACTGTATTTTTCTTTCTGCGAGTTAACGCGTTGCCTTTTCGGGTAAATAACGCGCTTTTGGTTTTTTGAGGAATAGTAATGACGAAACATGCCAGGTTTTTCCTCCTGCCCTCCTTTATCCTGTTCTCCGCTGCTTTAATCGCAGGTTGTAACGATAAGGGAGAAGAGAAAGCTCACGTCGGTGAACCGCAGGTTACCGTTCATGTTGTGAAAACGGCCCCGCTAGAAGTTAAGACTGAATTACCAGGCCGCACCAACGCTTTCCGTATCGCTGAAGTTCGCCCACAGGTTAGTGGGATCGTACTGAATCGTAATTTCACTGAAGGTAGCGATGTGCTGGCAGGACAGTCCCTGTACCAGATCGATCCAGCGACCTATCAGGCAAGTTATGACAGCGCGAAGGGCGAACTGGCGAAAAGTGAAGCCGCCGCCGCCATCGCGCATTTGACGGTAAAACGTTACGTTCCACTCGTGGGAACGAAATACATTAGCCAGCAGGAGTACGATCAAGCCATTGCTGATGCTCGCCAGGCCGATGCCGCCGTGATTGCGGCAAAAGCCACCGTCGAAAGCGCCCGAATCAATCTCGCTTATACCAAAGTGACTGCGCCAATTAGCGGACGTATCGGCAAATCTACTGTGACCGAAGGTGCGCTCGTCACTAACGGGCAAACGACCGAACTGGCAACTGTCCAGCAGCTCGATCCTATCTACGTCGATGTTACCCAATCCAGCAACGATTTTATAAGGCTGAAGCAGTCCGTAGTGCAAGGGAATTTGCATAAGGAAAACGCCACCAGCAACGTAGAGTTGGTCATGGAAAACGGTCAAACCTATCCCCTGAAAGGCACACTGCAATTCTCCGATGTGACCGTTGATGAAAGCACCGGCTCCATAACCCTACGTGCCGTCTTCCCTAACCCACAACATACGCTTTTGCCGGGTATGTTTGTGCGCGCACGGATTAATGAAGGTGTACAACCCGATGCCATTCTTATCCCGCAACAAGGCGTTAGCCGCACACCGCGTGGTGACGCAACCGTGCTGATTGTTAACGATAAAAGTCAGGTTGAAGCGCGTCCTGTCGTTGCCAGCCAGGCGATTGGCGATAAATGGTTGATTAGCGAAGGGCTGAAATATGGCGATCAAGTCATTGTCAGCGGCCTGCAAAAAGCGCGCCCGGGAGAGCAGGTTAAAGCCACTACCGATACCCCCGCAGATACTGCATCGAAGTAAGGCAATCTGACATGGCAAACTTTTTTATTCGACGACCGATATTTGCATGGGTGCTGGCCATTATTCTGATGATGGCGGGCGCACTGGCGATCCTACAATTGCCCGTCGCCCAGTACCCAACCATTGCGCCGCCTGCGGTTTCTGTTTCGGCAAACTATCCGGGCGCTGATGCGCAGACCGTACAGGATACGGTGACGCAGGTTATCGAACAGAATATGAATGGTATCGATAACCTGATGTATATGTCCTCGACCAGCGATTCCGCCGGTAGCGTGACAATTACCCTCACCTTCCAGTCCGGAACCGATCCAGATATCGCGCAAGTGCAGGTGCAGAACAAACTCCAGCTCGCTACGCCGTTGCTGCCGCAGGAAGTTCAACAGCAGGGGATCAGCGTTGAAAAGTCCAGTAGCAGCTATCTCATGGTGGCGGGCTTTGTCTCTGATAACCCAGACACCACACAGGACGATATCTCGGACTATGTGGCCTCTAACGTTAAAGATACGCTTAGCCGCCTGAATGGCGTTGGTGACGTGCAACTCTTTGGCGCACAGTATGCGATGCGTATCTGGCTGGACGCCGATCTGCTGAACAAATATAAGCTGACACCGGTTGATGTAATTAACCAGTTGAAAGTGCAGAACGATCAGATTGCTGCCGGACAGTTGGGCGGAACGCCTGCTTTACCAGGGCAACAGTTGAACGCCTCAATTATTGCTCAGACGCGGTTAAAAAATCCGGAAGAGTTCGGCAAAGTTACCCTGCGCGTGAACAGCGACGGTTCGGTTGTGCGCCTGAAAGATGTCGCACGGGTTGAACTTGGCGGTGAAAACTATAACGTTATCGCTCGCATCAACGGTAAACCGGCGGCGGGCCTGGGTATTAAGCTGGCAACCGGTGCGAACGCTCTCGATACCGCAAAAGCCATCAAGGCAAAACTGGCGGAATTACAGCCATTCTTCCCGCAGGGAATGAAGGTTCTCTACCCTTATGACACCACGCCATTCGTCCAGCTTTCTATTCACGAAGTGGTAAAAACGCTGTTCGAAGCCATTATGCTGGTATTCCTGGTGATGTATCTGTTCTTGCAGAATATGCGAGCAACGCTGATCCCCACCATTGCTGTGCCCGTGGTGTTGTTAGGGACGTTTGCCATCCTCGCCGCTTTTGGTTACTCCATCAACACACTAACGATGTTCGGGATGGTGCTTGCTATTGGGCTGCTCGTCGATGATGCGATAGTGGTGGTGGAGAACGTCGAGCGCGTAATGATGGAGGATAAGCTCCCGCCAAAAGAAGCGACGGAAAAATCAATGTCGCAAATTCAGGGCGCACTGGTGGGTATCGCGATGGTGCTGTCAGCGGTATTTATTCCGATGGCATTCTTCGGCGGCTCTACCGGGGCAATTTATCGCCAGTTCTCTATCACCATCGTTTCGGCAATGGCGCTTTCTGTTCTGGTGGCATTGATTCTCACCCCGGCGTTATGTGCAACGCTGCTCAAACCCGTCTCTGCTGAGCATCACGAAAATAAGGGCGGTTTCTTCGGCTGGTTTAATACCACCTTCGATCATAGCGTTAATCACTACACCAACAGCGTCGGCAAAATCCTCGGTTCCACAGGACGATATTTACTGATCTATGCGCTAATAGTTGCCGGAATGGTGGTGTTGTTTTTACGTCTCCCCTCTTCTTTCTTGCCAGAAGAAGACCAGGGTGTCTTTCTGACCATGATTCAGCTACCCGCTGGCGCGACGCAAGAGCGGACGCAAAAAGTGTTGGATCAGGTGACGGATTACTACCTGCACAATGAAAAAGCAAACGTTGAAAGTGTCTTTACGGTTAACGGGTTTAGCTTCAGCGGCCAGGCGCAAAACGCCGGGATGGCCTTCGTCAGCCTGAAACCATGGGAAGAACGTAGTGGTGAGGAAAACAGCGCGGAAGCGGTTATCCATCGCGCCAAAATGGAATTGGGTAAGATCCGCGACGGTTTTGTCATTCCGTTTAATATGCCTGCTATTGTTGAACTGGGCACGGCAACGGGTTTTGACTTTGAGTTAATTGATCAGGCAGGGCTGGGTCACGATGCCCTAACCCAGGCTCGTAACCAGCTGCTTGGCATGGCGGCGCAACATCCTGGCAGCTTAGTCAGTGTGCGCCCTAATGGCCTGGAAGATACCGCGCAATTCAAACTTGAAGTTGACCAGGAAAAGGCGCAGGCATTAGGCGTTTCGCTTTCTGACATCAATCAGACCATTTCTACGGCGTTGGGTGGGACTTATGTTAACGACTTCATCGACCGTGGCCGTGTGAAAAAGGTTTATGTTCAGGCGGATGCCAAATTCCGTATGCTGCCAGAAGATGTCGATAAACTTTACGTCCGCAGCGCCAATGGTGAAATGGTGCCATTCTCTTCCTTTACCACTTCACATTGGGTGTATGGTTCTCCACGACTGGAACGCTACAACGGTCTGCCGTCAATGGAGATTCAGGGGGAAGCTGCGCCAGGAACCAGTTCCGGCGATGCCATGGCGTTGATGGAAAACCTTGCGTCAAAATTACCGGCAGGCATTGGTTATGACTGGACAGGTATGTCGTATCAGGAACGCTTATCGGGCAACCAGGCTCCTGCTTTGGTGGCAATCTCCTTCGTGGTTGTTTTCCTGTGCCTTGCTGCGCTCTATGAAAGCTGGTCAATACCTGTATCGGTTATGTTGGTCGTGCCGTTAGGGATTGTCGGCGTGCTGCTGGCAGCGACAATCTTTAATCAAAAAAATGACGTTTACTTTATGGTGGGTTTGTTAACGACAATTGGCTTGTCGGCCAAAAACGCCATATTGATTGTTGAGTTCGCTAAGGATCTGATGGAGAAAGAGGGAAAAGGTGTTGTCGAAGCGACGCTGATGGCAGTACGTATGCGCCTGCGTCCTATCCTGATGACCTCTCTCGCCTTTATTCTCGGCGTATTACCACTGGCTATCAGTAATGGTGCCGGCAGTGGTGCGCAGAACGCAGTGGGTATCGGTGTAATGGGCGGAATGGTCTCTGCAACATTGCTGGCTATTTTCTTCGTACCGGTGTTCTTTGTCGTGATCCGCCGTTGCTTTAAAGGGTAAATCAGAAACATAAAGGCGCTTTCGGGCGCCTTTATTATTTTTAGTGAAAACCATAAAAATTAATAAGATAAACTTCTGCTCACTCTTTAAAAACTTTTCGTAGCCCATGTTCCCTTCACTATTTTTACAATTCACATAATTTGTCATTATTCATTCCGCAAGATTTATAACCTCCAGTGATAAAATGGCACTCAGCTCGTTAATAAGAGAGTTAACTTATTAAGCGTTAGCGTTATTACTGAGGTAACACCATGAAAAGATTAATTCCTGTGGCATTGCTCACTGCATTGCTGGCGGGCTGTGCTCACGATTCCCCCTGCGTTCCGGTTTATGACGATCAGGGACGCCTGGTTCACACCAATACCTGTATGAAAGGTACAACACAGGATAACTGGGAAACTGCCGGGGCTATTGCTGGCGGAGCAGCGGCTGTCGCCGGCCTTACGATGGGGATCATTGCTCTGTCAAAATAACTGAACAGAGCGCGGACTTTCGCGCTCTGTTTAACGATACAGAATCTACCAATACGTTAAACACCGCTATATTTCGCTGGCTAATCCCATTTTAATTAAGCATTTTATCTCGCAGCATTATCTCAATGTCGAAATAACGCATTAATTTATTTTTTAATCACATCCTCCCCACCGATACTCACGCCAATAATCATTATTCTGCTTAGCAAAATACGAGTAAATATTTTGCGCCAAAATGTGGCGCATGTTTCATTTTCGCACCATTGCGGGGCGCTGTTTTTATTATTTCCTGTCTACACTCAGCTTATTGCGACGCGAAATCGTGCGCAAAAGCTGGCACTACTTTTGCTTATAAGAGGATGGCCACAGACAGGTAAAAGGCGTTTCCCAAACGTCCTATAACGATAATTTTCGCCTCACAGGAAGCATTATGAAAAAGATGATGATAGCCACACTGGCTGCCGCCAGCGTGCTGCTTGCCGTTGCAAATCAGGCACAGGCTGGCGCGACACTCGATGCTGTAAAGAAAAAAGGTTTTGTGCAATGCGGGATCAGTGACGGATTGCCTGGATTCTCTTATGCCGATGCTGACGGTAAGTTTTCTGGTATTGATGTTGATGTTTGTCGTGGCGTCGCCGCCGCTGTATTTGGCGATGATACAAAAGTGAAATACACCCCGCTCACTGCAAAAGAGCGTTTCACTGCATTGCAATCTGGCGAAGTGGATTTACTCTCTCGTAATACAACCTGGACTTCATCTCGTGACGCAGGCATGGGAATGGCATTTACTGGTGTCACTTATTACGATGGCATTGGTTTCCTGACGCACGATAAAGCGGGGCTAAAAAGCGCGAAAGAGCTGGACGGTGCAACGGTCTGTATTCAGGCTGGTACAGACACCGAGCTCAACGTCGCCGATTACTTCAAGGCGAACAAAATGAAGTACACGCCCGTGACCTTCGATCGCTCTGACGAATCCGCGAAGGCACTGGAATCTGGTCGCTGCGATACGCTGGCCTCGGATCAGTCACAACTGTATGCATTGCGAATCAAATTAAGCAACCCTGCCGAATGGATCGTGCTGCCAGAAGTTATCTCTAAAGAACCGCTTGGGCCGGTAGTCCGCCGTGGAGATGACGAATGGTTCTCAATTGTACGCTGGACGCTTTTCGCCATGCTGAATGCTGAAGAGATGGGCATCAATTCCCAGAACGTCGATGAAAAAGCGGCGAATCCGGCAACGCCTGATATGGCGCATCTACTGGGTAAAGAGGGCGATTACGGCAAGGATCTGAAGCTGGATAATAAATGGGCTTACAACATCATCAAACAGGTGGGTAACTACTCGGAAATTTTTGAGCGTAACGTAGGTTCAGAAAGCCCGCTGAAAATTAAACGTGGGCAAAATAATCTCTGGAACAACGGAGGTATTCAGTATGCGTCGCCCGTGCGTTAAGTCGATATGAGGTAACGAGCGTCGCCACGGCGGCGCTCTCTTTAGCGTTATGGTTTCCGAGGTTCCTATGTCTCATCGCCGCACAACCGTTAAAGGTTCACTTTCATTTGCCAATCCTACAGTGCGCGCCTGGCTTTTCCAGATCCTTGCCGTTGTCGCCGTCGTCGGCATTGTAGGCTGGCTATTCCATAACACCGTAACGAATCTCAGTAATCGCGGCATTACTTCAGGTTTTGCCTTCCTGGATCGCGGCGCTGGCTTCGGTATCGTCCAGCATTTGATCGATTACCAGCAGGGCGATACCTACGGACGCGTTTTTATTGTTGGCTTACTCAACACGTTACTGGTTTCAGCATTGTGTATTGTGTTCGCTTCTGTTCTGGGCTTCTTTATCGGTCTGGCGAGACTTTCGGATAACTGGCTACTACGAAAGCTTTCCACTATTTATATTGAGATCTTCCGTAATATTCCGCCGCTGCTGCAAATCTTCTTCTGGTATTTTGCCGTGTTGCGCAATTTACCCGGACCACGCCAGGCGGTGAGTGCGTTAGATCTGATCTTTTTGAGCAATCGTGGGCTTTATATTCCGTCACCGCAGCTGGGAGATGGGTTTCTTGCATTTATCCTGGCTGTTGTTATGGCTATAGCCCTTTCTGTTAGGCTATTCCGCTTTAATAAAACACACCAGATAAAGACCGGACAACTGCGCCGAACCTGGCCTGTCGCCGTTGGGTTGATCATTGGTTTGCCTTTACTGGCACACTGGCTTTTCGGTGCAGCAGTGCACTGGAATATCCCGGCGCTACAAGGGTTTAACTTCCGTGGCGGTATGGTTCTCATACCCGAACTGGCAGCCTTAACGCTGGCTCTTTCAGTTTATACCTCTGCATTTATCGCTGAGATTATCCGCGCCGGGATTCAGGCAGTGCCTTATGGTCAACATGAAGCTGCCCGCTCGCTGGGATTACCCAACCCGGTTACGCTACGCCAGGTGATTATTCCCCAGGCGCTGCGGGTGATTATTCCACCACTTACCAGCCAGTATCTCAACATCGTCAAAAACTCCTCTCTTGCCGCCGCTATTGGCTATCCGGATATGGTTTCGCTGTTTGCTGGCACCGTGCTGAACCAGACGGGGCAAGCCATCGAAACGATAGCCATGACCATGTCGGTATATCTGATTATCAGCCTGACTATCTCGCTGCTGATGAATATCTATAACCGCCGCATCGCGATCGTTGAACGCTAAGGAGTCATGATGACAAAAGTATTACTGGCTCATCCCCCGCGCCCGGCGAGCCATAACTCAAGCCGCGCTATGGTGTGGGTGCGAAAAAATCTGTTCTCCAGCTGGGGCAATAGCCTGCTGACTATTGGCTGCTTGTGGTTGATGTGGGAATTGATTCCACCGTTGCTGAACTGGGCATTTTTGCAGGCTAACTGGGTTGGCTCAACGCGTGCCGACTGCACAAAAGCCGGTGCCTGTTGGGTTTTCATCCACGAACGATTTGGTCAATTTATGTATGGGCTTTACCCACACGACCAACGCTGGCGAATTAATCTGGCATTACTGATTGGCCTGGTTTCGATTGCGCCGATGTTCTGGAAAATATTCCCACATCGCGGTCGCTATATTGCGGTCTGGGCGGTGATTTATCCACTTATCGTCTGGTGGCTGATGTATGGCGGTTTTCTTGGTCTTGAGCGGGTTGAAACCCGGCAATGGGGCGGGCTGACGCTAACTTTAATTATTGCATCAGTTGGAATTGCGGGGGCGCTGCCGTGGGGGATCTTACTGGCGTTAGGTCGCCGCTCCCATATGCCGATTGTGCGTATCTTATCAGTCATTTTTATCGAGTTCTGGCGCGGCGTACCGCTAATCACCGTCTTGTTTATGTCTTCGGTCATGCTGCCGCTGTTTATGGCAGAAGGCACCAGTATCGACAAACTGATCCGCGCGCTGGTTGGCGTGATCCTGTTTCAGTCAGCATATGTTGCGGAAGTCGTGCGAGGCGGATTACAGGCACTGCCTAAAGGGCAATATGAAGCGGCGGAATCACTGGCGTTGGGTTACTGGAAAACTCAGGGGCTGGTTATTCTGCCACAGGCGTTGAAGCTGGTAATCCCTGGGCTGGTAAATACCATCATCGCACTCTTCAAAGATACCAGCCTGGTGATCATCATCGGGTTGTTCGATCTTTTCAGTAGCGTTCAGCAGGCAACCGTTGATCCCGCCTGGTTGGGTATGTCGACGGAAGGGTATGTTTTCGCCGCGCTGATCTACTGGATCTTCTGTTTCAGCATGTCACGTTATAGCCAGCATCTGGAAAAACGTTTTAACACCGGGCGTACACCGCATTGAGGACACTATGAGCCAAATTTTACTGCAACCTGCTAACGCGATGATTACGCTTGAAAATGTTAACAAGTGGTATGGGCAATTCCATGTACTGAAAAATATAAATTTAACCGTGCAACCGGGAGAACGAATCGTTCTGTGTGGCCCATCTGGTTCCGGGAAATCGACAACCATTCGTTGTATTAATCATCTGGAAGAACATCAACAGGGACGGATCGTGGTGGATGGGATCGAACTTAACGAAGATATCCGCAATATTGAGCGTGTCAGACAGGAAGTGGGAATGGTCTTTCAGCATTTTAATCTTTTCCCACATCTGACCGTTTTACAGAACTGTACCCTTGCACCTATTTGGGTACGCAAGATGCCAAAGAAAGAGGCTGAAGCTCTGGCGATGCATTACCTTGAGCGGGTGAGAATTGCCGAACATGCACAGAAGTTTCCCGGACAGATCTCCGGTGGTCAGCAGCAACGCGTTGCTATAGCACGTTCACTTTGTATGAAGCCCAAGATTATGCTGTTTGATGAACCAACATCCGCGCTCGATCCGGAGATGGTAAAAGAAGTACTGGATACGATGATTGGGCTGGCGCAATCGGGTATGACGATGTTGTGCGTAACGCATGAGATGGGATTTGCGCGAACCGTCGCTGACCGGGTGATTTTTATGGATCGCGGAGAGATAGTGGAACAAGCTGCACCAGATGAGTTTTTTGCGCATCCTAAATCAGAGCGTACTAGGGCATTTTTATCGCAGGTAATCCATTAATTGAATGTTAGTTCGAAAAGCAAAAAGGCCATCCGAAAGGATGGCCTTTTTGCTTGATTTGATGTCTGGCAGTTTATGGCGGGCGTCCTGCCCGCCACCCTCCGGGCCGTTGCTTCGCAACGTTCAAATCCGCTCCCGGCGGATTTGTCCTGCTCAGGAGAGTGTTCACCGACAAACAACAGATAAAACAAAAGGCCCAGTCTTCCGACTGAGCCTTTTGTTTTATTTGATGCCTGGCAGTTCCCTACTCTCGCATGGGGAGACCCCACACTACCATCGGCGCTACGGCGTTTCACTTCTGAGTTCGGCATGGGGTCAGGTGGGACCACCGCGCTACTGCCGCCAGACAAATTCTTTTCTAATCTGCCGAACTTTAACCTAAAAAGTGGTGCTGATACCCAGAGTCGAACTGGGGACCTCACCCTTACCAAGGGTGCGCTCTACCAACTGAGCCATATCAGCACGCTAAATTTGATGCCTGGCAGTTCCCTACTCTCGCATGGGGAGACCCCACACTACCATCGGCGCTACGGCGTTTCACTTCTG